>NZ_CM001466.1:2012164-2318601 GCF_000231055.2 Saccharomonospora azurea NA-128 | reverse complement strand
ACTCGGCTCTCACCGTGCCGCCGTCGCGGCTGGACGCCGCAGCGCGGGCCGCCCTCGCCGCGGTGGTGGGCGAAGACCACCTGCTCGACACCGAGGGCGAGCGGCTCGGTCGCGCGGGCGGCCTGTCGTACCTGGACCTCCTCCGCCGCCGCCACCCGGACGGGCTCGCCGTTCCCGACGCCGTGGTGGTGCCCGCCGATCCGGACGAGGTGCAGCGGGTGGTGGACGTGTGCGTGTCCCACGACGTCGGTGTGGTGCCGTTCGGCGGTGGCACGTCCGTCGTCGGTGGCGTGGCCGCGCTGCGCGGCGACAAGGAGGCGGTGATCGCGCTCGACCTGCATCGGCTCGACCGGCTCGTCTCCGTCGATCCGACGTCGCGGTTGGCCGTGTTCCAGGCCGGTGTGCGCGGGCCGGCGGCGCAGCGCCTGCTCGCCGCGCACGGCCTGACACTCGGGCACGTCCCGCAGTCGTTCGAGCGGGCCACGCTCGGAGGGTTCGCCGCCACGCGGTCGGCGGGGCAGGCGTCGTCGGGCTACGGCCGGTTCGAGGACATGGTGCAGGGCGTGCGCCTGGCGACCCCGTCGGGGCCGTGGCGACTCGGTGTGGCGCCGGCGTCCGCCGCGGGGCCCGATCTGCGGGCGTTGGCGGTCGGCAGTGAGGGCACGCTCGGCGTGATCACCGAGGTCACCGTGCGCGTGCGCCCGCTGCCGGAGCGGGAGCGCTACGAGGGTTTCGTGTTGCGGGGCTGGCACGACGCCATGCACGTCGTGCGCACGCTCGCGCAGAACGGTCTGTCGGCCGACGTCATGCGGGTGTCCGATGTGGAGGAGACCGAGGTGACGCTCGCGCTCAAGGGCGGGGTCGTGACGTCGGCCCTGCGCGGCTATCTCGCCGCGCGCCGGGTGCACGAGCCGTGCCTGCTGATCCTCGGCTGGTACGGGCGGGCGCCCCAGCGCGCGCGGGCTCTGAAGGTGCTGCGTGCGGCGGGCGCCGTGTCGCTCGGCCGGGCGCCGGGCGAGGCCTGGCGACACGGCCGGTTCTCCGGTCCCCGGCAGCGGGACGCCCTGCTCGACGCCGGGGTGTGCGTGGAGACGTTGGAGACGGCCACGCACTGGTCGCGGTTGGGCGAGCTCCACGACGCGGTGTCCGCGGCTCTGCGGGGCGCCCTCGACCGGCCGGTGCTCATGTGCCACATCTCCCACGCCTACGAGACGGGTGCGTCGCTGTACTTCACCGTGCTCGCGGCCCGCGACCCGCGCGACCCGTTCGGACAGTGGGAGCGCGCGAAGCAGGCCGCCAGCGAGGCGATCAGCGGGCGCGGCACGATCACCCACCACCACGCGGTGGGCGTGGACCACGCGCCCTACCTGCGCGCCGAGATCGGGGACGTGGGCATGTCGGTGCTGAGCGCGGCGAAGCACGCGACCGACCCCACGAACATCCTCAACCCGGGCAAGCTGGGCCTGTAACCCCCACACCGTGTCCGCGCCCTGCGAACACGTGTCCGCCTCCCGCGCACGCGTGTCCGCAGTTCCCGTACGGCCTCAGCGGAGTGACGCCCCGGGCGGCGCGATGAGGTAGGCGATGCCCGCGGGCGTGCCGACGACGGCGCCGTCCTCCTCGGTCCGCCGCGTGCGCTGCCAGACGGTCTCGAACGCCGCCCGCAGGTACACCCTCCGGACCGAGGCGGCGTCCTCGGCGGCGGGGTCGTGCGCGATGACGTCGCCGGTGCCGGTGAACCCGACCACCACCAGCAGGTGCCCCTTGGTGGCGTAGTCCGCTCCGGGGAGCTCGCCCTCGATGAACGACACGGAGACGATCACCGGGACACCGTGGGCGACGTGCTGTTCGACGTCGCGCAACGACGCCAGGCGGGTGACCCGGCCCCGCAGGCCGTACTGCGACGCGTACGCCACGTTGAATGCCCAGTTGCCCGTGCCGCCGTAGGCGTGGTCGAAGGTGTGCCTCGCGGCGTGCACGACGCTGCGGTCGGGGTGGTCGTGCGGAATCCACGCGAGTTGCGCCTCGGTCGGTCCCACGCCCCAGTACTCGACCACCATCTCGGTGGAGGCCGGACTGCACCAGCCGTCGCCCCCGCCGCCGTACTCGGCGAAGTGTCCTCTGTGGAGGTACTGGGCGTAGCGCGGCACGGGGAGTTCGATGCCGAGCCCGGGGCCGGGCGGCGAGGTCGCGACCTCGGTGCGCGGCTCCACGGCGGAGGCGACGGCGCCCACGGCGCTCAGCACGGGGCCGGCGTCGGTGCCCCCGGCACGACACAGCGTCACCCGGAGCCGGTAGCCGCGCAGCCGCACGCCGTCGGCCGCCACCAGTCGGTCGACCGCCACGTGCGCCGTCTCGTCGCGCTGCCCGGGCACCGACGTGCTCCGGACGTCGGTCTCGTCGAACGACCAGCGGCCCATCGAGAACCACGGTGTGCGCTGCCCCGAGTCGGTGTGCGCCTCCACCTCGACGGTGAGCCACGTGCCGGGCGGTGTGACCGCGTTCCACGAGACGACGAGCTCGTCGGCGTCGAAGGGCACGTCGTGTTCCGGCGAGGTCCACCAGGCGTACTCGGCGCCGTCCTGGACTCCGGCGGCGGTACCGATCCGCAACCCGGCGTTCCCCACCTCGGTGCCCGACGACTCGCCGTGGCCGAACTGCGCCTCGCCACTCCACTCGTGGTAGTCGATGTCCACGCCACTCACCCTACGGTCGGTTCGGGGTGTGCCGTCAGGAGCAGTCAGGAGCGCAGCACCGCTTGGCTCTGGGTGATCTTGGCGACGAGCCGGCCGTCGTCGTCGTGGATCTCGGTCTCCACCACGATCACGCGGCCACCCGCGTGCAGTGGTGTCGACGACGCGGTGGCGTGTCCGGACCGGACGGCACGGAGGAAGTTGGTCTTCGACTCGACGGTGGTGGTGCCCTGCGCACCCTCGGGGAGGTTGAGGAACGCGCACACGGCCGCGGCCGAGTCGGCCAGGGACATCAGCACACCGCCGTGCAGAACCCCGCCGAGCGTGCAGAGCGACTCGTCGTGCGCGATCCGGGCCACGACGAGTTCCCGGGAGTGCCGGAGCACCTCGAATCCCAACCGCTCGGTGAACGGCATGGTGCGGTGGAACAGGGCGGTGCCGTCGTCGTCGACGGTGGGCGCTGTCTGCATGCGGTAACCCTGCCGCACCGGGCGGTGGGCGTCCACTCCCACAACCGGCGGGGCCGTCCTCGCCGCACGTCGGGACGGCCCCGCCGCATCGGGGAGTCCTAGAAGTGCGTGACGTCGAGCTTGCCCCCGGCGTGGTCGGCGCGCAGGCGCTTCTTGTCGAACTTGCCGACACTGGTCTTGGGCACCTCGGCCACGAACGTCCAGTGCTCGGGCAGCTGCCACTTGGCGACCCGTGCCGCCAGGAACTCGCGGAGTTCCTCGGCCGTCACCTCGTGGCCGTCCCGCACGACGACCGCGACGAGGGGGCGTTCGTCCCACTTCTCGTCGGGCACGGCGATGACCGCCGCCTCGGCGACCGCGGCGTGCGCCATCACGGCGTTCTCGAGGTCGACCGACGAGATCCATTCACCGCCGGACTTGATGACGTCCTTGGAGCGGTCGGTGAGGGTCAGGTAGCCGTCGGGAGTGATCGTGCCGACGTCTCCGGTGCGCAACCACCCGTCGTGGAACTTGTCGGGATCGACGCCGCCGTAGTAGGACGCCGCGATCCACGGGCCCTTGACCTCCAGTTCGCCGACGCTCTCGCCGTCCCACGGCACCTCGTTGCCGTGGTCGTCGACGAGGCGGGCCTTGACGGACGCGGGGAACCGGCCCTGGGTGTAGCGGTAGCGCCAGGCCTCCTCGCCCGTGGCGCGCGCCGGGGGCCGCGCGACGCTGCCCAGCGGGGAGGTCTCGGTCATGCCCCACGCGTGCACGACGGGCACGCCGTAGCGCTCCTCGAAGGCGTGCATCATCGACGGCGGGGCGGCCGACCCGCCCACCACGACCTCGCGCAGGTGCGAGATGTCCTGGGGGTTGGCGTCGAGGTGCTGGAGCAAGCCCTGCCAGATCGTCGGCACCGCGCCGGCGAACGTCGGCTTCTCGGCGGCGAGGATCTCCGCGATCGGACCGGGTTGCAGGAACCGGTCGGGCAGCACCATCGACGTCCCGACCATGAACGCCGCGTACGGCATGCCCCACGACATGGCGTGGAACATCGGCACGATCACGAGCGCCTTGTCGGTGTCGGTCAGGCGCATCGTGTCGGTCATGCACACCTGCATGGAGTGCAGCCAGATCGAGCGGTGGGAGTAGACGACGCCCTTGGGGTCGCCCGTGGTGCCGGAGGTGTAGCACATGGCGGCGGCGGAGCGTTCGTCGATGTCGGGCCAGTCGAACGTCTCCGGCCTGCCGGCCAGCAGTTCCTCGTAGGAGTGCACGGTGACGCCCTCCGGCGCCTCGAGTGCGGCGGCGTCGCCGTTCGCCACGATCACGTGCTTGACGGTCTTCAGCTCGGGCAGGTTCTTGGCGAACAGGGGCAGCACCGAGCCGTCCACCACGACGACGTGGTCCTCGGCGTGGTTCGCCACGTACACGAGCTGCTCGGCGAACAGCCGGATGTTGAGTGTGTGCAGCACGGCGCCCATGGCGGGCACCGCCAGGTAGCACTCCAGGTGCTCGGCGTTGTTCCACATGAACGTGGCGACCCGCTGGTCGCCCGTGACACCGAGTTCCCGCAGTGCGTGTGCGAGTTGGGCCGCGCGCTTGCCGATGCGTGCGAAGGTCGTCTTCCTCGGCCCGCTGTCCGTCCACGTCGTGACCTCGGCGTCGCCGTGCGCTCGTGCGCCGTGCTGCAGCAGATACGCCAGGGACAGCTGATCGTCCTGCATCGTGCTCAACATTGAGGCTCCCGCTCCTGCGTCGAGGGTCCAGGTTGAGGCGACTGTAGTGCGCACCGCACGTTCGGGGCTTGTGCACAGCGCCCAACTGTGCTCGTCGTTGTCGCTTCGACACCGCCTGTGACCACGTCATGGCACGGTCGGGGAAACCTCGCGTGTCGATTTCGCGTCCCAGGCGCACTTGGCGTTTACTGAGGCCCAGGACCGCGGCGGTTTTGCGCATCGGCGTGACCGGGTAGGTCTGTCACCGCGTGTGCGCGGTGTTCGACAAGCACGAAAGGATCATTACGTTGGCACTTCCCACCTTGACCCCGGAGCAACGGGCTGAGGCTCTCGCCAAGGCCGCAGAGGCCAGGAAGGCGCGGTCCGAACTGCTCGCCAACATCAAGTCGGGCAAGGAGAGCATCGACGCGGTGCTCAACCGAGCCAAGGAAGACAAGACCGTCGGGAAGACGAAGGTGACGCAGCTGCTCAAGGCCGTCCCGGGCCTCGGCCAGGTGAAGGTCACGGCGCTGATGGAGCAGGCGGGTATCGACCCCGACCGCAGGGCCGCGGGACTGGGCGACCGGCAGCGCGAAGCGCTCATCAACGCCCTCAAGTGAGTGTTCGGGGCGTGCTCGCCCCGAGTACCTGAATCAGAAGGCCTCGCGGTGTCGGCGAAATGGGCACCGAATGGCACCGACAGCGAGGCGAGATCGTCGTCGACCGGACCGATTCGGTCGACATCACTCCTGGGGTAGGCCCATCGCGCGCAACAACGTCGCGAATTTGGCCGACGTTTCCTCCAGTTCCGTTCTCGGATCGGATTCCGGCATGATCCCGCCGCCCGCGTACAGCCGGAGCGAATGCTCCGTCACTTCGGCGCAACGGATCGAGACGGCCCATTCGCCGTCGCCCTTCGCGTCCACCCAGCCGACCGCACCGGCGTAGTAGCCGCGGTCGAACGTTTCCAGTTCGGTGACGAGCTGCCGCGCCGACGACGTCGGCGTTCCGCAGATGGCAGGGGTGGGGTGCAGGGCGGCGGCGAGGTGCAATGCCGTGACAGCGGGGTCCGACAACTCTCCCGTGACGGTCGTGCCGAGGTGCCACATCGTCGGTGTGGACACCAACGACGGGCCCGACGGCACGTGCAGCCGCCGGCAGTAGGGCCGGAGCGTCTCCACCACCGCTTCCGTGAGCACGCCGTGTTCGACGTGGTCCTTGCGGGAGGCCAGCAGCGCCTTCGCGTTCCGCTCGTCGACGTCGGGGTCCGGTGACCTCGGTGCGGAGCCGGCGTGGGGGTGCGACACGACCGTCCGGCCGTGGCGGGACAGCAGCAGCTCCGGGCTCGCACCCAGGAGGGTCGCGCCGTTCGGCAACCCGGTCGCGAAGGTGTAGCCCCGGTCGTTGTCCAGGACGAGGTTGTGCAGCACGGCCTCGGGTGACACGGGCTCGCCGAACTCGACGTCCAGCGCACGGGCCAGCACGACCTTGCGCAGGTCGCGCGCCGCCAGCGCGTCGACGGCCGAGGCGACCGCCTGGACGTGCCGGGCGGGCTCGGGCACCGGGCGGACGTCGACGGGATTCCCCACGGCGCGTCGCGACCACGCCACGGTGTGCGGGTGCACCGCGCCGCTCACCTCGGCCTCGGCGGGCACGACGAGATGTCCGGGGGTGTCGGGGCCGCTGTGGAACGGCAACGCGCCCACGGCCAGCCGGGGCGCGTCGGCGAGTCCGTCGCGCAGCGTCGCTCCCACACGGTCGGCGAGCGCGAACTCGTCGACATCGGTGATCGCGGTGTGGACGCCACGGGCGAGGAGCGTGCGATCGGCGGTGGCGAGGAAGAAGTCACCCCGGCGGTAGCGCGACAGGAGGCCGGCGGGGCTTCCTGTGTTCACCGGCCCCTCCTCGTGTCGCGTTGGTCGTACTCGCTCCTATTGTCCGTCGAGCACGGCGCCGGGGTGCCACCAACGCTCGGTGATGTCGATCTCCTCCGAGGTGAGAACGGCCACGGCCGCGCGATAGCCCGGGCCCGCGTCGAGGTCGGCGAGCTTCGTCGTCTCGGGCGAGAGCGAGGTGTCGTCCGAGACGAGCAGCCGAGCCGGTGCGTCCGCGCTCGACAGGGTCAGCGACTGCAGGGGAATGCGCAGCCCGCGGCCGGTGGCCTTCATCAGGGCTTCCTTGCGCGTCCAGAACGTGAAGAACGCCCGGGCGCGCCCGTCCGCGTCGGTGGGCAGGCTCTTCTGCTCGGCTTCGGAGAGCGCGTAGGAGATGAGCGAGTCGTCGGCGTTGCGCTGGGCCGACTCCACATCGAGGCCGACCGGAGCGCCCGTGGTGGCGGCCACCCCGACGCGGTCACCCGCGTGCGAGATCGACAGCTGGAGCGCGGCCCCCGGCACGCGCACGGGGCCGTGCTGCCTGTCGCAGTCCGGGCAGCTCGCGTCGAAGTGCACCTTCTCGGGCTCCAGGCCCAGCCGGTGTCCCGCGACGTTCTTGGCGAGGACCCGGCCCGTGAGGAAACGGCGCTGGTCCTCGGGTCGGCGGTAGGCGTCGTAGCGGTCCCGCTCGACCGGGTCGAGCAGGGCCAGCGCGTCGGCGGTCGCGGTGATCGGTTCCGACCACCACACGGCGCATTCGGTCATGGTGCGAGTTTCCCCCTGGAGCACTCCGGATGTCGGCCCGACTCAATCTATGTGGCGGCGGGGCTCCCGCCAAGACCGTGCTTGCGCTACCGTGCGAGGTAAGCAATCGCTTAGTCAGCTTCACCGAGGGAGCGTGAGCCGATGGATTTCAGCCTGAGCGACGAGGAACGGCAGATCCGCGACTGGGTCAGGACGTTCGTGCAGAAGGAACTCGTCCCGCTCGAGCAGGAGGTGCTGCGCAGGGAACGCGCACACCAGCCGGGGCTCACGACCGACGAGCTGACCGAGCTGCGCGAGAAGGCCAGGAAATCCGGGTTCTGGGGCGTGCAGACCCCGCCCGAGTACGGCGGGATGGGCCTGTCCGCGGTCATGACGGCGTTGCTGGAGGCCGAACTCGGCCGCACGTTCGTGCCGTTCAGCTTCGGCGGCTCCGCGGACAACATCCTCTTCCACGCCAACGACGAGCAGAAGCAGCGGTACCTGCTGCCCACCATCGAGGGCACGCGCAAGTCGTGCTTCGCCATCACCGAGCCCGGCGCGGGGTCCGACGCCAAGGCGATCCGCACCACCGCCCGCAAGGAGGGCGGCGAGTGGGTGATCAACGGTGAGAAGACGTTCATCACGGGGGGCAACGAGGCCGACTTCGTCATGGTCTTCGCCGTCACCGACCCCGAGAAGGGCGCGAACGGCGGCGTGACGTGCTTCCTCGTCGACCGCGACATGGGGTGGCGGTCGGAGTACATCGACACGATGGGCGAGTGGGGGCCCGCCTCGCTGATCTTCGAGAACGTGCGCGTGCCCGAGAGCCAGGTCCTCGGCGAGGTCGGGCAGGGGTTCGCGCTCGCGATGCAGTGGATCGGCCGTGGTCGGTACCTGCTGCCCGCGCGGGCCATCGGCTCGTGCGAACGGCTCCTGTCGATGGCCATCGACCACGCCAACACGCGGGAGACGTTCGGCGCTCCCATCGCCGAGCGGCAGGCGATCCAGTGGATGATCGCGGACTCCGGCGTGGAGATCGAGGCGCTGAGGTGGCTCGTCCTGCACGCCGCCTGGCAGGTGGACTCGGGCCTCGACTCGCGGCACGCGCAGTCGATCGCCAAGCTCTACGGCGGGCAGAAGGCCAACGAGATCGTGGACAGGGTGCTGCAGATCCACGGCGGCATGGGCTACACGCGGGAACTGCCCGTCGAGCGGTGGTACCGCGAGCTGCGCCTGCTCCGGATCTACGAGGGCACCGACGAGATCCAGCGCCGCACGATCGCGCGGAACCTGCTCAAGGGGCACGTCAAAGTGGGCGGAACCCTCGGCTGAGAGGTCCCGTCTGAGGGCGGCCCCGCAGGGTCGCCGGACAGAGGTGCCCGGAGACGCCGTGGAGCCGGTGAGCCCGGCCCCACGGCGTCCGTGTCACCTCGTCGTCAACTGTTGTGTTGTGTGCGTCCGGACTACTTGCCGACCTCGCCGCTCCGCTCTCGGAGTGCGACCGGAACCCCGGCCAGGTCCTCCTCGTTGCACAGCAGCTTCAGGTCGTAGTAGGGGTAGCCGTCGCGTTCGTCGTAGTCGAGGTGGACGGCGAGCACGTCCACCGGCTCCCCGAGCCACTGCTGGGCCCGCCGGAGCCAACCGGCGCAGCGTTCCAACGCGGCGGGGAGATCGTCGTCGCGGAACTCCACCGGTCGGTAGGGCACGTCCTGGATCTGGTCGCGCGGGTCCGAAGGCGTGGGAAGCTTCGGGGAGACACCGGCCTCGTTGAGTTCCAGCTGGATGGTTTCCTCACTCACCCCTCGACTGTCCCTCAGCCGCGCTCTGCGAGCAAGCTCCCACGGCACGCAGTGCTACGTCTGCGTAGTGCGAGGCGAGCTCGTCGAGCGGCAGCGAACCCCGTGGCGAGTACCACCGCGCCACCCCGGTGCACATCTCCAGGAGCGCGAGCCGGGTCACACCGGGGTGTGCCGTGGTGAACACCCCGGCCTCCACGCCGTCGGCGACGGCGTCGGCCCACAACCGCTCGTAGGAGTCCCGGAGTCCGATCACCGAGCGCCGCACGGCAGGGGAGAGGACCGGTATCTCGTGGTCCACGATCCGCGTCTCCCTCGGCATCCGCGCATGGGCTCTGACGTGCAGTTTCACGAGTTTGCGCAGCCGGGTCGCCGGGTCTTCGACGTCGGCGAGCTCGGCTGTCGCGGTGTCGAGCAGCGTCTGCAGGCAGCGGCGCATGATGTCGACGAGCAGGTCCTCCTTCGAGCCCATGTAGTGGTAGAGACTCGCCGTCGACAGCTGGGACTCGGTGGCGAGGTCGCGGATGCCGGTGCCGTGGAAGCCCTTGTCCGCGAACAGCTTGACCGCCGCCCTGCGGACCCGCTCCCGAGTGTCTAACGCCACCGTTGCTCCACCCGGTCGTAGGAGTGCTCCGGTGTGTCGGCTCCCGCCTTGCGCAGCTCACCCTTGGCGACGCGTTCGGACGCGGTCAACGGGAGCGCGTCCACGAACGCCCAGTAGCGCGGCACCTTGAAGTAGGCGAGTTGGGTGCCGCAGTGCTCGGCCAACTCGTCGGGCGTGACCTCGTGCCCGTCCGCGAGCACCACGAGCGCCTTCACCTCTTCGCCGCGCAGCTCGTCCGGCACGCCCAGTACCGCCGCGGTCCGCACCGCCGGGTGGAGCTGCAACGCGCGTTCGACCTCGTCGGCGACGATGTTCTCGCCGCTGCGGCGGATCATGTCCTTGGTGCGGCCGACGTAGAAGACGCGGCCCTCGGTGTCCATCCGCGCGATGTCGCCGGTGCGGAACCAGCCGCCGCGGAACGCCTTCGCGGTGGCCTCGGGGTCGTCGTGGTAGCCGTGCATGAGACCGACGCCACGGACGAGGAGCTCTCCCTCCTCGCCACGGGGGAGGGGTCGCCCGGACTCGTCGGCGATCATCGCCTCCCTGCCCGGCGCGGGCCTGCCGAGACAACCAGTGCCGACGCACTCGTCGTGGTCGCGCGGGTCCATGCGGATGTCGCCGCCGGTCTCGGTCATGCCGAACGCCTCGTACCACGGTGCGCCCCACCGGCGTTCGAGCTCGGCGTGCAGGTCCTTGGGAATGGCCGACGCGCTGACGGCCCGCACGCGGTGGTCGCGGTCGGCCTCGGAGGGCGGCATGCGCAGCAGCAGCGTGGGCATGAGTCCGAGGCAGTAGAACCACGTCACCTCGTGCTCGCGCACCTTCTGCCAGAACGTCGAGGGGTGGAACCGGTCGAGCACCACCAGGGTCGCGCCGGCCGCGAGTCCCAATGCGACGTTCCACTGAGGATCGATGTAGTGGAACGGCTGAGCGGTGAGGACGGTGTCGTCGGCGGCGATGTTCGGGAACTCCGACACGAGGCCCTGCGCCAGCGTGGTCCAGTAGCGGTGCGGCAGGACGCAGCCCTTGGGGGCTCCCGTGGTGCCCGAGGTGTACTGGATGTTGGTGGGGCGTTCGGGCGCGGGCTGGTACGGCGGCGGCGCGTCCGCGCGCAGGGTCGCCAACTCCTCCGGAGTGAGCACGCGCTCCACCGACGTCCGCGGCGCGATGGTGCGCAACAGCTCCACGAACTGCTCGCCCCCGACGGCGACCCGGGCCCCGGAGTGGGCCAGCACGTGCTCGCCGTCGAGCTCGCGGTAATTGGTGTTGACCGGCACGAGCACCGCGCCGATCCGCGCCAGCGCCAGCCAGAGCAGCGGGAACTCGGGCCGGTTGTCGAGCATCACGGCGACGCGGTCGCCCGCGCACACGCCGAGCGCGTGCAACGACGCCGCGAGCGACTCGGTGCGGTCGGCGACCTCGGCGAACGTCAGCCGCTCGCCGGTGGCGTCGAACACCCAGGCGTCCTTGTCCGGCCACGCCGTCGCGGCGTGCCGCAGCAGTCCTACGAGGTCGTCGGTCATCGTTGTCCGAACTCCTCCTTCGACGCGGCCACTTCCGGTGTGTGCTCGGTGATCAGCGCGTGGCTGACCTCCAGTTCCAGTGCGGCGTCCAGCGTGCCGTCGACGCCGCGGTCGACCGCGCGCTTCGCCAGTGCCAGCGCGGCGGCGGGCCGCTCCGCCAGCGAGCGCGCCAGGCTGTGCGCGTGCTCGGACAGGGCGTCGACCGGGACGACCTTGTTCACGAGGCCGATCGCGTGCGCCGTCGCCGCGTCGACGTGTTCGCCGAGCATGATCATTTCCTTGGCGCGCATCGGCCCGACGAGCAGCGGGAGCAGTCGCGAGGCGCCGTTCGTGACGCTGAGACCCAGGCCCACCTCGGGGAAGGCGAACACGGCGTCGTCGGCCGCGACCACCAGGTCGCAGCCCAGGGCGAACTCCGCGCCCGCGCCGATGGCGTAGCCGTGCACGGCGCCCACCACGGGCTGCGGCAGGCCCCGCAGCGCCCGGGTCACGTCCTGCAGCTGTTCCAGCCGCCGACGCGACTCCTGTTCGGGCGGCGGCTGCTTGAGGTCGTGCCCCGAGCAGAACGCCCGCCCCCGCCCGGCCAGCACCACGACCCCGACGTTCTCGTCGGCCGCGACGCGGTCGAGCACGGTGAGCAGATCGGCCACGAGTTCCGGTGTGACCGCGTTCAGCCGGTGCGGCCGGTCGAGCCACACCGTCGCCACACGGTCGTCGAGGTCCAGGTCCACGGTCGTCACGTCTCGCCCCATGGCTTCGCAGCCTAGCCATACGATCGATCGATCGATAGGGTTCGGGCATGCCCATACGCGACGCTGTGAAAGGCGACATCGACGACATCTGCTCGATGATCGAGGAGCACGCCCGCTACGAGGGCAACGACGAGCTGCACCTCGACCGCGAGGAGATGACCCACCACCTGTTCGGTCCCGAACCGAAGGCGTGGGTCCTCATCGCCGAGGTCGACGGCGAGGCGGCGGGCCTGGCGTTCTGCTCGTGGAACTTCTCGACGTGGGAGGCCAAGCCCGGCATCTGGCTCGACGACCTCTTCGTGCGGCCCCAGTACCGCAGGTCCGGCCTCGGCAGGCAGCTGCTGCTGGAGCTGAAGGCGCGCACCGACGGCCGGGTCGAGTGGGACATGCAGGAGGGCAACGAGAAGGCCGCCGCGTTCTACGCCGACCTGGGCGCGGAGCCCGTGCCGGGCTGGGTGCGCTATCGCTGGCGCAGCTGAGCGGTCCGTATCGTAGGAGGCATGGTTGGTGGCGCGAACCGTCGATCGGCCTCGATCGAGGACTACCTGCGGGCGATCTACGGCCTGGAGGAACGTGGTGAAGCCGTCACGAACACGTCGCTGGCCACTCGGCTCGAAGTGAGCCCGTCGTCGGCGTCGGGGATGGTGACCAAGCTCGCCCAGCAGGGCCTGGTCGAGCACGTGCCGTACCGCGGCATCGAGTTGACCGGTGACGGCAGGCAGCTCGCCATGTCGGTGCTGCGGCGGCACCGGTTGATCGAGTCCTACCTCGTCTCGGAGCTCGGCTACACGTGGGACGAGGTGCACGCCGAGGCGGACCTGCTCGAACACGTGGTGTCGGACCTGCTCGTCGAGCGCATCGCGGCGAAACTCGGCAACCCGGTGCGGGACCCGCACGGTGATCCGATCCCCGCGGTGGACGGCTCGGTCGAGGAGGTGTCCACGAAGCTGTTGGAGGAGCTCCCCACCGGCGCGGTGGGGGAGATCGTGCGTGTGTGGGACACCGATCCGGAGCTGCTGCGGTACCTGTCCGACCGGGCCATCGGGCTCGGCGAGCGGATCGAGGTCGTCGAACGCCAGCCGTTCGGCGGGTCGATCGTGGTCAAGGTGGGACAGCCGCCGCACGACGCCACGCACGCGCTCGGCAGGCAGATCGCACACGCCCTGTCGGTGGCGCTGCGCTAGCGGGAACGCGGTGTGCCGACGCGCACGACCGGCACCCGCGGCCACGCTCACCCGACGATCGGGGCCCCGGCGGAGTCGGGCGCCGACACGGCGCGGTGCAACCGGGCGAGCAGACGGTCCGGCAGCAGCCGCCCGGCCAGCACGAACGCCCAGTTGTAGAAGGGCCCTGTGACGACGTGCGCCCGGCCCGCCATCGTCGCGCGATAGGTCTCCCGCGCGACCCGCGCCGGGTCGTCCTTGAACGACAGCGACCCCAGCCTCGTGTCGAGCATGCGGGCCCGCGTGAAGAACTCCGTGTCGGTCAGCCCCGGCAACACCGTGGTGACGGTGACTCCCGTGCCCCGCAGTTCCTCGGCGATCGCGGCGGCGAAGGACGACACGAACGCCTTGGAGGCGTTGTAGGTCGACTGGAACGGGCCGGGCAGCCCCGCGACCGTCGACGACACCACCGCCAGCCGTCCACTGCCCCGCTCGACCATGGCGGGCAGCAGGCGTTTGGCCAGGTGCAGGGTGCCCGAGACGTTGAGGTCGACGACGCGCAGCTGGTCGTGCAGCGGCGTCTCACCCACGAAGGGGCCGCCGATGCCCACACCGGCGTTGAGGATCAGCACGTCGATCGGACGGTCGAGCGACTCGATGCGCTCGACCAGCTCCGTGACCCCGGGATAGGTCGACAGGTCACGCCGCACGCTCCACACCTGGCGACCGTCGCCGCGCAGCTCGGTCGCCACGTCGTCGAGCGCATCGTCGTCGGCCGACAGGACGAGGTCGAACCCGTTGCGGGCGAACTCCTTCGCGAGCTGTCGTCCGATGCCGGTCGACGCACCCGTGATCACAGCCAGCTGCGCGTCCATCGTCGCTCCCTCTCCGGCGGTTGCACTGGCTACGGCATACCCGCGGACCCACGGGCTCTACGCTGCCTGACGTGATGACGGATGCACGACTTGCCGCGTCGCTGGCCGAGGAGGCCGGGACGCTGCTGCTGCGGACCCGGGACGCGGCGGGCGAGGCGACCGATGCCCGGGAGCTGGGGCGACGCGGCGATGTGGAGTCGAACACGCTGCTGCTGCGCAGGCTGGCCGAGCACCGGCCGGGTGACGCGGTGCTGTCGGAGGAGTCGGCCGACGACCCGGCGCGGTTGCGGGCCGAGCGGGTGTGGATCGTCGATCCGCTCGACGGCACGCGGGAGTACGGGCGCCGCCGCGCGGACTGGACGGTGCACGTCGCGTTGTGGCAGGCGGGGCGGGGCATCACCGACGCCGCGGTGGCGGAACCGGACAAAGAACGAGTGAGTGCCACCGACGATGTGGGGAAAATAGGAGTAAACCGTCCTCGAGAAAAGACGCGAATTCTGGTGAGCGACAGCCGGCCACCCGAATTCGCGAAAAGGGTCGCCGAGGAGGTCGGGGCGGAACTCGTGCCGATGGGCTCGGCGGGAGCGAAGGCGATGGCGGTGGTGCGCGGGGAGGCCGACGCCTACCTCCACGCGGGTGGTCAGTACGAGTGGGACTCGGCGGCACCCGTCGGCATCGCCGTGGCGGCCGGGCTGCACACGTCCAGGGTGGACGGTTCCGAACTGCGCTACAACCAGGCCTCGCCGTATCTGCCGGATGTGCTGATCTGCAGGAAGGAGCTCGCGGGCCCGCTGTTGCGGGCCGTCGCGCGCCGGTGACCGCACACATGGAAACGGGTGGGAGGCCATGGCCTCCCACCCGTAGCTGGAGTAACGACCTCAGTCGTTGTTCGCCTCCGCGTTGGTGCACACCGTGTTGCCCGTGCTGTTGCCACCGAGGATGGCAATCAGGTTCAGGTCCAGCGTGTCGCAGAGGTTGATGTCGTTGTTGCTCAGCACGTCATCAACGTTGATGAGGCCGATCTGGTTCGTGTTGTCGTTGGCCTCGATCTCGCCGGGCTCGGTGGCGAAAGCGGGCGCGCCGATCATCATCAGTCCGGCCGCGGCGGAGGCGACGATAGCAGTCTTCTTGAACACCTTAACCCATTCCTATCGACTCGAGGGACGTTCTGTCGCGGTTTGAAATAACCCGCAACCGACAACGAATTTAGCGGTAGGTCGTGGAGGGCACACGACTAAAATCGACCGCGTTGGCTCACCCTAATTCGTCGTGATGCAGATCACTATCGTTGCTGGATTAGAGTACGAGGTTGCTCTGACCAGCGGATTTGCGCAGCGGTAAGGGCTGCACTCCGTAATCGGCCACCCGAAGGGGCAGGCTTGGACACTCGGAACGGTGGCGAACGGTGTGCTGTGCGTCCTGTGGGGTGCAAGAGCAAATGACCCGATGGGATGAATGAGAACCCGCTCTATTGCTAAAGGCGATTCATATTCGCCTGTTCACCTCGGCTTTGCCGGGCGCGAGGGGTGTCCGAGCGGGAGACGTCGTCGGGTACAGAGGCGGTCAGGACGCCATGACACCGAGGACGTCGAGGACGTCGTCGCCGTAGCGCGACAGCTTGGTCTCGCCGACGCCGCTCACCGTACCGAGCTCGTCGCGGCTCGACGGACGCAGTGTGGCGATCTGCCGCAACGTCGCGTCGTGGAAGATGACGTACGCGGGAACACCCTGCTCCTTCGCGGTGGCCGCCCGCCAGGCGCGTAGCCGCTCGAACACCGCACTCGCCTCGCCGTCGAGCTCCACCGGCTCGGCGCGCGCCGACGTGGTGCGCGTCGAGGCGACCTTGACCCGTGCCGGGTCGCGGCGCAGGGGAACCGTACGACCCCGGTACAGCACCTCGTCGGAGGCATCGGTGGTGACGAGCGTGCCGTAGTCGCCCTCGACGGCGAGCAGTCCCTGGGCGAGCAGCTGCCGGACGACGGCTCGCCACTCGCCGTCGGCGAGGTCCGCGCCGACCCCGAAGACCGACAGCTCGTCGTGCCGGTGCTGCGTCACCTTCGGTGTGCGCTTGCCGCGCAGGATGTCGATGACCTGGCCCGCGCCGAACTTCTGCCCCCGCTCGCGACGCAACCGCACCACCGTGGAGAGCAGCTTCTGCGCCGCCACGGTGCCGTCCCACGACTCCGGCGGCGACAGGCACGTGTCGCAGTTGCCGCACTGTTCCTTCGCGCCGACGTCCTGGCCGAAGTAGGCGAGCAGCCGCGCTCGGCGGCAGTCCACCGTCTCGCACAGCGCGAGCATGGCGTCGAGATGCGAGGACAGGCGGCGCCGGTGTGCGGCGTCGCCCTCCGAGGTGTCGATCAGGCGGCGCTGGGCCACGACGTCCGCCAGGCCATAGGCCAACCACGCCGTCGACGGCAGGCCGTCGCGACCCGCGCGGCCCGTCTCCTGGTAGTAGCCCTCCACCGACTTGGGCAGGTCGAGGTGCGCGACGAACCGCACGTCGGGCTTGTCGATGCCCATCCCGAACGCGATGGTGGCCACCACCACGAGGCCCTCCTCCCGCAGGAACCGCGCCTGGTGGCGTGCGCGGGTGTCCGCGTCGAGCCCCGCGTGGTAGGGCAGGGCGTCGATGCCGTTGCGCGTGAGGAACTCTGCGGTCTCCTCCACCGAGCGGCGGGAGAGGCAGTAGACGATGCCCGCGTCGCCCGCGTGCTCGGTGCGCAGGAAGTCCAGCAACTGCTTGCGCGGGTCGCGCTTCGGGATGATCCGGTACTGGATGTTGGGCCGGTCGAAGCTGGAGACGAACACGCGTGCGTCGTCCAGCTTCAGGCGGCGGCTGATCTCCTCGCGCGTCGCCGGGGTGGCCGTGGCCGTCAGCGCGATGCGCGGCACATCCGGCCTGCGCTCGTGCAGCGTCGACAGCTCCAGGTAGTCCGGGCGGAAGTCGTGGCCCCACTGGGACACACAATGCGCCTCGTCGATGGCGAACACGGACACGGGGCCACGCTCGATGAGTCGCATGGTGGCCTCGGAGCGGAGTCGTTCGGGCGCCAGGTACAGCAGGTCGAGGCGGCCCGAGAGGAACTCGGCCTCCACCATGCGGCGCTCGTCCGGGTCCTGCGTCGAGTTGAGGTAACCCGCGCGCACCCCGGCGGCCCGCAGGCCGTCGACCTGGTCCTGCATGAGGGCGATGAGCGGCGAGATCACCACGCCGACGCCGTCGCGCACCAGAGCGGGGATCTGGTAGCAGAGCGACTTGCCCGCGCCCGTCGGCATCAGCACGAGCGCGTCGCCGCCGTCGACGACGTGGTCGACGACCTCCTGCTGGTCACCGCGGAACGAGTCGTAGCCGAAGACGCGTCGGAGCACGTCGAGAGTCTGCGGATTCCCCACGCCGCGATCCTAGGCCGCCGATAGACTGCTGCCGCCCCGCGGCGACGAAAGGAACCGTTCGACCCCCACCGCCTCCGTGTCCGCGCTTCCCGTACGCGTGTCCCCCGTTCCCGTCCGCACCCGTCGATGTGATCACGTCGACGGGTAGCCACGTTTACCCGTGGGGTATCCCGCTGGGCGGACTGGAGGGAGTACGTGGCCGCCATGGCAGCACAGTCGACCGACACCTTGCGGGATCTGCTCGGGGACAACGATCTTCCCGGCCTCCAACAGTGGCTGACCGAGCATCAGCCGCACGAGATCGCCGACGAACTCGGGCGCGCGGACGCGGTGAAGGCCGTTCTGCTGTTCCGGCTGCTCGA
Organism: Saccharomonospora azurea NA-128; assembly: GCF_000231055.2. Taxonomy (GTDB): domain Bacteria; phylum Actinomycetota; class Actinomycetes; order Mycobacteriales; family Pseudonocardiaceae; genus Saccharomonospora; species Saccharomonospora azurea. Next base: position 2,300,649 of record NZ_CM001466.1, on the reverse strand, counting down.
CAAGGACCGCGCGCTCACCGTGTTCGAGGAGCTCGATCCCGCCGACCAGCACAAGGTGCTGGACGGGCTGCGGGAGCCGGCGTTCCGGGACGTCGTCGAACGCATGGCGCCCGACGACCGGGCTCGGCTGCTGGGGGAGGCGCCCGCGAAGTTCGCGCGGCACGTGCTGGCCGGGTTGAGTCCCCGCGAGCGCGAACACACGGCCGCGCTGCTCGGTTACCCGGAACATTCCGTCGGCCGCTACATGACGCCCGAGACGGTGGCCGTGCGGCACCACATGAGTGCGGAGGAAGCGCTCGCCGTCGTCCGGCGCAAGGGGGCCGACGCCGAGACGGTGTACACGCTGCCCGTGATCGACGACCGCCGTTGCCTGCACGGCATCGTGTCGTTGCGCGACCTCGTGCTGAGCGCGCCCGAGCGCCCGGTGTCGGACATCGCCATCGCCGACACCCCCCAGGTGCACGCCACGGATGACGTGGAGGAAGCGGCGAGGCTCATGCAGGACACCAACGTGCTCGCGCTGCCGGTGACCGACAGCGAGAACCGCGTGCTGGGCCTTCTCACCATCGACGACGCGTTCGAGGTCATCGAGGCCGCCGACACCGAGGACTTCGCCCGGCAGTCGGGGTCGACGCCGTGGTCGGGTCACTACATGTCGGCGAGCGTGGTGGAGCTGGCCCGGTCGCGGGCGGTGTGGTTGCTGCTGCTGATCCTCGCCGCCACGTTGACGGTGAACGTGCTGCAGTTCTTCGAGGACACGCTGGCGAGTGTGACGGCGCTGGCGTTGTTCATCCCGTTGCTCGTGGGCACGGGCGGCAACGCGGGCGCGCAGGCGGCGACGGCGGCGGTGCGCGCGCTGGCCGTGGGGGAGGTGCGGACCCGGGACGTCCTGCGGGTCGCCTGGCGCGAGTGCCGGGTCGGCCTGGTGCTCGGGTTGATGCTCGCCGTGGTGGCGCTCGCCGTCGGCTCGCTGCTCGTGGACGTCACCGTGGCGGGCAGCGTGGCCGTGTCGCTCGTCGCGGTGTGTGCGTGGGCGGCCACCATCGGCTCCACGATGCCGCTGCTGGCCAAGCGCGTGGGCATCGACCCCGCGGTGATCTCGGCGCCGCTGGTGACGACGTTGGTGGACGCCACCGGGCTCATCATCTACTTCCTCGTGGCCCGGCTCGTGTTCGGTCTGTAGAGAGTGCGCATGACGTGCGCATGACGAAGGCCGCCGCCACCGGGTCACGGTGACGGCGGCCTTCAGACCGGGGGAGGCCCTGTGTGGGCTCACAGCACGATGCCGCGCGCCTCCAGCCAGGGCAGCGGGTCGATCTTCGCGCCGTTCTCGATGATCTCGAGGTGCAGGTGCGGGCCCGTGGACTGGCCGCGGTTGCCCATCGTGGCGATCTGCTCACCGGCCTCGACGCGCTGACCCACGGACACCAGCGACTCGTTGATGTGGCCGTAGACGGAGATCGTGCCGTCGTCGTGCTGCACGCGCACCCACAGCCCGAAGCCGCTCGCGGGGCCGGACGAGATCACGGTGCCCGACATGAGGGACTTGATCGGGGTGCCGATGCTGTTGGCGATGTCCACGCCGTAGTGCGTGGTGCCCCACCGGGCACCGTAGCCGGAGGTGAAGGTGCCCTCCGCGGGCTTCACCACGCCCGGCGCGGCAGCGGGGGCCGCCGCGGCGGCAGCGCCACCACCGGCGGGAGCCTCGGCGGCCTGCTTCTCCGCCTCCTCGGCCTGCTTACGCTCGTTCAGCTTGTCCAGTTCGGACTGTTTCTCGTCCTGCTTGGCCGAAGCCTGCTTGTGGGCCTTCTCGGCGTTGACCTTGGCGCGCTCGGCCTTGGTCTCCTCACGCTCGGCGTCCTCGACGGCCTTCTCGGCGTCCTTGACCGCGCCGCGCTTGGCTTCCAGGTCCTCGCTCATCGAGTTGGTGACGTCCGAGCCGAGGAAACCCAGCACCGAGTTGACGACACCGGCGACGCTGAAGCCCGAGGACTCCTCCTCGACGCGCTGCTCGGCCCGCTGGAGTGCGGCCTCGGCCTTGGTGACCGCGTTGCGAGCCTCGGCGACCTCGGCGCGAGCGTCGGCGGTGGCCTGCTTGGCCTTGTCGTGCACCGACGTCGTGTTGTCGAGCCTCTTCTGGGCGTCCTCGGTCTGCTTCTTGGCGCGGTCGAGCGCCTTCTCGGCGGAGGCGATCTGCTCGTCGAGCGACTTCTCCGCCTGCTTGTTCTCGGTCTGCTTCGCCGCCAGCGGGGCCTGGACGTTCTGCTGCGTCGGGGCCGCAGCAGGATCGGCGAAGCTGATGCCGGGGGTGGAAATCAGAGTCAGGGAGGCAAGCAGCGCAACCGGGGCCGCCCGCCGAACATGACGCGCACGCATGTGCGAACTCCATTGATGTCGGGGGAGAGCACATCGGTGGGGGGCCGACGTACTCGAATCGGGGCACTGGCGACTATGCGAGGTCCCCAAGATCGCTCTCTAGCAAACTTGACGCTCGCCACAACGATTTGGTCTCTTTTGCCGCAACTTTCGGCGTGGCGTACTTGACTGCCTACGGTTAGCCCATCTATGGGCGGCATTCGACCAAGGTCGCGAGCTTGCGCGACAAGGGTTCCGTGTTGATCACCGAAGTGACACACTCGACGTGAATCATCACACTCGGTGGCACAGTGGTGATCAACTTCGTGTCCGCCACCGGAAGGAGCCCAAGGCAGTGCAGGACGCAGCACGGACAGTTCCGCCGTCGGCGCAGCTCGACCCCACCAAGCCCACGGTGGCCCGCATCTACGACGCGAGCCTCGGCGGCAAGGACAACTACGAGGTCGACCGCCAGATCTTCGAACTGATCAAGCAGGTGGCGCCGCACCAGGGCGACGTGAGCTGGATGAACCGACGCTTTCTGGTGCGCGCCGTGCGCTACCTCACCGAGCTGGTGGGCATGGACCAGTTCCTCGACCTCGGCAGCGGGCTGCCCACGGTGCAGAACACCCACGAGGTCGCGCAGTTCAGCAACCCCGAGGCCAAGGTCGTCTACGTCGACAACGACCCCATCTGCAACGCGCACGGCCGGGCGCTGCTGGAGGAGAACGAGTACACGCGGTTCGTCGAGGCCGACCTCACCAAGCCCGCCGACGTGCTCGCGCACCCGGAGATCACGGGGCATCTCGAACTCGACCGGCCGCTGGTGCTCATGCAGATCGGCACGTTGCACCACGTGTCCGACGACGAGGACCCGGTGGGTGTCATGCGGCACTACGTGGACGCGCTGCCGTCGGGCTCCTACGTGGTGCTGACCCACTTCTGGGACCCCGCCGACGAGAACCCGGAGTGGTCGAAGCAGGCGCACGACCTGGAGGCCAAACTCCGTGGCGCGAACGTCGGCACGGGCTTCTGGCGCACGCGCGAACAGATCGAGGAGTTCTTCGGGGGCGCGGAGCTGCTGGAACCGGGGCTCGTGCAACTCGACGACTGGTGGCCCGCCGGGCCGCGCAGGCGCGAACCGTGGCCGGAGGAACACCTCATGCTCGGAGGCGTGGCCGTCAAGCGCTGAGGCGCGCGTGCCGCAACGGCGCCCACGCCGGCTGTCAGTGGGCTGTCAGTGGTGGTAGGCGTGGGCGACGGCGTGGCCCTTGCCGCGCCCGATGAGCCACTTGTTCACCGGCACGGTGACCACGAACGCGATCCCCAACGCCACGGCGAGTGATCCCCAGAACAGCGGTGAGTCGAGAGGCGCGTCCATCGCGTCGGGGATCAACGGTTCGCCCGCCGGACACTGGACGCTGAACGGCGATCTCGCCGACGGGTCGAGCCACCAGCGCACTCTCGTGGCAACGGGTGATCCGTCGCTCGACGCAGTGGGTTACGAGGGTTCGGCTGTCGAGTTCGACGGCTCGGACGATTGGCTCTCGCACCCCGAGACCCTGGTCGACACGTCGGACAGCTTCTCGGTGGCGGCCTGGGTGAACCCGGCCACGGCAGATGCGGCTGCGACGGTTCTCTCTCAGCAGGGCGAACAGGCCGACGGCTTCCGGCTCGGTGTGACGGCCGAGGGCACGTGGTCGTTCAGCGCCTCCGGTGTGGGCGGGCCCGGGAGTGTCGGCTCGGCCGAGCAGGTGGAGCCGGGTGTATGGACACATGTCGCCGGTGTCTACGACGCGAAGAGGCAGCAGCTGAGGATCTACGTCGACGGCGTGTTGTCCGGCGCGGCTGACCACGCCGACGCGACGCGGGTGCAAGGTCCGTTCGTCGTCGGCCGTGCGCTGGAGAACGGTGTGCACACCGAGTTCTTCGCCGGGGCGATCGACGAGGTTCGCGTGTACGAGCGGGACCTTCTGGGCTCCGAGGTGGCACTCGCGGCGAGCCAGGCGGTGCAACGCGCGCACTACGCCATGGAGGAAGCCGACGGCACCACGACCCGAGACGAGGTCAGCGGGCGCAACGCCGTTCTGCACGGCGGTGCGTCGTGGGAGGTGCAGGAGTTCACGTCGATCGTCCTCGACGCCGAGTCCGAGCAGTATGTGAGCGCGTCGCTGCCGGAGCTGCGCACCGACCGCTCGTACACGGTGGCCGCATGGGTGCGGATGAACGACCGCGACACCCAGAAGGTTGCGCTGAGCATCGGTGATGCCGAGGCAGCACCGTTCGTTCTCGGCTATCGGCCCGATGATCGACGCTGGGCGATGAGTGTGGCCTGTTCGTCGGGCGAGGACTGCGAGTGGGCGGAAGCGCCCAGTTACTGGGACCAGGTCGGCGAGTGGGTGCACCTCACCGCTGTGTACGACGCCGTGGCGCAGGAGGCACGCCTCTATGTCGATGGCCGGAAGGGTGGGGTGGCGACCGGCGTCATCGGCGGTACGAGCGCCGGCGAGTTGAACGTCGGACGCGCTGTCCGCGCCGGTGTCGGTGCCGACTACTGGTCCGGGGCGGTCGACGACGTGAAGGTGTACTCCGGCGTTCTGGACGACAGGGCCATCTTCCAGCTCGCTTTCCGTTAATGGGTCTGTCCGAGCGGCTCGCCGAGGCAGGTTCTCGGCGAGCCGCTCGGGCCGCGTGCGGCGCAGCACTTCTCGCCCTCGGTTATTCGGGATCCTTCATAGCTTCGGGGAGTTCGAATGAACAGTGACTCGGACAAGGCTGCCGCGATCCTCGGGCAGCACTATCCTCAGGTCGATTCTCGTCACCCGAGGGATTACTTTGGGGAGGTGGGGAGTGCGCGCGATGCGCTCTGCTATGCCTGGCTCTACTGGCCGGACGTGGTGGAGTACATGGGCGCGTTGTTCGTCCTGTTGGAAAGAGGGCAGGAGCAGTTCGTTCGAGGCCGGTTGGAGCCGATCCGCTCTCGGGGCGGACGCTTGAGCGGGCCGCAGTGGTCGGATCTGGTGCGAAGTTTCAATACTTTCGAAGTGTCTTCGCTCTTTCGATTGTGGCCGGCCGGTGCATATGGCGATGTGGTCGAGTGTCTGGCGCCCATACTCAGGGAGACCTGGGAACAGCGCTTCCGCAGCGCTTACCCTGAAAGGTGTATTGAGGTCTCGGTGGTGGACGATGATCCGGCGCTCGAGGTTGCCATTCAAGTGAACCAGGAACTACCGGGCGTTGATTGGGAAGCAGTGACGACCGGTGTCGGCTGACTCGACGTCGAGGTCGTCGGGAATCCACCGATGCCGGGACGTCGACATGGCGCCAAATCTCCAAGGGGACGCGACACGGCTATTTCAGTCAGGTGACTGAATCGAACCCTACCGCAGATGATCTTGCGGTCACGAGCCCGCTCTACTCGCGCTGCGCAGCGAGAACCCGTTGCTGCTCGGCCAGCGCGTGTTGCACGTCCCGGCTCGCGGGGTAGAGCGCGCGGTACTGCTCGTAGAGCGCGTCGTAGGTGGCGCGCACGTCCGGGTTCGGTTCGCACACGCGGGCGGGCGGGTTCCAGTCGGCCATGCGCACGTCCTCGACGAGCCCGGCGGCGAGGAACGCCGCGCCGTAGCTCGCGCCGATGGTCACGCTCGGCACCACCTGGGGCAGCCCGGTCACGTCGGTGACGATCTGCGTCCACAACTCGCCCTGCGTGCCGCCGCCGACGGCGACGACGCGCGAGATCTCCGACCCGACCTCCCGCAACGCCTCGACGTTGTGGCGCACTCCGAAGGCCGTGGCCTCCAGCACCGCGCGGTACAGGTCGCCGCGGGTGTGGCTCACGGTCAGCCCCGCGACGACGCCCCGCGCGTCGGGGTCGAAGATCGGCGTGCGCTCGCCTGCGAAGTACGGCAGCACCAGCAGACCGTGGGCACCTGCACCGGACTCGCGGGCCTCGGCCAGCATCGTGGGGTAGTCGGGACCGCCCGTGAGGTCGCGCAGCCACGCCGTGATCGCGCCCGAGGTCGCCATGCCACCCGCGAGGTTGCGTGTGCCCGGCAGCGCGCCGAGCGTGCTCCACATGGCGGGTGTGGTCAGCCGCTCGCGCATGGTGTTGACCAGGAACATCGTCGTGCCGTACATGAGCATGAGGTCGCCGGGCTTCTGCGCGTCGACGCTCACGGCCTCCGACCACGCGTCGATCGTGCCGGTGATCACGGGCACGCCCGCCGGGATGCCTGCCACCTCGCGTGTCGTCACGCCCGCGGTCTCGCCGGGCCAGCGCAGCGGCGGCAGGTCGAGGTCCGGACAGACGTGCCGCACCCAGGGTTCGTGCCAGGCGTTGTCCACGGTGTCGAACAGCGGCGTGCACTGGCTCGCCGAGTGGAAGTCGAGCACGTACTCGCCCGTGAGCCGGTAGGCGAGCCAGGAGCTCGGCTGGAAGAGTCGCCGCGCACGGGCGTACGTCTCGGACTCGTGTTCCGCGATCCACCGCAGTTTCGGGCCCACCGCCTGGCTCGACAACATCGAGCCGCACCGCGCGAAGATCGCGTCGGCGCCGAGTTCGTCGTTCAACGCCTCGATCTGCGCGCCCGCGCGGGTGTCGACGCCGTAGAGGACGGCGGGACGCAGCGGGACGCCCTCGTCGTCGGTCAGCAGCACGCACGGGCCCATGCCGCTGACGCCCACCGCCGCGACGTCGACGTCGCCGGGGGCGGTGAGTTCCTCGGCCAGCTCGGTGAACTCGCGCCACCAGACGTCGGCGTCCATCTCCACGTGACCGGGAGCGGGGCGCTCGACCGGATGCTCGCGGACGGCGGTGCGAATCAGTCGCCCGTCGGAGGTCACGAGAACGCCCTTGCTGCTGGAGGTACCGATGTCGACGCCGAGGTAGCCGCGCATGCCTCGCAGCGTGTCAGGGATCGAAGCCGGTCACAAACCTGGTTGAACGAGGCGATCGGCGGTCGCTAAGCTCGCCGCCATGCCCAGGCAGTTCTACCTCTGAGTCGACCGCGCAGTGCGCCGACGCCGTCGTGTGACGACGGCTGATTCGTCATGCCCGAGTCGAACTCGATTCCTGGGAGTATTTCCTTGTCTCACATCCTGCTGGTCACCGTGGGTGCCCACGGCCATATCAACCCGCACCTGCCCGTTCTGGCCGAGCTGGTCGAACGCGGTCACCGTGTGACCATCGCCGTGCCCGAGTCGTTCGCCGAGCTCGCGGCGTCCTCCGGCGCGACCCCGTTGGTTGTCAAGTCCGATCTGCCCGACGAGTCGCGCGGAGAGCAGTGGCCCGACGGCGGAGTCGAGGCGATGGAGCTGTTCCTCGACGAGGGACGCAATGTCCTTCCCCAACTGGAGGCGGCGCTCGCTCACGACCGGCCGGACGCCGTGCTCTACGACATCGGCGGCTACGCCGGGCGTGCGCTGGCCCACCGGTGGGACCTGCCGCTGTTGCAGCTGTCGTCCGCGATCGTGGCCTGGGAGGGCTACCTGGAAGACATGGCCGAGGCGAGGGCGTTCCTCGACACGCCGGAGGGCCGGGCCTACACGGGCCGGTTCGAGGACTGGCTCGCCGAGCTCGGCATCGAGGACGACGTCGACACCTTCACCGGACGGCCGCCGCGGTGCGCGGTGCTGATCCCGAAGGCCATGCAGCCCTTCGCCGACCGCGTGAACACGTCGGTCTACACCTTCGTCGGTCCGGGACTGGATCGGCGAGCGCGTCAGGGTACGTGGCCCACGCCCGACAAGCCGCTGCTGCTCGTCTCGCTCGGGTCCGCCTACACCGACCGGCCGGAGTTCTACCGCGTGTGCTTCGAGGCGTTCGGCGGACTCGACTGGCAGGTGGTCATCGCCATCGGCGGGTACGTCGACAAGGCCGCGCTCGGTGCCGTGCCGGCGAACGTCGAGCTGCATCGCTGGGTGCCCCAGCTCGCCGTGCTGGAGCACGCGTCGGCGTTCGTCACCCACGCGGGGATGGGCGGCTGCGCGGAAGGTCTGTACCACGGAGTGCCGATGGTGGCCGTGCCGCAGGCGGTGGACCAGTTCATGAACGCCGACCGCCTGGCGGAGTTGGGTGTGGGCGTGCACCTGCCCGCCGACGAGGTGACGCCCGAGGCGCTGCGGGAGGCCGTGCTGTCGGTGTCGTCCTCGCCTGACGTCGCCGCGGCACTGGCCAGCCGGCGCGCCGAACTCCGTGCGGCGGGCGGCGCGGCCGGAGCGGCCGACCTCGTCGAACGCCTGCTCTGATCCGGGGCCGGGCGGCGAAGCGCTACAGCAGTCCGCGCTTCGCCGCCTGCACACCGGCCTGGAACCGGGTCGTGGCGCCCAGGCGGTCGAGGAGCGCGGCGATCCGCCGCACCACGGTCCGACGCGACATGTCGAGGCGGCGGGCGATCGTGTCGTCCGTCGCCCCCGCCGCCATCAGGGTCAGGATCGCCCGGTCCTGCTCCGGAAGGCCCTGTTCACCGCCCACATCGGTGACCGGCACACCGAGTGTCCACAGTGTTTCAAAGATCCCGATGAGAGCCCGAAGCAGTCCCGACGGGCGCACGAGGAGGGCGCCTTCGAGCCCGGAACGGTCGGGATCGGGGACCAGGAGCGCCGACTCCGCATCGCCGATCGTCAGTTTCACCGGCAGTTCCGGCAGGACCCGCACGCGTTCTCCCCGCTCGGCCATGCGCGTCATCGTGGAGAACAATTCCTGGTCGGCGTAGACGGCCTGGCTGTAGAGGGTGCGATAGCGAATACCGTGCGCCATTCTGCGCGTCTGCATTTCCTCCTGCGCGCGGAAATGGTGCGGTTTGCTGTAGTACGGCGGGCGGTCGAGCCAGCGCACCTGCTCCACGGCCTGCTCCTGCAGCCGGTTGGTCAGCATGATGAGCGTCGCCGGGTGTTCGATGGGCTCGACGTAGCGCAGGGGGCCGCTCGCTGCGCGCGCGTGGTGGTAGAGCCGGTCGAGCTCGGCCCCCGCGCGCCACAGCTGTGCCCTGCGATTCTCCTCCTCCGCCAACGCCAACGACATCACGCGATCGGGCGGAGCGGCCTCCCACCGCGCGGGCTCGCCGCCGTCCGAGTGCACGAGGTCGAGGCACGCCAGCGTGTGCAGCACGTCCAGCACCGTGGACTCGGGCAGGCCGGTGTAGCGGGCGATCGCCTGGTGATCCGATCGCCCCCGCATCGTCAGGGCGCGGTAGATCCGCCCCTGATCGCTGTCGGGCACGAGGACGTCGAGCACGGTCCCTTCCGGTGTCCGGGCACACTGCGGGCGCGAAAAGGATATGGTGCCACGGTTTTCCGGTCAACAGACGAACGTCGGTATTTCGGTAATCGCGAGGGAAGAATTGGCGCAATTGTGCGATGTCGCAGGTGCGCCAGCCGAATCACTGGCTATTGTCGCGCGGCGCTTGGCACTATCAAGGCCCAATTTTCCGACTCAGGGGAGTAGGAATGCGTCAGCGAAAACTGGCGGCCTCCGCCGCCGCGCTCACGGTCATGCTCGCCGTTCCGCTGCTGGGGCCCGCCACCGCCGGTGCCACCACTGGGGTCACCACCGAGCCTGCCGGTCAGCCCGTCGTCACGTCCGCCGCCGAGCTGGCGGAGAAGCCGCGGGCGATGGGTGAGGTCATCCTCAACGTCGACTACCAGGTGCAGGAGACGGGCTACTGGTGTGGACCGGCGGCGGTGCGTATCGCGCTGTCCGCCCGCGGCATCTACCGCACACAGGGCGACCTCGCCGCGCAGCTGGGCACGCACACCGGCGGGACCGACTGGATCGGCCAGGTCACGCGCGTGTTGAGCAACCACGTCGGCTGGTACGAGACCAAGGAGATGCCCAACGATCCGCCCACGCAGGCACAGAAGGACCTGCTGTGGCGCGACATCGTGCTGAACATCAACAACAACTACCCGATCGTCGCGAACATCGTCGCGCCTCCGGGGAACCAGCCCCCGGGCTACCCGCCGAACCAGACGATCTACCACTACTTCACGGTGATCGGTTACAACGACGTCAATCGCACGGTGCTCATCGCCGACCCGGCGTCGTTCAGCGGCTACCAGTTCTACTGGCTGACCTTCGACCACCTCGCTTCGCTCATTCCGCCCAAGGGATACAGCGCCTGACGGCGCGGAGGGACAGATGACCCGCATCAGGAAAGGACGGGCGGCGCTGCTCGCGACCGTCGCCGCCACGACTCTCGCCGGCGTCCCCGTCGCCAACGCCGCGGCGGAAACCGCGGAAAACGTTGCCACTAATGCCTGCCCGGACACGGCCGTGTTCGAGGTCGACGGCTACGGCCACGGCGAGGAACTGACGAACTGGAACAACACGGCGTTCAACGCCAACCCGCCCGCGGGGTGGGAAATCGTCCCGGTGCCCTACCACGACGGCGTGTTCCCCGGGATGGACGAGTATCCGTTGGACGCGGCGGTCGCCGACGGTGCGGGCAAGCTCGACGCGGCGGTGCGGGACTTCCACGCCCGCTGCTCCGGGACGCGGTTGGTGCTCGCGGGGTACTCCGAGGGCGCCGTCGTGGCGGGCAACGTGCTGGAAAGCCTCGCGAAGAGCACGGACATCCCGCACGAGCTGATCAACGGAGTGCTGTACGGCAACCCGCGCCGGGCGTTCGGTGACGGCGGTGCGGGCGGTGTCGCGGGTGGCATCGAGACGAACCTGCCGACGATCCTGCCCGACGTCACCATGCAGGGCCCGCACGATTTCGGCGACCTCTCCGTGGCCGACATCTGCAACGAGAACGACGGCATCTGCAACTCCACCAACATGATCACCAACCTGGCGGCGTTCGCCAACGGGCTCGTCGGCTACGCCTCCGGCGATCACGGTTACGTCCTGGACCCCGCTGCCGATCTCGGCAAGGGCCGGGTGCTGCACCGGCAGCCGCAGCGGGTGCCGCACGGCCCGCCGCTGCCGATCCCCGTCGGCACGCCGTGGCAGATCCAGCAGTTGCTGGGTGACGGCCCGGCGGCCCGCGACGCGGTGCGAACCGCGCGCAACGGGCTCGCCGGACTGGTGGGGCAGGAGACACTCGACCGGCTGGCCGAGACCTCGCCCTGGTACAACCTCGTCAAGGAAGCCTGAGCAGGCCGGCTTCGACGGCTGTGAGGCCGCCTGGGGATGCGCTCCCCGGGCGGCCTTGTCACGTGCGGGGCAGTGCGCGCTCGACGAAGTCGGTCACCAGGCCGTCGAGGTCGACATCGGCGAGCACCTCGGGCAGCGTGAGGTGCTCCAGGATCAGACCGGTCATCGCGTAGTACAGCAGCATCGTCGTGAGGTCGTCGCCGGGCAGGCCGCCCTGGCGGCGTCCCTCGATGTTGGTGTGGAGGTTGTCGCGCAGCGTCGTGGTCAACGTCGCGCGCAGTTCGGGTCGCCGCGTGGCCTCCAGGCGCAGTTCGAGCAGGGCGAGCCAGCCCGCGCGATCGTCGGCGATGCGGTGCAGCAGCAGGTGCATGAACCGGGCGAGCAGGGCCTTCGGGTCGGTCTCGGTGGCGTCGTCCGCGCCGACGGCGACCCGCAGGTGGATGCGTTCGGCCGCCTGCCGGAGCAGGTCGTCCCGGTTGGCGAAGTAGTTGGACGCGGTGCCCTTCGGGACGCCCGCCTCCGTGTCGACGGCGCGGAACGTCAGGCCGCGTGCGCCGTCCCGGGCGAGTACCTCGATCGCCGCGTCGATCAAGGCGATCCGCCGTTGTGGGTTGGTGACCATCGAACACCTTTCCGTCTTGACAACCACTACGGACAGAGTACTACGATCGAAGTACTTCAGTTGGAGTGGTTAAGGCGGGAGAGCCCATGCGAAAACTGACCTACCTCGTCGCCCAGACGATCGACGGCTACATCGCCGGCCCGGACAACGACGACCCCTCGCCCTGGTTCGTGCTGGAAGGAGACCACGCCGAACCGCTGCGCGACGAGTTCCCCGACATGCACCCCACCCACGTGCGGCCGATGCTCGGGCTGGAGAACACGCCCAACAAGCACTTCGACACCGTGTTGCAGGGCCGCGGCTCCTACGAGATCGGGTTGCGGCACGGCATCACCAACGCCTACCGGCACCTGCGCAGCATCGTGTTCTCCACGACGATGACGCAGAGTCCGGACCCGACGGTCGAGTTGGTGCGCACCGACCCGGTCGCCACGGTGCGCGCGCTCAAACAGGACGAAGGAAGGGACATCTGGTTGTGCGGGGGCGGCAGGCTGGCCGCCACGCTGCGCGACGAGATCGACCGGCTGATCGTCAAGCTGCAGCCGATCGTCGCGGGCGACGGCATTCCGCTGTTCCACGGCGCGGGTTTCCGCCCTGAGCGCTACGACCTCACCGACGTGCGGCACTTCGGCAGCGGGGTCGCCGTCCTCACCTACGACAAGCGCAGCACCGTGTCCTCGAACTGAGCCGGTTCGCGAAGTCGCCGAGGAACTCTGACGACGGCGGCTGCCCGCCGGTTCCTCCGAACCCGGAGATTGTGAGTCCAACGGCAAAGTGTGAAACACCTCTGTCGTTCGAGGACACCGCCCATCGATACTGGCGGGGCACGAGGGCGCCCCGGCCCCTCCCGTGCCACGAGACGAAAGCGATCGGTGCATGTCCTGGACGTGGTGGGTGTGGTTGGTCGGCGGTGCCGTCCTGCTCTGCGCGGGATTCGCGGCCGCCTACGTACTCCGGGGGCGGGCGCGCAGGCGGGCCGTGCGGGTGGCGTGGTCGGCCGCGCGCGCCGCGATCGGTCGGGCGGAGGTGAGCCGGGACGCCGCCTCCGCGACCGTGCCGGAGGCCGAACGACTACTCTTCGACGCCGAACACCTGCTGGCGGAGGGCGGCGGCCGTGCTGTCGCCCGCGTGGCCGAGACGTGTGCGGCGAAGGCCGACCGGCTGTGGCGGGAGGCCGCCGATGGCTGAGACCGGCCGCATCGGCGGCTCAGTCGGGGAGGTCGCGCTCCGCTGGGGTGCGCTGGGACTCGCCCTCGTCGCGCTCGTCGTCTTCTTCGCCGCACAACCGGAGCGACCCGAGGCCAGTTTCGACGGCGGACCGGCGGCCACTGCTCGTCAGCAGTGACACCCTGCCCGACGGCGGCCGGGAGTTCGACGCGCCGGTCGGACGCTATGTGGTCGCGGGCGCCACGGTCGTCGCCGTGGTGATCGGGACGACCGTGGCGTACCTGGGTGCGCGCCGGGTGGGGCGGGTGGCCGCGCGTCGCGCGGCGGACCGGGAGGCAAGCGGCGACGCCCGATCCCGGTTGAGTGCGGCGTCCGCCTCACTCGCCCAGCAGATCATCGAGCTGGACCGGCTCTACGAGTCGGTGCGGCGATCGGTCCGCCGTTCCGAGGAGGAACGACGTGCGTTCGAGCGGAAGTACCGCGCCATCGTGTCGGAGTACACGCGGCTGGGGCAGAGCGTCGTCCGTTTCGACAGCGAGGACCAGGACGCGAACTGGCTCACCGGGCGCGTCGAGGAGTTGAGCGAGCGCTGCCGCCGTCTCGCGGCCACGGTGTCGGCGCGCTGACCCGTCGATCAGACGCCTGTGGTGCCGTCGATCCGTTCCCGGATCAGGTCCGCGTGTCCACAGTGGCGCGCGTACTCGGCGATCATGTGCGTGTAGATCCAGCGCAGGGACACCTCACCGCCGTGCGGGAACGGGCGGGTGTCGTCGAGCGCGTGCGCCGCGCAGTTCTTCCGGGCGACTTCGATCTCGGCCTGCCACGCCGCGCGGGCGTCGTCGAGCGACACGTCGGCGGAGACCTCGAAGGCCCCGCCATGGCTGCCGTGGATGCGCGGGAGGTCCTCACCCGCGAGGACGCAGCGGAACCAGTGGCGCTCCACGTCGGCCATGTGCTGGACGAGGCCCTGCAGCGTCAACGACGAGGGCGGGGCGGAGGCGGTACGCACCTGCTCGTCCGACAGTTCGGCGCACTTGAGTGCCAGCGTGGCGCGGTAGAAGTCGAGCCAGCCTTCGGCCATTGAGCGTTCGTCGGCGGACAGCGGCGGCATGGGGCGATCGTTCATAGGGCGATGCTGCCAGCCGGGTCCGACAATCGTCAGAAGGTCGCCTGAAGAAGTCGCGGCGAGGCGGCGAAGCCGTGGCGGCAGTAGGCGGAGATCGCGCGGAAGGTGGAGTGCACCGTGATCCGCTCCATGCCGAGGTCACGACCCAGTTCCAGGACCGCGTCGACGAGCCGGCCGCCCAGGCCGGAGTCGCGTTCACTCGGCACCACGTACACGGACTGCACGTCGCCCGACCTGCGGGACAGCGACGTCGGGGTCGGCACGCGCTGCACGAGCGCCAACCACGCCATGCCGATCACCGCATCGCCCCGACGCAGCACGACGCATCGGTGGGTCGCCGTGTTCTCCTTCGCCCACGCCACGAAGTGAGTGACGAACTCGTCGTAGGCGACGTCGGCCGCCTGCCCGCCGTTCTCGTGCAACCACGCCCAGCGCAGTGCGGCGACGGCGGGCAGATCGTCGGGCGTGGCGAGCCGGAGGGTGACGTCGTCCATCCGGTCATCCTCGCAGGCGGTCGCGCTCGACGGCGCGGAGCACGGCGTCCGCGAGCTCCGTCGGCTTCGTGAACTGAGGCCAGTGGCCGGTGGGCAGATCGATCAGGTCGACCTCCCGGATCCTGGCGAGTTCGGCCGCCATCGGATGCCCCTCGGCCAGCCACCCGCGCACCACGTCGCTGGAGAACTGGCAGCACACGACCGTGGCGGGGACGTCGTGGCGGCACTCGTCGCGCAGCACCTGTTTGTCGTAGGCGACCCCGGTGGGCTGGGGGAGCGCCTGCGCGCGGAACGCCTCCCGCCCGGCCTCGTCGAGGTCACGCAGGTCGCCCTCGGTGAACTCCGACCAGTCGGGCAGCGGGATCTCACCGTCGACGACGGGCAGGTCGTCGTTGATGGGTCGGCCGTCGGGCAGGGGAGCCGAGTCGACGTAGACGACCCGCGCGACGCGGTCGGGCCGGGCGTCGGCGACCGCGTACGCGATGGCGCCGCCTCCCGAGTGTCCGACGAGCACCACCTTCTCGGCGCACCGGTCCACTGTGGCCACGACGGCGTCGACGTGGTGCTGCAGCGTGATACCCCGGCGGTCGGCGTCGCGCGATTCGAGCCCGGGCAGCGTGAGGACGTGCACCCGGTGCCCGGCGCGCTCCAGCGGCGCCGTGACACAGCTCCACGAATCGCCGTCCAACCAGAAACCGGGAATGAGGATGAGGTCCATGTCCGACACGGTACGGGCGGAGTCGGACAGTTCCGGTGCGTCGCGCGTCGGAAGTGGCCGGTCACGGGCCGTCAGAATGCTCCAGCGGACTGGACAGGCAAGCAGATACTTGCCTATTGTGGGTGTCGTGAGCGACGTGTTCAAGGCGCTGGCCGATCCGACCCGGCGGGCGGTGCTGGACGAGCTGCAGGAGCGCAACGGGCAGACGCTCTTCGAGTTGTGTGCCCGGCTCACCACCAAGCACGGCCTGGCCTCGTCGCGGCAGGCGATCTCCCAGCACCTCGGCGTGCTGGAGGAAGCCGGTCTCATCACCACGCGCCGCGAAGGGCGAAGCAAATTCCACTGGCTCGACACGACACCGCTGCGAGCCATCACCGACCGCTGGCCGGTGACGCACGACGACGAGAGGACGACATCGTGAGGATCAACATCACCAGCGTGTTCGTGGACGATCAGGAGAAGGCCCACCGCTTCTACACGGAGAAACTGGGCTTCGTGACGAAACACGACGTCCCGCTCGGCGGCGGCGCCCGGTGGCTGACGGTCGTGTCGCCGGAGCAGCCGGACGGCACGGAGCTGCTCCTGGAGCCGGACGCTCATCCCGCGGTCCGGCCGTACAAGGAGGCCCTGGTAGCCGACGGCATCCCGGCCGCGTCCTTCGCCGTGTCCGATGTGGAGGCGGAGGTAGAGCGGCTGACCGGGCTGGGAGTGCGCTTCACGCAGCCGCCGCTGAACATGGGAGACGTGACGATGGCCGTGTTCGACGACACCTGCGGGAACCTGATCCAGATCGCCGCGCAGGGCTGAGCCGGGTGGTGCGGCTCCCGAGGCTCGCCGTGTCCTGCCGGGCTCACGTCTCCTGGCGGCGGAGGTAGGACTCGAGGCCGTCGAGGACGCGCTGGACGCCGAAGTCGAGATCGTCGAGCATGCCGCTGTCGGGTCGGCCCGTCGGCTGGAAGGTCCCGTCGTGGACGAGCTGGGCGAGCATCGGGAACCGTTCCGCCGACACCACGTCGCGCAATGCGGCCTCGTAGTCCGCTTCGGCTTCGGTGGCGCTCACCTGGCCGCGTGCGCGCGCCTCGGCCAGGTCCGAACTCATCGCCGCGAACTGCCGGACGGCCCCGAGCAGGAACACCACCACGGAGACGAGGTTCTCCTCGCGTAGCCCCGCCCGGGACAGCGGGCGCAGGGCCGCCTCGAACCAGGCGAGCTGGCCGGGGCCGATCGGTGGTGCGCCGATCGGGACGCGCAGCATCCACGGGTGGCGGACGTAGGTGTCCCACAGGGCTCGGACCCACGTCTCGATCTCCTGCCGCCAGTCGGCCTCGTCGTCGGCGTCGGCGGCGGGCGGTGTGCCGGCGCAGCTGTCCATCATGACCTCGACCAGCTGCTCCTTGCCGGGAACGTACCGGTAGAGCGACATCGTGGAGTACCCGAGTTCGCGGGCCACCCGCTGCATCGAGACGGCTTCCAGTCCCTCCGCGTCCGCGATGCGCGCTCCGGCCTCGGCGATCCGGTCGAGGCTCAGCGTCGGTCGTGGTCCCCGGCTCGGCTCCGCCGCCGTTTTCCACAGCAGCGCGACCCGGCGGCGCAGGGGGTCGTTCGCGTCCTTCGGCATGTGATTCCTTCGGCTCGGTTGACCTCCATCCTAGAAACTGTGTATGAAGTACACGGAGCGTATGACATACGCAGTTTGGGGGTCTTCCATGTCCGTGTCCTCGACCGTGCCGCGGCAGGCGGCGCACAGGCGCTCGCTGGCGCCCGACCTGGCCCGCGGCGCGATGCTGCTGATGATCGCGCTCGCGCACGCGCACATGTACCTGACCGGGCACGAGACCGGCTTCCGCGGCTACGACGTCGAGGGCGGTCCGCTCGACCTGGTCGTCACCGGCGTGCAGGTCACGCTGGTCGACGGGCGCGCGATGCCGATGTTCGCCGCACTCTTCGGGTACGGGTTCGTGCAGCTCGCCGCCAAGCAGGCGGGAGCATGGCCGCGAACCCGCCGCCTGCTGCGCCGACGAAGCCGTTGGCTGCTGGTCTTCGGTTTCTGCCACGCCGCGCTGCTGTTCTTCGGCGACATCCTCGCCGCCTACGGGCTGGCCGGGCTGTTGCTCGCCGGGGTGCTGCGGTGGCGGGACCGGACACTGCTGGTGTTCGCGAGCGCCTGGCTGGTCCTGCACGGCACCGTGATCGCGTTGACCGGCGTGCAGATCGCCACGCACGGCGGCCCGGCCGATGCGATGGCGGCTGCCGATCCGCTCTCCGCCGTCGGTGCCCGGCTGGCGATGTGGGGAATCCTCACGCCGATGTACGTGGTCGAGCTGCTCGTCCCGTTCCTGATCGGGGTGTGGGCGGCCCGGCGTCGCCCGCTCGACGAGCCGCACCGGTACCTCGCGTTGCTGCGCCCGACCGCCGTCGTCGGCATCGGCCTCGCCGTGGCGGGTGGGCTCACCCTCGCACTGCTGGACGCGCAGGTGTGGACCGGCGTCCCGGCCGCGGTGGCCGTGCCGGCGTACGTGCTGCACGGGCTCACCGGGCTCGCGGGCGGCGTGGGCTACGCGGCGCTGATGGGCCTCGTCGCCCAGCGCGCCGAAGCCGCACCGGGGCCGGTCGTCGTCGCCGTCGCGGCCTGCGGGCAGCGTTCCCTGACGTGCTACCTGCTCCAGTCGGTGGTGTTCGTGGCCGTGTTCGTGCCGTACGCGGGCGGGCTGGGCGCCGAGCTGGGGACGGCCGCGGCTTCCGGTATCGCCGTGGTCACCTGGCTGGCGACCGTGGTCCTCGCCGATCGGCTCCGTCGTGGCGGGAGGACCGGACCGGCCGAACGGGTGCTGCGACGGCTGACCTACGGTACGCCGCCACGTGCGTGACGATGCCGTCTCGTGTGGACTGACCTCGAAATGCCGTCCTGTTCGAGGCCGCTGGCTAGGGTGACCGGATGGAACTCGATCAACGGCTCGTGGACGCGGCGGTCGAGCAGATGGAACGTCGCGGTCGTACCGAGGCGGCGGCGGTGTACCTGCACGATGGCCGGATCCTCACGAGCGTGGCACTCGACAACCTCAACGCCGCGGCCACCCTGTGCGCGGAGACCGGGGCGATCTGTCAGGCGCACACGCTCGGTGCCTCGATCACCGCGTCGGTGTTCGTCAGCAGGTGGGACGGCGGGCGCGACCACTCCGTGCTCGCCCCCTGCGGGATCTGTCAGGAACGCCTCGCGCTCTGGGGGCCGGACGTTCAGGTCGGCGTCGCGGACCCCGTGGCCGAGTCCGGCTGGAGCGTCCGGACTCTCCGGGAGCTCAATCCGTACTACTGGGGCGTGCATTTCGCCGACGGAGGGGACTGGCCTTCGGCCGCCGTGCACGGTTCCTGAGCACTCGTCGAACCGCTCCGCGCGTTCGCCGCGATACTACTTTCCGTACGCGGAAAGACACATAGGGAAATCGGCGTCGGTTGCGGCTATTGTCGTCGGAATCGCGTGGTGTGTCTCACTGTGCTCCGATCGGAGCAGAATGCGATAGCGTGGCGGCGGCCGCGGATGTCGTGAATTCTATTGCCCGCCGCCCTCCGAAACCCTCTGACCTGCACGAACATGTCGCCGTAGGGGGTGAGTGGTGGTTTTTAGGGGCTTCTCGGGCTTGTCCTCCTGAGTAGCGTGCGCCCAGGAGGAATCTCTGGCGAACCTTTCACGGAAAGCAGTTTGCCTTCCTGTCGTGCGAGGAAGAGGTTGCGGATGTCTGGGGACGAATCGTCGGAACACCCGGATCACCCGGAGCACAGAAGCACCACCGCCGACCGTCTCGCTGACCTTTCCCTCAGAGAGACGGAGATCGAAGCCGCCGAGAAGCGGGCTCGCGACCGCCAGCACAGGAAAGGCAAGCTGACGGCGCGGGAACGCATCGACCTGTTGGTCGACCCCGGGTCGTTCGTGGAGATCGACGCGTTCGTCCGGCACCGGTGCCACGACTTCGGCATGGAGGCCAACCGCCCCTACGGCGACGGCGTGGTGACGGGCTTCGCCACGATCGACGGGCGCAGGGTGTGCCTGTTCTCGCACGACTTCACCGTCCTCGGCGGCAGCCTCGGCGTCGCCCACGGGGAGAAGGTGATCAAGGCGCTCGACATGGCCATGCAGGTCGGCTGCCCGATGATCAGCATCAACGACTCGGCGGGTGCGCGGATCCAGGAGGGTGTCGCCTCCCTGGCCTACTACGCCGAGGTGGGGCGCCGAGTGGTCAAGGCCTCCGGCGTCATCCCGCAGATTTCGCTCAACGCGGGGCCGTGCGCGGGCGGTGCCGCCTACATCCCCGCCCTCGGCGACTTCACGGTGATGGCCGACGAGATCTCGTACATGTTCGTCACCGGGCCGGACGTCGTGGAGACGGTGACCGGGGAACGCCCCACGTTCGACGAACTGGGCGGCCCCAAGGTCAGCATGGAGGTCTCCGGCAACGTCCACTACATCGGTGCCGACGAGCAGGACTCGATCGAGTGGGTCAAGAGCCTGCTGAGCTACCTGCCGGACAACAACCTGTCGCACCCGCCGGTCTACGACAGCGACTTCTCCACGGAGATCACGGAGTCCGATCTCGAACTCGACACCCTGATCCCCGACTCGCTGAACACGAGCTACGACGTGCACAACGTGATCACGCGCCTCGTCGACGACGGTGAGTTCCTCGAAACGCAGGCCGGGTTCGCGCCGAACCTCGTGACCGGCATGGCCCGGATCGAGGGCCACACGGTGGGCGTCGTGGCCAACAACCCGATGTACTACGCGGGCGCGCTGGAGATCGACTCCTCGGAGAAGGCCGCGAGGTTCGTGCGGTTCTGCGACGCCTTCAACATTCCGCTGCTCACTCTCGTCGACGTCCCCGGATATCTGCCCGGCGTCGACCAGGAGCGTCGGGGAATCCTGCGGCGCGGCATCAAGCTGCTGTACGCCTACGCGGAATCCACCGTGCCGAAGGTGACGGTGGTGCTGCGCAAGGCCTACGGCGGCGGGTACGCCGTCATGGGTTCGAAGCACCTCGGTGCCGACGTCAACTTCTCGTGGCCCACCGGCGAGGTCGCGGTGATGGGCGCGGCCGGTGCGGTCGCGGTGATGAACAGCCGGAAGCTGGCGGCGCTGGACGAGGCGGAGCGTGCGCAGGAGACGGAGCGGCTCACCGCCGAGTACGAGGCGAACTTCAGCAACCCGTACTTCGCCGCCGAACGCGGATACATCGACGCCGTCATCCGTCCTTCGCAGACCCGCACGAAAGTCGCCAAGGCGTTGGCGATGCTGCGCGACAAGCGCGAGAGCTCGCCGGCCAAGAAACACAGCACCATGCCCTTGTGAATCGCCCGGCTCGGACTCGGGCAACCAGGACAGGAGTTCTCACGATGCGACGGCGAATACGTGTCATCGCTGCGGCTGTGGCCATCAGCATGCTGCCGGCCGCCCCGGGGCTGGCGGCCGCGGACGACGGGCGGTCACGTTCCAGGCTCCACGTGGACGGGCTGGATTCTCCGGTGCGCATCGTGGTGGACAAGTGGGACGTGCCGCACATCTACGCGAAGAACACGGCCGACCTGTTCTTCGCCCAGGGCTACAACGCGGCCCGCGAACGCCTCTTCCAGATGGATCTGTGGCGGCGCAAGGGACTCGGCCAGCTGTCCGAGGTCTTCGGTGAGGCGTACGTCGAGCAGGACCGCGCCGCCCGGCTGATGCTGTACCGGGGCGACATGGAGCAGGAGTGGGAGTCCTACGGGTCCGAGGGCAAGCTGGCGGCGAGCCGCTTCGCCGAAGGCGTGAACGCCTATGTGGACCGGCTGGCGGAGAAGCCCGAGGAGTTGCCCGCCGAGTTCCGGAAGTTCTCCTACGAGCCGGCCAGGTGGACGGCCGAGGACGTGGTCCGCATCCGGGCACACGGGCTCAGCCAGAACCTCTACAGCGAGGTCGACCGCGCCCGCATCGCCTGCGTGGGCGGTGTCGACGCCGACCAGTTCCGGATCAGGTTGACGCCCGAGCACGAGGCGATGGTTCCGGAGGGCTTCGACCCGTGCTCGCTGCCCGCTGACGTGCTGGACACCTACAGCCTCGCGGTCGGCGGCCTGTCCGGAGACGGCGAGCCGTCGTCGGCGGCGGCGCTCCAGGAGGGCAGCAACGCCTGGGCACTGAGCCCGCACCGGACGACGACGGGCAGGCCGATCCTCGCCAACGACCCGCACCGGGCACTGAACTCGCCCTCGACGCGGTACGTCGCACACCTCAACGCGCCGGGCCTCGACGTGATCGGCGCCGGTGAACCGTTCGCTCCCGGCATCGCGCTCGGACACAACGGCACGTCCGCGTGGGGACTGACGGTCTCGGCGATGGACCAGGAGGACCTCTACTACTACGAACTCGACCCCGAGAACCCGAACCGCTACCGCTACGACGGCGGCTGGGAGGAGATGACGACCGTCACCGAGGAGATCGCGGTGGCCGGCGGTGGGTCGGAGGTCGTGGAACTCCAGTACACCCGCCACGGTCCGGTGATCAAGGTCGACGAGGAGGCGAACCGGGCCTACGCGCTCCGTGCCGCCTGGCTCGAACCCGGCATGTCGCCGTACTACGGGAGCCTGAAGCACCTGCGTGCCACGTCGTTCGCCGAGTTCCGGAAGTCGATGGACTCGTGGCGGGCTCCCGGGCTCAGCCAGGTCTACGCGAACGTCGACGGCGAGACCGGCCTGGCGGTGGGTGGACTCGCTCCGAAGCGCACGGGCTACGACGGCCTGCTGCCGGTGCCCGGCGACGGCAGGTACGAGTGGGACGGGTTCGTTCCCCCGTCGAGCATGCCGCGGGTGCACAACCCCGAGAACGGGATCATCGCGACGGCCAACGAGTACAACGGCACCGACGCCGGGCTCGGCTACGAATGGGCCAGCCCCGTCCGCCGGGATCGCATCGTGGAAGCGCTCGACGCGCGGGCGAAGAGCTCGCCGGCCGACTCGGGCGCGGTTCAGAACGACGTCCACTCGTTGTACGCGCGGCGACTGGTCGAGTTGCTGCAACCGTTGAGCAGCGACGACCCGGTGATCGCCGAGGCGCTGGCGATGCTTCAGGACTGGGACGCGACCCTGTCGAAGGACAGCGACGCCGCGGTGCTCTTCGAGGTCTGGTTCATGTGGCATCTCGGCCCGAACTTCCTGTTCTCGGTGCTGCCGCCCGAGACCGCCGGTGCGATCTTCCTGCCCGACCAGGACGTGCTGGTCGACGCCATGGAGAACCCGGACGAGTACTTCGGTGCCGACGGTGCCGCGCAGCGAGACGCCCTGCTGCTCAGCACCTTGAAGGCGGCCTTCGCCGACGTCGAGCAGCGCCTGGGCACCGACCGGTCGGAATGGACGTGGGGCGGGCTTCTGACGACGCCGTTCCCGCACCCGCTGTCCGAGCTGACCGACGACGACACCGCGGCCGAGTGGAACGCGGGGCCGGTGCCGACCGGCGGAGCGTGGCACACCGTGAACCTCGCGGGTTACGACCCCGTGGAATACGAGAACCTGTCCGGCCCGTCGTTGCGGATCCTGCTCGACGTCGGCAACTGGGACGCATCGAAGATGATCAACGCGCCGGGGCAGTCCGGTGACCCGGACTCGCCCGGGTACAAGGCGATGGTGGAGAAGTGGGGCGACGGCGAGTACGTGCCGCTGCTCTACAGCGCCGCGGCGATCAAGCGGAACCAGGCCGAAGAGATCGTGCTGCTGCCGAAGCGGTGAGGTCAGGCGGTCACCTGCTGTCTCCCGGCCGACCGGGGATTCCAGGAGGCGTAGGTGACCGCCCGCAGCAGCCATTCCACCGGTCCGTACCGGAACCGCTGACACCACAGGTAGCTCCCGATGATCTGAACGACGAAGACCGCGAAGGTCATGCTGAGGACGACGCCGGGGCTCACCTGCCCGATCAACCCGGCCCCGAGGCCGGTGAACACGAGCGCGCAGATCACCGACTGCAGCAGGTAGTTCGACAGCGCGAGCCGTCCGGCCGCGGCGAGGAACTCGGTGAACACCGCCGCCCGCGGCGAGGAGAACACCCGCAGCATCGTGGCGGCGTAGGCGGCCGTCAGCAGGGGCGCGGTGGCGTACCCGACGGCGGTGGCGAACGTGTCGTGTGTGCCGCCGAAGCTGGCGAAGACGAGCGAGCCCGACAACCCGACGGGCAGGCCCACCCACTGCAGCAGCTGCAGGACGCGCTGGTGCCTCTGGAGATCCCCGAGAGCGCGGATCTTGCCGGCCGCGAGCCCGAGCAGGAACGACGTGAAGGCGAGCGGTCCCTGCACGACGAGCGTGCCGAGAATCCACGGGACCGTGCGGACGTGTTCGGCGATGACCTCGCTCGGCGAGCCGCGCAGGGCCTCGGTGGCACGCTGCCCCTCCACCAGCGCCGCCGCGGGGTCGGCCGCGAGTGAACCGGACAGGGCGACCAGGACCACCGCGCCCGTCGTGGCGACGGTCAGGAGGCCCGCCAGCACGACCGCCGTGCGGGGCCGGATGCGACGCACCGCGAGCAGCAGCAACCCGAGAACGGCGTAGGTCGACAGGATGTCGCCCGGGAACAGCAGCACCGCGTGAGCGACGCCGAGGACGAACAGCGCGCCCAATCGCCGCAGGAAGGCCGGAGTGAAGCGGCGACCCTTTCGCTGCGCCGAATCCAACTGGAGGGTGAAGCTGTACCCGAAGAGAAACGAGAACAGCAGGTAGAACTTCATCGTGAAGAGGAAGTACACCGTCCAGGTGACAACCTTGTCGGTGAAGGAGGTGAACGTCGGATCGGCGATACCGGTGAAAGCGAATCCGGAGGAGAACAACGCCATGTTGACGGCGAGAATGCCGAGCAGGGCGAATCCGCGCAAAGCGTCGACGTGAACGAGTCGATTCCCGTGGCCAGTGGCGCGGCGGTTCATCAAGTGCAGACCTCGCGAAGGTGGTCGATGTTGTCGATCGTGTCGCCGACCCACCGGGCGAACGCCTCGACGGTGGCGGCTTTGCGCTGCTGGGCGCGGGCGTACTGGTCCGCGATGTTGCCGATCGCGCCCGCGACGTCGCGATCCGCCGCCGAGTCGGCGAGCTCGCGCAGCTCCTCGGCCCGACGTTCGAGTTCCCCCGACTGCTCGTCGAGTTTCTCGTAGTCCGGCACCATCGACGAGAGATGAAGGGCCTCGACGCAGACCTCGGCCTTGTCCTTGACCGCACTCGCCTCCTCGGCGAGTCGACAGCCGCCGGTGAGAACGATCATCGGCACCAGAAGTAACGTCACTTTCCTCGCCGCGCTTGCGGTCATCGAGACCCCCATTGATCGAAGGCGCAGAATCGCCGTTCCTACTCCGTCGAGGCTATGGAATGCGTCCGGAGAGGGTCATCGGTAATCGGGCCGATCCCCGGCTCATCACATCGGAGGAGGAGCCGGTGAAGGTTGGTACCGACTGACGAGCGTGCGCGTGCGGAAGATGTGCTGGAATCGGCTTGTGGCTGACGAACTGACGGCCGTCGACGACGGCGCCGAACCGATGGTGATCTCGGGCCTGCGCAAGACGTTCGGCGAGAAGGTCGCGGTCGACTCGGTCGACCTCACCGTGGGGCGCGGTTCTTTCTTCGGTCTCGTCGGGCCGAACGGAGCCGGCAAGACCACCACGTTGTCCATGGCCGTCGGCCTGTTGCGCCCGGACGCCGGATCGGTGCGCATCTTCGGCGTCGACGTCTGGCAGGAGCCCGCCAAGGCGAAGTCCCTCATCGGCGTGTTGCCGGACGGGCTGGCCGTGCCCGAGCGCCTGACGGGGCGCGAGCTGCTCGTCTACAGCGGTCTCCTCCGCGGGCTCGACCGCGACGTGACCGAGGCGCGCGCCGACGAGTTGCTGCAGGTGATGGGCCTGGACGAGGCCGAACGCACGTTGATCATCGACTACTCCGCCGGGATGCGGAAGAAGATCGGCCTGGCGAACGCGCTGCTGCACGCGCCGAAACTGCTGATCCTCGACGAGCCGTTCGAGGCGGTGGACCCCGTGTCGGCGGCGACGATCCGCACGATCCTCACCCGGTTCGTCGCTGCCGGCGGTGCGGTGGTGCTGTCCAGTCACGTGATGGCTCTGGTCGAGTTGATGTGCGACCACGTCGGTGTCATGTCCGACGGGGCGGTCGTCGCGGCGGGGCCCGTCGACGAGGTCCGCGGTGGCGAGCAGGGGTTGGAGCAGGCGTTCGTGGCCCTGGTCGGTGCCCGCAACGACGGTGTCGAAGGGCTGGAATGGTTGGCGTCCTGATCCGCATGCGACTGCGTGTCGCGCGGCACTCGCTCCGCCCGGAGCAAGCGATCACCAGCGTCGGGAAGTTCCTGCTCGGCCTGCTGGCGGCCGGGGTGACGATCGTTCTCGCGGCCGTGGACTTCCCGACCGACGCGATCACCGGGGACATGGTCGCGCTGGCGTTCCTCGCGTGGTTCGTCTGCTGGATCGTCGTGCCGATGCTGACCGGGGGCGGCGACGAGACGCTCCGTCCCGAGCACTTCGTGCTGCTGCCGCTGACCTCGCGGCAGGTGGCCGTCGGCCTCCTCGGCATCGCGTTCGTGGGGCCCGGCGCGATCGTCACCCTGGTGGCGGGCGTCGCGCTCGTGGTGGTCGGTAGCGGTCTCGGCACGGCCGCGGTGGTGGTCGCGGTGCCCGCGCTCGTGCTCCAGACGGTGTTCCTGGTGCTCGTGGGACGCGTGGTGATCGCCGGACTGGGCGCCGCTCTGCGCTCGCGGCGCGGCAGGGACATCGCTCTGCTGCTGGTGGCGTTCCTCTGCGTCAGCGCGTTCCTGCTGCGGTACCCGATCCAGTCGTTGGGCCCTGCGGTCGTCAACGGCGAAGCGCCGGTCTTCTCCACGGTGCTCCACGTCCTGCCTTCGGGGTGGGCGACCTCCGCGGTCGAGGCGGCGGGACGGTCCGACTGGCTCGTCGTGGTGGCGGCGCTGGCCGGCCTGGCCGTGCTGGTGGCCGGACTGATGGCGGCCTGGGCGCCGTTGATCGAGCGGCGCATGACGACGCGGTCGGCGAGCGGACGCGACCAGCGGGCCGGAGACGGCGTGCTGCGCCGCGTGTTCCCCGCCAACCCGGTCGGCGCCGTCGCCGTCAAGGAGGTCCTCACCTGGAGCCGGGACGCCCGGCGGCGGGCCGTGCTGGTGACGTCGCTGGCGGCTCTGCCGGGTGCGGTGGTCCCCGCGATGAGCGGATTCGATGTGCTCCTGCCGTTCGGCGGGATGTTCGTGCTGGTGCTGGCCTGCGCGGAGACGTCCAATCTGTACGGTCTCGACGGCACCAAGCTGTGGCACACCATCCTGAGTCCGAACGCGTTGAGGGCGGACGTCCGCGGGCGGCAGCTCGCGTGGGCGGCCGTGGTGACGCCGTTCTGCATCGTCCTCACGCTCCTGCTCACCGTGGTGAGCGGGTTGGAGTGGGCCTGGCCGTGGGTGCTGGCCCTGCTGCCCGCGCTCGTCGGTGGTTGTTCGGGGGCTGTCGTGCTGTTGTCGGTCATCGCGGCCTATCCGGTGCCGAAGAACGCCGACAACAACCCGTTCACGTCGGGGACGAACCCGCACTACCTGCAACTGGCGATCATCCCGCTGGTGTTGGCCATGGTCGGTCCGTCGGCGGCGTTGTTGATCCCGGGTGTCGTCGACGACGACCCGCTGTTGAGCTGGACGGCGGTTCCGGTGGGTGTGCTCACGGGCGTGGTGATGGCGTGGCTGTGCGGGCGCATCGCGGCACGGAGGCTGGAGGTCGGCGCGGTTGACCTCCTGGGAGTGGTCCGACAGGGTGTGTGATCCCCCCACACACGGCCGCGGACCACGGCTGAGCGGCGGACTCCGGTCCGCCGCTCAGCTCTTTTCCGGCAACTCGACGGCGTTTCAGGACGCGCGGAGCGGGAGCGAACGCAGCCCGCGGATGACCAGCGAGCGGCGGACCTTCGGTGTGCCGCCGAGCGTGAGCTTGGGCATGCGGGTCACCAGGCTGCGGAACGCGATGTCCCCTTCGAGGCGGGCGAGTGGCGCGCCGATGCAGTAGTGGATGCCGCTGGAAAACGAGAGGTGGTCGGGTCCGTCGGTGCGGTGGATGTCGAACGTGTTCGGCTCCCGGTACACCTCGGGGTCGCGGTTGGCGGCGCCGATCAGCAGGATGACCTGGCTGTTCGCGGGGACGGTGAGGCCGTGCAGCTCGACGTCCTCGTGGGGGACGCGTTGTGACTGCTGCACCGGCGACTCGTAGCGCAGGGTCTCCTCGACGACCTTGGGGGCGAGGTCGGGATCGTCCCGGAGCTCTGCCCATTGCTCGGGGTGTCGAAGGAGGGCGAGCGTGCCGTTGCCGATCAGGTTCGCCGTCGTCTCCGAACCCGCGATGGCCAGCAGGCCGAAGATGTTGAGCAGCTCGTCCGCGGTGAGTTTGTCGTCGGCCTGCGCCTGCACCAGTGCCGTGGTCAGGTCGTCGCGTGGGTCGGCGCGTCGTTGTTCGACGAGCTCTCCGAAGAGGACGTGGAGTTCGCGGAGCGCGACCTTCAACTCCTTGGCGAAGCCCACGGAGCTGACACCGTCCAAAGTAGCTCCGATGACGGCGCCGTGGCGCAGGAAGTCGTCCCAGCGGTCCTCGCCGATGCCCAGAAGCTCACCGACCACGGCCAGCGGCAGCCGGGTGGCGAACTGCGTCACCAGGTCGAAAGTGTCGTGGTGGTCGAGCTCGTCCAGCAGGCCGTCGCAGGCACGCTGGATCGCCGGGCGGAACCGTTCGATCCGGCGCGGAGTGAACGACGGCGCGACCAGCTTACGGAGCCTGCCGTGGTCCGGTGGGTCGAGTTCGAGGAACGACACGTCGAGCTTCGGCAGGTCGTCCACCTGCGCCGCGGGCAGCCGACCGTCGGTGGTGCGGATGCCGAACCGCTTGTCCCGCAGGATCGAGTTGATCAGAGGATGGCTCGCGGTCACGTACGGGCCGAGCTTGCTGCGGTGAAGCGGTCCCTTGGCGCGCACCCGGTCGTGCACGGGGTACGGGTTCTCCTGACCACGCAAGAGATCCGCGAACGGATCGCCCAGGACCCCGCTGAGGCGGATCAGTGCCCGGGCCGCGAAGAGAGTGGCGCCGAGCCGGATGTCGCCCGCTCTGCTCCTGGTCGCCGTTGTCATGAGCCGTTCCTCCCCGACCACAAGCATCCGGCCGCGCACACACGACGGCCACACCTGGCCTTCCAGAATGGGGGCCTGGACGGGGCGGCAGAACCCCTATTCAGCCCCTAGTCGCCACCGCGGCAAGCGCACGGTCGACCGGAATCGAATGGGATCGGCGTTCCATTGTCACGCCCCTGCTGCGCGATTGTCGACGCGATGTCGAGAATGGTCCCGGTAACGGAGTTCGTGGTTCGGAGAACTGTTGTCGAGCCTCGATGCAGCGCAGGAAAAACAAAGTGGTCGGCACGTTGCTTTCGGGTGTTTAATGTCGAAGGGGAGTCACAGAGATCGCGATTAGCGGGGGACGGGGAGTGCGTTGTGAGTCAACTCGTGTCCGACCACGAGACGGCGGCCGAGCGAGGGGGAGACGACGCGCGGCCCGCCTTCCACGGCAGACCGGTCGGGTTGCTCGCCGGACTCGTCGGCCTGGTGCTGCTGGGGACGAGCTGGGCCTACGGCTATCACCGTGACGAGCTGTACTTCCTCGCCGCCGGTGCCCACCTGGACTGGGGCTACGTCGACCAGCCTCCGCTCGTGCCGGTGCTGGCGTGGACGCTGGACTGGATCTCCGGTGGTTCGCTTGTCGCGGTGCGCCTGCCGGCGATCGCGTGCGTCGTGTTGGGGATGCTGGTCACGGCGGCCATCGCGCGCGAGTTCGGGGGCGGCAGGCGCGCCCAGGTGATCGCCTCGATCGCCTACGGCACCACGCCGATCACCCTGCTGGTCGGCCACTGGTTGGCGACCAACTCGCTGGACATGTTCTTCTGGGCCCTCACCACCTTGTTGCTGGTCCGCTGGGTGCGCTCGCGGGACGACCGGCTGCTGGTGCTGCTCGGCCTCAGCGCCGGTCTGGCACTGCAGGCCAAGTACCTCATCGTGTTCTTCCTGGTCGTCACGGTCGTGGCAGCCGCGATCGTGGGGCCTCGCGAGGTCTTCGCGCGTCCGAAGCTGTGGCTCGGTGCGGGGATCGCCGTGGTGGCCGCACTGCCGACGGTGTTGTGGCAGGCGACCCACGGGTGGCCTCAGGTGGAGATGAGCGAGGCCATCGCCGACGCCGCCGAGGCGACGGGTGGCCGGGCCGGGTTCGTGCCGACGCTGCTGTCCCTGGCCGGGCTGTCGGCGGTGCTGCTGGTGTACGGCGTGGGGAGGTTGGTGGCCTCGCGGGAGCTGCGGCCGTGGCGCTTCCTCGGGTGGTCGTTCCTCGGTCTGGTGGTCGTCTTCGTCGCGGTGAACGGCCGGGCGGACTACCTGGGCGGCATGTTCCCGTTGCTGATGGCCGCGGGCGCGTCGGGGCTCGGGCCGTCGCCGCGGACCCGCTGGGTGCCGTGGGTGGCCTGGCCGGCGTTGACGGCCACCGCGGCGTTCGCGGTCCTGTTGACGTTGCCGGTGGTGCCCGTGCAGTCGCTGGCGTCGTCGATCCAGCGGGACGCCGAGTCCGTGCAGACGGTGGGGTGGCCCGAGTTCGCGCGGTCCGTCGGCGAGGTCTACGAGGAACTGCCCCCGGACACCGCGGTGCTGACCGACGACTACGCCCAGGCCGGTGCCCTGTACAGGTTCGGTCCCGAGCACGGTGTGCCCGCCGTGTACAGCCCGCACCGCGGGTACTGGTACTTCGGCGCACCGCCGGACCACACCACGACCGTGCTCGTCGTCGGCGGCGAGGACGCGGAGCTGCGCCGGTTCTTCGGATCGGTGCGCCCGGCCGGTGCCACCGCCGACCCGTACGGCGTGACGAACCTGGCGTCGAACGTGCCGATGTGGGTGTGCGAACAGCCCCTGGCCGAATGGCCGCGATTGTGGGAGCAGATGCGCCGCATCGCGTGAGTCGGGGTCGAGTAGGGGTGCCTCGCATCGATCATCGGGTTTATGCTCGCCAGCGGCGGTATTCGGCGATCTTTCGTGCCCATTGATGAGGCCGGATATCGTTTCGCTGGGAGGAAATCATGGCCGGAACAAATCCCGTGGTCGATCCGGTCCACGTGGTTTCCGAAAACGGTGGCGATGCGTCCGCTTTCTTCTTTCCCGGACTCGACGCGTTCACACTCGCGGAGATCGGGAAGTTCTTCGTGCTGAGTCCGCACGCGCGCGAACGGCTCGCCGTCGCCGACGACGTGCTGGGCCGGTCGGTGACCCGGGCGCTGCGCGACTCGGACGACTACGCCTCACCGGTCGCGCGCGTGGCCTCGCTCGTGAACGCGCTCGCGCTGGCGGACTGGGCCCGCCAGGAACTCGGTGTGGAGCCGCGGTACTGCCTGGGCATGAGTTTCGGAGAGCAGATCGCGGCCACGTACGCGGGGTGTCTCTCCCTGGAAACCGCCGTGTCGGTGATCGCGCGGATCGGTGAGTGCGAGCTGGAGTACTTCCGTTCCGAGCACCGAGAGCTGGTCACGCAGGTCGTGACGCGGCTGCCGGCGAAGCGGAGGGACGACATCCTCGCCGACCTCGCTGCCCGGGACGTCTTCCACGAGGTGTCCGGCCGGGTCGACGAAGGCCACTACCTGATCACGCTGCCGCGCGAGCACCTGGCCGACTTCACGGCGACGGTGAGCAGCGCGGGCGGGTACGCACTGCAGACGATGGACCCGCCCGCACACTGCGCCGTCTTCGCGCCCCTGAGCGAGAGGGTCGCGAAGGAGGTGCTCGCCGACGTCGAGTTCGCCGACCCCGCCGTGCCGATCGTGTCCGATGAGGACGGATCCGTCGTCACGACCGGGGCCGGGGTGCGGGACATGGTGGCGAGCGGGTTCGTGCGCCCCTTGAACTGGCTGTCCACCGCCCCGGCGTTGGCCGGGCTCGGGGTGCGGCGGCTGTACGTGGTCGGGCTCGACCGGATGTGGCACCGGTTGTCCGTGACCAAGAGCAATTTCGACGTCACGCCCGTGAACCAGGCACGCGTGTTGCGCTACCGCCGGGGCTGACCGGGCCGCTTGAGTTCGTACTGACGAAGTGCGTGGGGAGTATTGGCGATGTCCAGTTCGGATGATGTCATCGAGTCCAACCCCGACCGAGCGGACGCGTTGCGCGACCGGTTGGCGACGGCCTCCGCCACGGAGCGCCGACACCAGTTGCTCCGGTTGGTGCGCGATCATCTCGTCGAGGTGCTCGACGGGGCCGACCCGCACACAGTGGGGGCCCGCACGGTGCTGCTGGACCTCGGACTGGATTCGATGGCGGCGGTGGCGCTGCACCGCAGGCTCGTCGCCGCGACGGGTCTGGACCTGCCCGTGACCCTCG
Organism: Saccharomonospora azurea NA-128; assembly: GCF_000231055.2. Taxonomy (GTDB): domain Bacteria; phylum Actinomycetota; class Actinomycetes; order Mycobacteriales; family Pseudonocardiaceae; genus Saccharomonospora; species Saccharomonospora azurea. The sequence goes on along the minus strand of NZ_CM001466.1, from coordinate 2,268,632 downwards.
CGTTCGACCACCCGACGGTCGCCGACCTGGCGGAGCACCTGGACGCGACGTTGCGGGGCGCCACCACCGACGCCACTGACGCCACCGACGCCGCGCCGGAGCGGGCAGGTGGGGCGGCGACGTCGCAGGACGACCCGATCGCGATCGTCGCGATGGGGTGCCGGTTCCCCGGTGACGCGCACACGCCCGAGAAGTTCTGGGAGCTGATCGCCTCGGGCACCGACGCGATCGGCGGCTTCCCCGACGACCGGGGCTGGGATCTGGCTGCCCTGTCCGGCGGCGGTGACGATCCGGGGCCCGTGAGCATCACGGATCAGGGCGGCTTCCTGCCGGACGCCGACAAGTTCGACGCCTCGTTCTTCGGCATCAGCCCGCGCGAGGCGCTCGCGATGGACCCGCAGCAACGCGTGCTGCTGGAGGTCTCGCTCGAAACGTTCGAGAACGCCGGTTTCGATTTGAACGAGGTCCGGGGCAGCCGGGTCGGTGTGTTCGTCGGCGCGGAGAACCACGAGTACGGTCCCCGCACGCACGACGCCACCGACGGGCTTGAGGGGTACCTCGTCACGGGCACCGCCGCGAGCGTCGTGTCCGGTCGGGTGGCGTACGCGTTCGGCCTGCAGGGGCCCGCGGTCACGATCGACACCGCGTGTTCGTCGTCGCTGGTCGCCCTGCACCTCGCCGTGAAGTCGCTGCAGAACGGCGAATGCGACCTCGCTCTGGCGGGTGGTGTCGCGGTGATGTCGAGCCCGGCCTCGTTCATCGCGTTCAGCCGCCAGCAGGGGCTCGCCGCCGACGGCCGGTGCAAGCCGTTCGCCGCGGCCGCGGACGGGACGGGCTGGGGCGAGGGCGTCGGCCTCGTGCTCGTGGAGCGACTGTCCGACGCGCAGCGCCACGGCCATCACGTGCTGGCGATCGTGCGCGGCTCGGCCGTCAACTCCGACGGCGCGAGCAACGGACTCACGGCGCCGAGCGGCCAGGCCCAGCAGCGGGTCATCCGTGAAGCGCTGGCCGGGGCGGGCCTGACCCCGAACGACGTGGACGTCGTCGAGGCGCACGGGACCGGCACCAGGCTGGGCGACCCGATCGAGGCCCAGGCACTGCTCGCGACCTACGGGCGCGAGCGGGAACGGCCGCTGCTGCTCGGCTCGGTGAAGTCCAACATCGGGCACACGCAGGCCGCTGCCGGAATGGCGGGCGTGATCAAGATGGTGCACGCGATGACGCACGGCGTCGTGCCCCGCACCCTGCACGTGGACAAGCCCACCGAGTTCGTCGACTGGTCGTCGGGCGCGGTCCAGCTGGTCACCGAGACGACGGACTGGCCGGACGCCGACCGTCCGCGTCGTGCCGCGGTCTCGTCGTTCGGCATGAGCGGGACCAACGCCCACACCATCCTCGAACTGCCGGAACCCGAGGCGGCGGAGGCCGAGACACAACCCGACGGGGATTCCGACGCCACCGACGGCGTCGTTCCGTGGGTGCTGTCCGCCCGCTCGGCCGCCGCGCTGCGAGCGCAGGCGGCCACCCTGAAGTCGTTCGTCACCGAGCGGAAGCCGGGGACCGCGGCGGAGATCGGTGCCGCGCTCGCCACGACCAGGACCGCCTACGAGCATCGCGCGGTCGTGCTCGGCCGCGACCTGGAGACGCTGCTGGCCGGGCTGGACGGCGTCGTCGACGGCACGGTGCCCACGGCGACGGTGGCGGAGAACGCCTCCCAGGCGGTCTTCGTGTTCCCCGGCCAGGGCTCGCAGTGGGTCGGCATGGCGTTGGACCTGCTCGACAGCTCGCCGGTCTTCGCCAAGCGGATGCGGGCCTGTGTCGCCGCGCTGGAACAGTTCGTCGACTGGTCGCCGTTCGACGTGCTCGCCGCGCCTGCGGACGACGAGCACTGGCAGCGGGTGGACGTCGTCCAGCCGCTGCTGTGGGCGGTCATGGTGTCGCTCGCGGAGGTGTGGCGTGCGGCCGGGGTCGAGCCCGCCGCCGTCGTCGGCCACTCGCAGGGTGAGATCGCCGCGGCGTGTGTCGCGGGCGCGCTGAGCCTGGACGACGCGGCCTGGGTGGTCGCGTTGCGCAGCCAGGCCATCGCCGCGAGGCTCGCCGGGCTGGGCGGCATGCTGTCGGTGGCCGCGCCGGTGGCCGACGTCGAGACACGGCTGGCCCGGTGGGGCGAGCGGCTGTCGGTGGCCGCGGTCAACGGTCCGGCCGCCGTGGTGGTCGCCGGGGAACCGGACGCTCTGGCCGAGTTGCAGCAGGCGTGCGAGGCCGACGGCGTGCGCGCCCGGCTGGTCCCGGTGGACTACGCCTCCCACTCCGCGCAGGTGGCCGAGGTGGAGGAGCACCTGCTCGACGTGCTCGCCCCGATCGCCCCGCGTGCCCCGCGCATCCCGTTCTACTCCACAGTGGACTGCGAGTGGGTGACCGAGCCCGCTCTGGACGCCGAGTACTGGTACCGCAACCTGCGCCGGACCGTCCGGTTCGCCGAGTCGGTCGAGGCCGTGCTCGACGCCGGGCACGGGGCCTTCATCGAGATCAGCGCGCACCCCGTCCTCACCGCGGCGATCCAGGACACGATCGAGTCGGCCGGAGCCGACGCGGCGGCGCTCGGAACCCTGCGGCGTCAGGACGGGGGCTGGGACCGGTTCCTGACGTCGTTGGCGGAAGCCCACGTCCGTGGTGTTCCCGTGCGGTGGAACACGCTGCTGCCGTCCGTGCGCCGGGTTGATCTGCCCAACTACGCCTTCCAGCGGGAGCGCTACTGGCTCGACGCGGGCACCGGCACTCCGGCCGACCTCGCGGCCCACGGGCTGAGCCCGGCCGGGCACCCGATGCTCGGTGCGGTCGTCGGCGTGGCGAGCGACGACACCCAGCTGTTCACCGCGAGGTTGTCCGTCGAGACCCACCCGTGGCTGGCCGAGCACGCCGTCTCGGGCAGCATCCTGCTGCCGAGTACCGCGTTCGTCGAGCTCGCCCTGCACGTCGGCGGTCTGCTCGGGCTGCCGCAGCTCGAAGAACTCACGCTCGAAGCGCCGCTGATCGTCTCGGACGACGGTTCCGTGGAGCTCCAGGTCGCCGTGAGCGGAGTGAGCGACGAGCCCGGTGGACGCGGCTTCGTCGTGCACTCACGCGTCGCCGAGGGGCCGTGGACCCGGCACGCCTCGGGCACCCTCGGGCCCGACGCGGCCGAGGGCGAGAGCCTCGGGGAGTGGCCGCCCGCGGGCGAGCCGCTCTCGACCGAGGGGTTGTACGACCGGTTCGCGGAGCAGGACTGCGTCTACGGCCCCGCGTTCCACGGGCTGCGGGCCGCGTGGTCGCGTGGCGACGAGGTCCTCGTCGAGGCCGTGCTCCCGGAGGGAACGGACGCCCAGGGCTTCGGGCTGCACCCGGTGCTGCTGGACGCCGTGCTGCAGGCGACCGAACTGGCCTGGCCGGCGACCGGCCCGGTGCGCATGCCGTTCGCCTGGTCCGGGGTCACCCTGCACGCCGTGGGTGCGACGTCGGTGCGCGCCCGGATCGTCCGGACCGGAGCGGACTCCGTGCGCGTGCACGCCGTGGACGCCGTCGGCCTGCCCGTGCTCACGGTCGACTCGATGGTGACGAGGCCGATCGTCGTGGAGCGGACCGGGCAGGTGCCGCCCGACTCGCTGTTCCGCGTCGAGTGGACGCCCGGTGCCCTCACCGCGAACGACGTGCCGGACCACGAGATCGTGTCGTTCACCGACGCGACCGGCCGGGACCCGGAGCAGGTGCACGCGACCGTCGCCCGCGCACTCGCCACCGTGCAGGGGTGGCTCGCCGACGGGCCGGCGGACGCGAAACTCGTGGTGGTCACCAGCAACGCCGTCGTCGGCGAGCCGGTGGCGACCGCGCAGGCGGCGATCTGGGGCCTGGTGCGGTCGGCCGAGGTGGAGAACCCGGGCCGGTTCGTGCTCGTCGACGTGGACGAACACCCGGATTCGACGGCCGCGCTGCCCACTGCCGTCGCCTCGGGCTGCCCCGAGGTCGTCCTCCGCGAGGGGAAGGCGCTGCTGCCGAAACTCGCGAGGGTGAACGCTCCCGCCGCGGGCACCCTCGGCGGGAACGGCACGGTGCTGGTCGTCGGCGGCACGAACGGGCTGGGCACCCTGGTGGCGAAACACCTCGTCGCCGAGCACGGGGTCCGCAAGCTCGTGCTGACCAGCCGCCGGGGACTCGACGCCCCCGGCGCTCGCGAGGTGCAGGCCGACCTCTCCGCGGCCGACGACGTCGAGGTCACGGTCACCGCGTGCGACGTGGCCGACCAGGACGCCGCCGCGGAGCTGATCGCGGGCATCCCGGATCTCACCGCCGTCGTCCACACGGCCGCCGTGCTCGACGACGGCCTCGTCACCGCACTCACCCCGCAGCGCCTCTCCGCTGCGCTCCGGCCGAAGGTGGACGGCGCGTTCCACCTCCACGAGCTGACGCGCGACCGCGATCTGACCGCGTTCGTGCTCTTCTCGTCGGTGGCGGGCACGGTCGGCGGTGCGGGTGTCGCGAACTACGCCGCAGCCAACGCCTTCCTCGACGCGCTCGCCCGCGACCGGGCCGCCGACGGCTTGCCCGCGCTCTCGCTGGCGTGGGGCGTGTGGGGCGGTGGCCTCGGAATGACCGAACGGTTGTCCGAGACCGACCTGCTGCGGCTGTCCCGCGAGGGCCAGAAGCCGATGACGCCCGAACAGGGGCTCGCTCTGCTCGACGCCGCGTTGGGCGGAAGCGATGCGGTCCTGTCACCCATGCTGCTCGATCGCGCGACGTTGCGCGCGCAGCCCGACACGCTGCCGCGGTTGCTGCGCGGTGTGGTGCGGACACCGCGTCGGGCGGCGGCCGGTGGCGGTTCCGGCGACCGATCGCTCGCGGACCGGCTCGCCGCGCTGCCCGAGAGCGAGCGGGACCGGGTGCTGTTGGAGCTCGTGCGCGGCAGTGCCGCCGCCGTCCTCGGACACAGCGACGCGGACGCCGTGGAGGAACGCAGGGCCTTCAAGGACCTCGGTTTCGACTCGGTGACCGCGGTCGAGCTGCGCAACCGCCTGGCGTCGGCGACCGGACTGAAGCTGCCGGCGACACTGATCTTCGACTTCCCGTCGCCGATGGCGATGGTGGCTCACCTGCGTCGCGAGCTGCTGGGGGAGAAGACCGCGGTCCGTGCGTCGACGACCACGACCTCGACCGACGAACCGGTCGCGATCGTGGCGATGAGCTGCCGGTTCCCGGGCGGCATCAGCACGCCGGAGGAACTGTGGGAGCTGCTCGCCGACGGGCGTGAGGCGATCGGCGACTTCCCGGTGGACCGTGGCTGGGCACTCGACGAGCTGATCTCCTCCGACCCGAGCCAGAGCGGCACCAGCTACACGAGCCGGGGAGGGTTTCTGGAGGACGCCGCCGACTTCGACGCGGCGTTCTTCGGCATCTCGCCGCGTGAGGCGTTGGCGATGGATCCGCAGCAGCGGTTGCTGTTGGAGACGTCGTGGGAGGCGTTCGAGCGCGCGGGCATCGACCCGCTGTCGCTCGCGGGCAGCCCGTCCGGCGTGTTCGTCGGAATGTCCTATCAGGACTACGTGACCCGGCTGAACCGGATTCCCGACGACCTGGAGGCCTACACCGGCAACGGCACCTCGCTCAGTGTCGCCTCGGGCCGGGTGGCGTATTCGCTGGGCCTGGAGGGCCCGGCGGTGACGATCGACACCGCGTGCTCGTCGTCGCTGGTGGCGATGCATCTGGCGGTGCAGTCGCTGCGGCGGGGTGAGTGCAGTCTGGCGTTGGCCGGTGGCGCGGTGGTGATGGCGTCGCCGGACATGTTCGTGGAGTTCTCGCGTCAGCGGGGGCTCGCGGTGGACGGCCGGTGCAAGGCGTTCTCCGCCGACGCCGACGGCTTCGGGGCTGCCGAGGGTGTCGGGTTGCTGGTGCTGGAGCGGTTGTCCGACGCGCAGCGCAACGGCCGGAGAATCCTGGCCGTGGTCCGTGGGTCGGCGGTGAACCAGGACGGTGCGTCGAACGGCCTGACGGCCCCGAACGGTCCGTCGCAGCAGCGCGTCATCCAGGCGGCTCTCGCCGACGCGGGCCTGTCGCCCTCGGACGTGGACGCGGTGGAGGCGCACGGTACGGGCACGTCGCTGGGTGACCCGATCGAGGCGCAGGCACTCCAGGCCACGTACGGGGTCGACCGGGACCGGCCGTTGTGGTTGGGGTCGGTGAAGTCGAACCTCGGCCACACGCAGGCTGCTGCGGGCGTGGCGGGCGTGATGAAGATGGTGCTGGCGATGCAGCACGGTGTGGTGCCGGCGACGCTGCACGTCAGTGAGCCGTCGCCGCACATCGACTGGTCCGCCGGCGCGGTGGAGCTGGCGACGCGGCCGGTGGAGTGGCCGCAGACCGACGGGCCCCGGCGGGCGGGTGTGTCGTCGTTCGGCATCAGTGGCACGAACGCGCATGTGATCGTGGAGCAGGCTCCCGAGGTGGAGCCGGTCGAGGTGTCGTCGCGTCCGGTGGTGCCGTGGGTGGTGTCGGCGAAGTCGGAGTCGGCGCTGCGTGAGTTCGCGGGCCGGGTCGCCGACTATGGCGAGGGTGCTGCTGCCGGTGATGTGGCGGTGGGTCTTGCCGGTCGTGCGGCGTTCGAGCACCGCGCGGTGGTGCTGGGCACAGATCAGGTGGAGTCGCTGCGCGCGGTGGCGGCGGGCGAGAGTCCTGCGGGCACGGTAGCGGGTGTGGCGTCGCCGGTGGACCGTGTGGTGTTCGTGTTCCCGGGGCAGGGTTCGCAGTGGGTCGGTATGGCCGCCCGGCTGTTGGACGAGAGCCCCGTGTTCGCGCAGCGGATGGGTGAGTGTGCTGAGGCGCTGGCGCCGTTCGTCGATTGGGATGTGTTCGACGTTCTCGCCGATGAGGCTGTGCTGGCTCGGGTTGATGTGGTGCAGCCGGTGTTGTGGGCGATCAACGTGTCGCTGGCCGCGGTGTGGGAATCGCTGGGTGTGGTTCCTGGTGCGGTGGTGGGGCACTCGCAGGGTGAGATCGCCGCAGCGGTCGTCGCCGGTGGGCTGTCGCTGGGTGATGGTGCGCGGGTGGTGGCGTTGCGCAGTCAGGTCATCGCCGCCCGATTGGCGGGTGCGGGTGGCATGTTGTCCGTGGCCGCCTCTCTGGATCAGGTGACCTCTCGCCTTGTCGATGGGGTGTCGGTCGCGGCGGTGAACGGCCCGAACGCGGTCGTCGCTCTCGGGCGACCCGGACACGCTCGTCGAGGTGCAGTCCGGGTTCGAGGCCGAGGGGGTTCGCGCTCGCCTGGTCGCGGTGGACTACGCGTCCCACTCGGAGCATGTCGAGACGATCGAGTCCGAGCTCGCGGAACTCTTGGCGCCGGTCGAGCCGCAGTCGGGTCGCATTCCCTTCTATTCGACCGTCGATTCCGCGTGGTTGGACACCACTGAGCTGACGGGCCGGTATTGGTATCGAAATTTGCGGCAGACGGTGGAGTTCGCCGCCGCGATCGAGCGTTTGTCCGGTGAAGGTCGCCAAGCCTTCATCGAGGTCAGTGCGCATCCGGTGTTGACGATGGCGATCCAGGACACCGCCGAGCACACCGACCGCTCCGCCGCCGTGGTCGGCACGCTGCGTCGCGACGAAGGCGATCTCCGTCGCCTGCTGACCTCGGCGGCGGAGGCGTTCTGCGCCGGAGTGGACGTCGACTGGAAGACCGTCACCGCGGGCGCGGGCAGCACACCGTTCGATCTGCCGACCTACCCCTTCCAGCACCAGCGCTACTGGCTCACCGAGCCCGACGAGGCCGTCACCGAGGCGTCGGGCACCTCGATGGACTCCCGGTTCTGGGCGGCCGTGCAGCAGGAGGACCTCGCCGAGCTCGCTCGGACGCTCGACGTTCCCGCGGACGAGTCCCTGGAGGCCGTGCTCCCGGCGCTGTCCTCCTGGTACCGGGGCAGTCAGCGGCAGGCCGACATCGACGACAAGCGTTACGGCGTCACCTGGCAGACACTCGACCCGGCCACACCGGCGAAGCTCACCGGAACCTGGGTCGTCGTGTCCGTCGTGTCCTCCATGGCCGAGCACCCCTGGGTGCAGGGCGCACTCGACGCCCTCGCCCGCGCCGGTGCGACGGTGCGTCACCTGCGCCTCGACGAAGCCGACACCGATCGGGCCGTGCTCGCGGGCAAGCTTCGGGAGCTGCTCGCCGACGGGGCCGAACCCAGCGGCGTGTTGTCGTTGCTCGCGTTCGACGAGCGGGGCCACTCGGAACACCCGGCGGCACCGGTCGGCCTCGCGTTGACGGTGGCCCTGGTGCAGGCGCTCGGTGACGTGGACGTGCGGGCCCTGTTGTGGTGTGCCAGCGACGGTGCGGTGTCGGTGGCGCCGACGGAGGCGCCGCGGAACCCCGGTCAGGCGCAGGTGTGGGGCTTCGGCCGGGTCGTCGGACTCGAACACCCCGAGCGCTGGGGTGGTTTGGTCGACCTGCCCGCCACCGTGGAAGAGCGGTATCAGGCCGGCTTGGCGAATGCGGTCGGCAACGCGGCCGAGGAGGACCAACTCGCCGTGCGGGGCCGGATCCCGCTCGTGCGTCGTCTGGTCCGGACCCCGTTGCGCGACGCGGCCCCCGTGCGTTCGTGGCGGCCCGAGGGCACGGTGCTCGTCACCGGCGGTACCGGAGCGTTGGGCTCGCATGTCGCGCGGTGGGTCGCGCGTGAGGGCGCCGAGCACGTGCTCATCACGAGCCGGCGGGGCATGGACGCTCCGGGCGCCGCGGAACTCCGCGACGAGCTCACACAGCTCGGCAGCCGTGTGACGATCGCGGCCTGCGACGTCGCCGACCGCGACTCGCTCGCGGCGCTGCTCGCCGAACATCCCGTCACCGCCGTGTTCCACGTCGCCGCGGTCCTGGACGACAGCCTGATCGACTCGCTCACCGTCGAGCAGATCCACCGGGTGGCCGGGGTCAAGGTCGGCGGGACGCTGAACCTGCACGAGCTGACCGCGGACATGCCGCTGTCGGCGTTCGTCGTGTTCTCGTCGTTCGCCGGCACCACGGGAGGCCCCGGGCAGGGCAACTACGCGCCGGGTAACGCGTTCCTCGACGCGTTCGCCCAGCAGCGGCGTGCCCACGGGCTGCCGGCGACCTCGCTCGCGTGGGGGCCCTGGGCGGGCGGCGGCATGGCCGAGGGGGACGGTGGTGAGCTGTCCCGCCGCCACGGGCTGAAGGACGTCAGTCCCGAGCTGTCGCTGGAGATCATGAAGCAGGCGCTCGACCACGACGAGACGTTCGTGACCGTCGCCGAGATCGACTGGGAACGGTTCTTCCTCGCGTTCACCTCGTCGCGAGCCCGGCCGTTCCTGTACGGCGTGGACGACGTGCAACGGATGCTGGCCTCCGGCGCGGCGGGCGACATGGTCGGAGCGACGTCGTCGGCGAAGGCGGCCGTCGACTCGCCCACGGAACTCGGTTCGCGGCTCGCGCAGCTGTCCGAGGCGGAGCAGGAACGCGAGCTCGTCAAGATCGTGCGCGACCAGGTCGCGACGGTGCTCGGGCACACCGACGCCGACCGGATCGACGTGAAGGCGGCGTTCAAGGACCTCGGCTTCGACTCGGTGACCGCAGTGGAACTGCGTAACCGGTTGAACTCGGTGACCGGCCTGAAGCTGCCCGCGACACTGATCTTCGACTTCCCGTCCGCGGCCTCGTTGGTCGCGCACCTGCGTACGGAGCTGGTCGGCGAACAGGAGGTCGCCACCGCCACACCGACGACCACGACGCCCGTGGACGAGCCCATCGCCATCGTCGCGATGAGCTGCCGCTACCCCGGTGACGTCGAGAGTCCCGAGGACCTGTGGCGGATGCTGGTCAACGGCGAGGAGGGCATCACCGACTTCCCGGCCAACCGCGGCTGGGACGTCGACGCCCTGTACGACCCGGACCCGGCGGCGGAAGGCAAGACCTACACCCGCAAGGGAGGGTTCCTGCACCGGGCGGGCGAGTTCGATCCCGGGTTCTTCGGGATCTCGCCGCGTGAGGCGTTGGCGATGGATCCGCAGCAGCGGTTGCTGTTGGAGACGTCGTGGGAGGCGTTCGAGCGCGCGGGCATCGACCCGCTGTCGCTCGCGGGCAGCCCGTCCGGCGTCTTTTTCGGACTGTCGTATCAGGACTACGCCGATCAGTTGAACCAGGCTCCCGACAGCGTGTACGTGGGCGTGGGCAACACGGCGAGCGTCGCGTCGGGCCGGGTGGCGTATTCGCTGGGCCTGGAGGGCCCGGCGGTGACGATCGACACCGCGTGCTCGTCGTCGCTGGTGGCGATGCATCTGGCGGTGCAGTCGCTGCGGCGGGGTGAGTGCAGTCTGGCGTTGGCCGGTGGCGCGGTGGTGATGGCGTCGCCGGACATGTTCGTGGAGTTCTCGCGTCAGCGGGGGCTCGCGGTGGACGGCCGGTGCAAGGCGTTCTCCGCCGACGCCGACGGCTTCGGCTCGGCCGAGGGTGTGGGCATCGTCCTCCTGGAGCGGCTGTCCGACGCCCAACGCAACAAGCGCAACATCCTCGCGGTCGTGCGTGGTTCGGCGATGAACCAGGACGGTGCCTCGAACGGCCTGACCGCGCCCAACGGCCCGTCGCAGCAGCGCGTCATCCGCGCCGCGCTGGCCGACGCGGGTGTCACGCCGTCCGAGGTGGATGCTGTGGAGGCGCACGGCACCGGCACCACCCTGGGTGACCCGATCGAGGCGCAGGCACTCCAGGCCACCTACGGCAGGGATCGCGAGCGATCGTTGTGGCTGGGGTCGGTGAAGTCGAACCTCGGCCACACCCAGGCGGCGTCCGGTGTCGCGGGCGTGATGAAGATGGTGCTCGCGATGCGCCACGGTGTGGTGCCGGCGACGCTGCACGTCAGTGAGCCGTCGCCGCACATCGACTGGTCCGCCGGCGCGGTGGAGCTGGCGACGGAGGCCATCGAATGGCCGGACACCGGTCGACCTCGGCGCGCGGGCGTGTCGTCGTTCGGCATCAGTGGCACGAACGCACACGTCATCCTGGAGCAGGCTCCCGAGCCCGAGCCGGTCGAGGTGACACCGCGTCCGGTGGTGCCGTGGGTGATCTCGGCGAAGTCGGAGTCGGCGCTGCGTGAGTTGGCCGAGAGGGTCGCCGAGTACGGGGCTGATCGGGCTGCCGGTGATGTGGCGGTGGGTCTGGCCGGTCGCTCGGTGTTCGATCACCGGGCCGTGGTCGTGGGGGAGGACCCGGTCGCGCTGATGTCGGGCATCGCTCGGGGCGAGAGTCCGGCCGGTGTGGTGCACGATGTGGCGTCGCCGGTGGACCGTGTGGTGTTCGTGTTCCCCGGGCAGGGTTCGCAGTGGGTCGGCATGGCCGCCCGATTGCTTGATGAGAGCCAGGTCTTCGCCGAGCGGATGGCCGAGTGTGCTGAGGCGCTGGCGCCGTTCGTCGATTGGGATGTGTTCGACGTTCTCGGTGATGAGGTTGCGCTGGCTCGGGTTGATGTGGTGCAGCCGGTGTTGTGGGCGATCAACGTGTCGTTGGCCGCGGTGTGGGAATCGTTGGGTGTGGTTCCTGGTGCGGTGGTGGGGCATTCGCAGGGTGAGATCGCCGCGGCGGTCGTCGCGGGTGGCTTGAGCCTGGGTGATGGTGCGCGGGTGGTGGCGTTGCGCAGTCAGGTCATCGCCGCCCGGTTGGCGGGTGCGGGTGGCATGTTGTCCGTGGCCGCCCCGCTGGATCAGGTGACCTCTCGCCTGGTCGATGGGGTGTCTGTTGCGGCGGTGAACGGTCCGAACGCGGTCGTGCTGTCCGGAAACCCCGAGGCGCTCGTCGAGGTGCAGTCCGGGTTCGAGGCCGAGGGTGTTCGGGCGCGGATGGTCGCGGTGGACTACGCGTCGCATTCGGAGCATGTGGAGGCGATCGAGGCCGAGCTCGCGGACCTGCTCGCCCCGGTCGAGCCGCAGTCGGGTCGGATCCCGTTCTATTCGACCGTCGATTCCGCGTGGTTGGACACCACTGAGCTCACGGGCCGGTACTGGTATCGGAATCTGCGGCAGACGGTGGAGTTCGCTCCGGCTGTCGAGCACCTGGCTGCCGAGGGGCGGCAGGCCTTCATCGAGGTCAGTGCGCATCCGGTGTTGACGATGGCGATCCAGGACACCGTCGAACACACCGACCAGCCTGCCGCTGTCGTGGGCACGCTGCGTCGCGACGAGGGCGATCTCCGTCGTCTGCTGACCTCGGCTGCGGAGGCGTTCTGCGCCGGAGTCGACGTCGACTGGAAGATCGTCACCGCGGGCGCGGGCAGCACACCGTTCGATCTGCCGACCTACCCCTTCCAACACCAGCGCTACTGGCCGGACGAGCCGGGCAAGGTCGGCGACGTCGAGTCGGTCGGGCTCAGCTCCACGGACCACCCGTTGCTCGGTGCGGCCGTCGAGATGGCGGAGGGCGAGGGACTCGTCTTCACCGGCAAGCTCTCGCTGCACAGCCATCCCTGGTTGGCCGACCACGCCGTCTCGGGCGTGCCCCTGCTGCCCGGCACCGCGTATCTCGAACTCGCGATCTGGGCGGGCGACCAGGTCGGGTGCAGCCATCTCGAGGAACTCGCGATGGAGACCCCGCTGGTGCTGCCCGACAGCGGTGGCGTGCAGCTGCAGTTGGTGGTCGCCGAACCCGGTGACGGGGGACGACGCGCCGTGCGGCTGTACTCCCGGGCCGGCGAGGGCGACTGGGTGCGCCACGCGGCGGGCACGCTCGCTCCGGCCGCACCCGAGGCCGCGACCGACCTCACCAGTTGGCCGCCGCCCGGTGCGGAGCCGGTCGACGTCGACGGCTTCTACGCCGGGCTCGCCGAGCAGGGTTACGACTACGGCCCGGCGTTCCAGGGCATGCGGGCGGCGTGGCGACGCGGCGACGAGGTCTTCGCCGAGGTCGCCCTGCCGGAAGGGCAGCGGTCCACCGCGGACCGGTACGGCCTGCACCCGGCTCTGCTGGACGCGGCGATGCAGACCACCGAACTCGGTGGCTTCGACGACGACGGCCAGGCTCGATTGCCCTTGGTCTGGACCGGTGTGACACTGCACGCCTCCGGCGCCGCCACGTTGCGGGTCCGGGTGAGCTCGGCCGGGCCGGACGCGGTGACCGTCGACGTGGCGGACCAGTCCGGTATCGCGGTGGCCACGATCGAGTCGTTGGTGGCGAGGCCGATCAGCGCGGATCACCTCGCCGCGGCACGGCCCGGTGCCGAGTCGCTGTACCGGTTGACCTGGGTGCCTCGCGAGGTCGGCGGGAATGCCGCGGAACTCGTGCTGGTCGGCGACGATTTCGTCGACCTCGGGATCACGCGGTACCCCGACGTGGCGAAGCTCGCCGAGGGAGGCGCCACCCCCGACGTGGTGCTCGTGAGCGTCCCGGACGGTGAGGACGACAGCGAGGAACCGACGTCCGCGGTCCGTGCGGCGGCCAACCGGGTGCTGCGGCTGGTGCAGGAGTGGCTGGCCGACGACCGGTTCGGTGACTCCCGCCTCGGCGTCGTCGTGCGTGGCGCCCTGGCCGTGTCGGACGGTGACGTGCCTGTCCTCGGACAGTCGGCGGTCACGGGCTTGATCCGCTCGGCCTGCTCCGAGAACCCCGACCGGCTCGTGCTCGTGCACATCGACGACGACCCGGCGTCGGTGACGGCATTGCCGCACGCGCTCGCCACGGGCGAGCCGGAGATCGCGCTGCGGCGTGGCGAGGTGTTCGCGCCGAGGCTGGCCACGGCCGGCCCGGTCGAGCACGAGCCGGTGACCCTCGATCCCGACGGCACGGTGTTGATCACGGGCGGCACCGGGACTCTGGGCCGGATGCTGTCGCGTCACCTCGTCGACCGGCACGGCGTCCGCCACCTGCTGCTGGCCAGCAGGCGGGGACCCGACGCGCCGGGAGCCGAAGCGCTGAGAACGGAACTCGCCGAGCTCGGTGCCGACGTCACGATCGTCAGCGCCGACGTCTCCGACCGCCGCGCGGTCGCCGAGCTGCTGGAGCGCGTCCCCGATGCGCACCCGTTGACGGCCGTGGTGCACACCGCCGCGGTGCTCGACGATGGGCTCGTCACGTCGTTCACCCCGGAACGGGTCGACACGACCCTGCGGCCGAAGGCGGACGCCGCACTGCACCTGCACGAGCTGACCCGGGACCGCGACCTGGCGGCGTTCGTCCTGTTCTCGTCGGGCGCGGCCGTGTACGGCAGCAAGGGGCAGGCCAACTACGCCGCGGCCAACTCGGTGCTCGACGCGCTCGCCCAGTACCGCCGGGCGAACGGGCTGCCCGCGATCTCGCTGAACTGGGGTTTCTGGGCGACCGCCAGCGAGATGACCGGCACGCTCGGCGAGGCGGACCTGGAGCGCATCGCCAGGGACGGCGGTATCGCGATCTCCGACGAGCAGGGCCTGGCGCTGTTCGACGAGGCGTTGCGGCGCAACGACCCCGTTCTCGTTCCGTCGCCGATGGACCTCGACGTACTGCGGGACCAGGCGCGGGACGGCACGCTGCCGGCGTTGCTGAGCGGGTTGGTCCGAGCACCCGCCCAGCGCAGGAGGGTGAGCACCACCTCGCCGACCGACGGCGGGGGACGCGAGCGGTCCGCGCTGCTCGACCGGCTGGCCGGGCTCGACGACAAGGGCCGCAACGCTGTGCTCCTCGACGTCGTGACAGGCCACGTGGCCGCGGTGCTGGGGCACCAGAGCGCGGCCGCCGTGGACCCGCGACGCGGTTTCCTGGAGATGGGCTTCGACTCGTTGACCGGGATCGAGCTGCGGAACCGGCTCAACGCCGCGACCGGTCAGCGCCTGCCCGCCACGTTGATCTTCGACTACCCCGCGCCCGAAGCGGTCGCCACGTACCTCGCGGAGGCCCTGGCGTCCGCTGCGGGGACGGGCGAGGCAGCGCACTCGGTGTTCTCAGCGACCTCAGCGCAGTCGCTGAGCAGCAAGCTCGACAGCCTCGATCAGGAGCTGGCGGTGATGACGCTGGACGACGACGTCCGCGCCGAGCTGGCCGAGCGACTGGCCGAGCTCGCGACCAGGTACGGCGGAACAGTGCCGAAGGGGGGAATCGCCGAGAAGATCGACGCCGCGTCCGACGACGAAATCTTCGACTTCATCGACAACGAGTTGAAGCCGTGACCTCTGGTTCGCGTGGGTGACGACGAGGTCCACCGAGAAGGAAGCAGACGGCATGACATCTCCGGAAACGAGATCGCGGACGCGGTTACGGCCGCTCGCGGTGATAACAGCCGTGCTGGTCGTGGGGGCGACCATGCTGACCGGTGCGCTCGGTATGGCGACTCCCGGACAGGTGCGTACGAACGACGAGTCGGTTCTCTACCCCCCACGTGACGACGTCGAGGGCGCGGGCGTCGAGGCAGCCGCGGTCCCGGAGGGATTCCGCGACGAGACGGCCATCTCGGGGCTCACCGAGCCCACCGTGGCGGCCTTCGCACCCGACGGCACGACCTTCGTCGGCGACAAAGACGGTGTGATCCGGGTGTGGGACGACGTGGACTCCGACACCTCACGGGTCTTCGCCGACCTGAGCACCGAGGTGTTCAACGGCTGGGACCGTGGCCTGCTCGGCCTCGCGGTGCACCCGGAGTTCCCGGAGAAGCCGCACGTCTACGCCTTCTACACTCGCGACGCCCCACCCGGGCAGACCGCGCCGGTGTGGAACGACCAGTGTCCGTCCCCGCCCGGGTACACCGAGGACGGGTGCGTGGTCACCAACCGGCTCGTCAAGTTGACGATGGGCGAGGACGGTGTCGCGCAGGCTCCGGAGACACTGGTCGACGGCTGGTGTCAGCAGTATCCGAGTCACAGCGCGGACACCCTGGCGTTCGGCCCCGACGGCGCGCTGTACGCCAGCGCCGGTGAGGGCGCGAGCTTCAACTTCGCCGACTACGGCCAGCAGGGCAACCCGTGCGCCGACCCGCCGGGCGACGCCGGGACCGACCTCACGATCCCGGACGCCCGTGGCGGTTCGCTGCGCGCTCAGTCGCCGCGTCGCCCCGACGGTGAGCCGGCGGTGCTGAACGGCAGCGTCATCCGCATCGACCCCGACACCGGCGAGGGCGTGGCCGGCAACCCGTACGCGGACAGCGCCGACGAGAACAAGCGACGCATCCTGGCGTACGGCTTCCGCAACCCGTTCCGCTTCGTCGTCCACCCCGAGAGCAACGAGGTGTGGGTCGGCGACGTCGGTGAGGCGCGGGCCGACGAGATCAACCGGTTCGTGCCGGATTCCACGGAGGCCCCGAACTTCGGTTGGCCGTGCTTCGAGGGCGCGGAGCCGCACCCGAGCTGGCAGGCCACCGGGCTGACGATGTGCGACACGCTCTACGCGGAGGGCAGCGACCGCAAGCCCGTGCTCCAGTACACCAGCGGCGAGAAGGTGTCGCCGGACGACACGTGCCCGAACACCGGCGGCGCTTCGCTGTCCGGGTTCGCGTTCGCCGACGGGGAGACGCTGCCCGAGCCCTACCGTGGTGCGCTGTTCTTCAGCGACAGCACGCGCGGCTGCATCTGGGTGATGGGCAAGGACGCCGACGGCGCGCCGAACCCCGCCGACGTGACGACGTTCGCCCAGGGACTGTCGGTGCCGGTGCAGCTGGAGTTCGGCCCGGACGGCGCCCTGTACTACGTGTCGCTCGACACCGGCGAGCTGCGTCGCATCGTGCACGACGACGACCCGAACACCGAGCCCGAGGCCGTGATCAAGGCCAAGCCCACGGAGGGGAAGTCGCCGCTGCTGGTGATGTTCGACGGCCGCGGTTCGAGCGACCCCGACGGCGACCGGCTCCGCTACGAGTGGGATCTCGACGGCGACGGTGAGTTCGACGACGGCAGGCTGCCCATCGCGTTCTGGATCTACCCGGAGAAGGAGTTCGTGCGGCCCGCGTTGAAGGTCACCGACCCCGGCGGCAAGAGTTCGATCGCCAGGGTCGACGTGGTGGTCGACAACGCACCGGCTCCGGAACCGACACCGGTGATCGACACCCCGGACACGGATCTCCGATGGCACGTGGGCCAGAAGGTGTCCTTCTCCGGCGGTGCCACGGACGCCAAGGACGGCACGCTGCCCGAGTCGGCGCTGACCTGGAAGCTGACCATGCGGCACTGCGCCCACGACGGTCACTGCCACAGCCACGACATCGAGACCTTCACGGGCTCGTCCGGTGAGTTCATCGCACCCGACCACCCGTACCCGTCGCACCTCGAACTGACGCTGAGCGCCCGGGACTCCGACGGCAACGTGGGAACCAAGACCATCGAGTTGCAGCCCAAGACCGTCGACCTGACGTTCAAGTCCGATCCCGAGGGCATCGGGGTGACGGTCGGCAACTACGGCGTGGTCACCGACTCGACCATCAGGGTCATCGTCGGCAGCTCCCTCTCGGTCAGCGCGGCCGCCCGGATCGAGATCCCGCCGTACGTGCTGGTGTTCGACCGGTGGGAGGACGGTGCCGGTGCCAGCCGGATCATCGACGCCCCGGAGGAACCCACGACCTACACGGTCTACTACACGATCGAATGATCGCGTCGTCGTGACGGACGTGGCCTCTCGGTGTCTTCCGACCGGGAGGCCATGTCGGCCATGTCCGTCCGTCTCGACCGAGCTAGGGGACGGCTAGGGGTGTTGCCCCACACCGGCCGGAAATATTCTCAGCCTGAATTGTGCGGCAAGTGCGCGTTCATTTGTCCTGCCATTTTCCTCGCATTGTGGCGGCGAATGGTCTGCGGTACTCGGCGGCTGTGCGGGTGCGTCGTGAAGAGGTGTGCATCGGGTGAGCAATGAGCAGAAGCTTCGGGACTACCTCAAGCGTGTGACGACCGACCTGGCGCAGACCCGGGAACGGTTGTCGGCGGCCGAGGCGGCGAGTACGGAGCCGATCGCCATCGTCGGGATGGCCTGCCGCTTTCCCGGTGGTGTCAGGTCCGCCGAGGACCTGTGGGAGCTGGTCCGCGACGGCGGTGACGCCATCACACCGTTCCCCACCGACCGGGGCTGGGACCTGGACGAGCTGTACGACGCGAACCCGGACGAGCCCGGCACCAGCTATGTCCGGGAAGGCGGATTCCTGCCCGACATGGCGGAATTCGACGCGGAGTTCTTCGGCATCTCACCCCGGGAAGCTCTCGCGATGGACCCGCAGCAGCGACTGCTGCTCGAAGTGTCGTGGGAGGCACTCGAACGGGCCGGTATCGTGCCCGACACCGTGCGGGGAAGCCGCACCGGGGTGTTCTCCGGTGTCGCGTACTTCGATTACTTGAATCGTTTCGCCGACGGGGAGGTTCCGTCCGACCTGGAAGCGTTCGTCGGCAACGGCAACGTCGGCAGCATGGCCAGCGGTCGCA
The DNA here is from genome assembly GCF_000231055.2 of Saccharomonospora azurea NA-128. GTDB lineage: Bacteria > Actinomycetota > Actinomycetes > Mycobacteriales > Pseudonocardiaceae > Saccharomonospora > Saccharomonospora azurea. The sequence goes on along the minus strand of NZ_CM001466.1, from coordinate 2,250,248 downwards.
TCGCGTACACGCTCGGCCTCGAAGGTCCCACGCTCACCGTGGACACGGCGTGCTCGTCGTCCCTGGTGACACTGCACCTCGCCGTGCAGGCGCTGCGCTCCGGCGAGTGCGACATGGCGCTGGCGGGCGGTGTCACGGTGATGCCGAGCCCGTCCACGTTCCAGGACTTCAGCAGGCAGCGCGGCCTGGCCGGTGACGCCAGGGTGAAGGCCTTCGGCGATGGTGCGGACGGCACCATCATGAGCGAGGGCGTGGGCATGCTCGTGGTGGAGCGCCTGTCCGACGCCGAGCGGAACGGTCACCGGGTGCTCGCGGTCGTGCGCGGCAGTGCGGTCAACTCCGACGGCGCGAGCAGTGGGCTCACCGCTCCCAACGGCCCGTCGCAACAGCGCGTGATCCGGGCGGCATTGGCCAACGCGCGACTGCAGGCGTCCGATGTGGACGTCGTGGAGGCGCACGGCACGGGTACGTCGCTGGGTGACCCGATCGAGGCGCAGGCGTTGATCTCGACCTACGGCCAGGATCGCGACCGGCCGTTGTGGTTGGGGTCGGTGAAGTCGAACATCGGTCACACGCAGGCCGCCGCGGGTGTGGCGGGTGTAATCAAGATGGTCCTGGCGATGCGGCACGGTGTGTTGCCGAAGACGTTGCACGTCGATCAGCCGTCGTCGCATGTGGACTGGTTGGCCGGCGCGGTCGAGGTGCTCACCGAGGCCCGACCCTGGCCGGAGACCGACACGCCGAGGCGGGCGGGTGTCTCGTCGTTCGGCATGAGCGGGACGAACGCGCACGTCGTCCTCGAACAGGCGCCGCGGCGAGACGGCGCCGAGGCGGAGCGCCGGGTGCCGTCGCTCGTGCCCTGGGTGCTCGCCGCGAAGACCGAGGCCGCGCTGAAGGCGCAGGCCGCCGCCGTGCGCGAGGTCGGCGACGCCGACGTGGCCGACGTGGCGTTCTCGCTGGTGACGACGCGAGCGGCATTGGATCACCGCGCCGTGGTGTTGGGCGAGAGCCGGGACGCTCTGGTGTCGGCTCTGGAGGCGTTGGCCCAGGGCCGCGCGTCGGCTGATGTGATCACCGGGTCGGTGGTGCGGGGCAAGACGGCGTTCCTGTTCACCGGGCAGGGTGCCCAGCGGGTCGGTATGGGCCGTGAGCTGTATGCCGAGTTCCCCGTCTTCGCCGAGGCTTTTGACGCGGCATGTGGGCTGCTGAACCCGCGGTTGCGTGAGGTCATCGAGAGCGATGCGGAGGAGCTGAACCAGACCGAGTTCGCCCAAGCCGCTCTGTTCGCGGTCGAGGTCGCGCTGTTCCGGCTCCTCGAATCGTGGGGTGTGCGCCCCGATTTCCTGATGGGGCACTCGATCGGTGAGATCGCCGCAGCTCATGTTGCCGACGTGCTGTCGCTGGAAGACGCGTGTGCTCTGGTGGCCGCTCGTGGGCGTCTGATGCAGGCTCTGCCCGCTGGTGGGGCGATGGTCGCCATCGAGGGCACCGAGGCAGAGTTCCAGCCCACCGAGGAGTGGGGCATCGCTGCGATCAACGGCCCGAACTCCGTGGTGATCTCTGGTGTCGAAGCTGCGGTTCTCGCGGTGGCGGAGGAGTTCGCAGCGCGGGGTCGTAAGACGAAGCGGCTCAGCGTCAGTCATGCGTTCCATTCGCCGTTGATGGAGCCGATGCTCGCCGAGTTCCGTGAGATCCTCGGCGGTCTGACGTTCACGGCTCCGCAGATTCCGGTCGTGTCGAACCTGACCGGCGAGCTGTCGACCGACCTGGCCTCGCCGGAGTATTGGGTCTCGCATGTGCGGGAGGCGGTGCGTTTCGCCGACGGCGTCAGCACCCTCGCTGCACAGGGTGTGACGAACTTCGTCGAGCTCGGTCCCGACGGTGTGCTCTCGGGGATGGCGCAGCAGTCGGTGTCCGACGGCCTGTTCGTGCCGGTGCTGCGGGGCGACCGGCCCGAGGTGCGCACCGCGCTGAGTGCCCTGGCCGCGATGCACTGCCGTGGCGTCACTGTCGACTGGACGGCCCTTGTGCAGGGAGACCGCGTCGACCTGCCCACCTACGCCTTCCAGCACGAACGCTTCTGGTACGACGCCCCGAAGACCGCCGGGAAGTCCGCGGCGACCGGGCTGGGGCTCTCGGCGACCGGCCACCCGTTGCTCGGCGCGGCCATCGAGTTGGCCACCGACGACGAGACCGTGCTCACCGGCAGGTTGTCGGTGAGCACCCACCCGTGGCTGGCCGGGCACGCGGTCAACGGCCAGGTGCTCCTGCCGGGCACGGCGTTCGTGGAACTCGCCGTGCAGGCCGGCGACCGCGTGGGGTGCCCGCAGCTCGACGAGCTGATCATCGAGGCTCCGCTCGTCCTCCCGGACAGCGGTGGCGTGCGCCTGCAGGTGACGATCGGCGCCCGGGACGAGCGCGGCCGCCGCGAACTCGGCGTGTACTCGCGTCCCGAGGACGACCTCGACGGGCCGTGGACCCGGCATGCCGCGGGGACGCTGAACGCGGCCGTCCGGACGACGGCCGACCGTCTCGCGCAGTGGCCGCCCTCGGGGGCCGAGCGGGTGGAGATCGGCGACTTCTACGCCGACGCCGAACGGCAGGGCTTCGCCTACGGTCCGGTGTTCCAGGGCATCCGTGCGGTCTGGCGCCGGGACGACGAGGTCTTCGCCGAGATCGAGTTGCCCGCCGACGCTCACGCGGACGCCGCGCGCTTCGCCGTCCACCCCGCGCTGCTCGACGCCGCGTTGCAGACACTGGCCTTCGGCGACCTGGTCGACGGTGGTGCGGCGGGCAAGCTGCCGTTCGCGTGGAGCGACGTCGCCGTGCACGCGGTCCACGCCACCTCCGCGCGGGTGCGCATCGGGCCCGCGGGCTCGGACGCGGTGTCGGTGCTGGTCGCCGACGGTGTGGGGCAACCGGTCGTGGACATCGCGTCGTTGACGCTGCGCGCGCCGAGTGGGCAGCAGGCCGCCGACCCGCACCGCGACGTGTTGTTCCGGGTGGACTGGCAACCGGTGCCCACCACGGCCGGTGAGGTCGCGGCGCTCGTGTTCGGCAGAGACTTCACCGACTTCACCGACTTCACCGACCTGGCCGAGGCACCCGAGTACGTGGTGGTCCGGCACGAGGCCGACGCCGACCTCACCTCCGCGCTCGACCGGATGCTGGGGCTCGTCCAGGCCTGGTCGGCGAACGACGCGCTGTCGGAGACGACGTTCGCGCTCGTCACCCGTGGTGCGGTGGCGGTGGGCGACGACCGGGCACCCGACCCGGTGGCGGCCGCGGTGTGGGGTCTGTTGCGGTCGGTTCGGGAGGAGAACCCCGGCCGGGTCGTGCAGATCGACGTCGTCGACGACACCGAGTCGCTGGGCGCCGCGCTGGCGAGCGGCGAACCCGAGATCGCCGTGCGCGACGGGGAACTGTTCGCGCCCCGCCTGGTGCGGCCGGAGGCGACTCTGGTCCCGCCCACGGGTCCGTGGCGACTCGAAAGCGCTCACAAGTCGACGCTCGCGAACCTCGAACTGCTTCCGTGCCCCGAGGTCCTCGAACCGCTGGCACCCACCGAGGTCCGGGTCTCGGTGCGGGCCGCGGGGCTCAACTTCCGCGACGTCCTCAACGCACTCGGCATGTATCCGGGGGACGCCGGGTTGATCGGCGTCGAGGGCGCGGGAGTGGTCGTCGAGGTCGGCTCCGAGGTCACCGACCTCGCCGTCGGCGACCGGGTACTCGGCCTCCTGCCGGGCGGGTTCGGCCCCATCGCGGTCACCGACGCCCGCACGGTCGCTCCCATCCCGGACGGCTGGACTTTCACCGAGGCCGCTTCGGTGCCCGTGGTGTTCCTGACCGCGTACTACGCCCTGCGCGACCTCGCCGACATCCAGGCCGGGGAGTCGCTGCTGGTCCACGCCGCCGCCGGTGGTGTCGGCATGGCGGCGGTCCAGCTCGCCCGGCACTGGGGTGTCGAGGTCTTCGGGACGGCGAGCAAGGGCAAGCAGGACGTGCTGCGCGAGCTCGGCCTCTCCGACGACCACATCGCTTCCTCCCGCGATCTCTCCTTCGCCGACCGGTTCCTCGACGGCACCGGCGGGCGCGGCGTCGACGTGGTGTTGAACGCGTTGGCCCACGACTTCGTGGACGCGTCGTTGCGCCTGCGCCCCCGTCGGTTCCTGGAGATGGGCAAGACCGACATCCGCACTCCGGAGGAGGTCGCGGCCCAGTACGACGGCGTGAGCTACCACGCCTTCGACCTCGGTGACGCGGGCCCGCAGCGGATCGGGGAGATGCTGCGCGAGATCCTCGACCTGTTCGCCGAGGGCGCGCTGGCCTTCCTGCCGACGCGGGCCTGGGACGTGCGCCGTGGCCCCGAGGCGTTCCGTTTCGTCTCCCAGGCCAAGCACGTCGGCAAGGTCGTGCTCACCGTGCCGCGACCGCTGGACCCCGAGGGCGCGGTGCTGATCACGGGTGGCACCGGAACGCTCGGCGGCTTGGTCGCACGCCACCTCGTCACCGAGCACGGCGCGCGGGAGCTCGTACTGGTGAGCCGGCGCGGCGAGGCTCCCGACCTCGAAGCCGAACTCACCGAGCTCGGCGCACGCGTGCGCGTCGTGGCGTGCGACGTCGCCGACCGGGAGCAGCTCGACGCGCTCCTCGCCACGATCCCGCGACTCACGGCCGTGGTGCACGCCGCCGGGGTGCTCGACGACGGTGTCGTCACCGCCCTCGACCGCGACCGGCTCGCCCGCGTGCTCCGGCCGAAGGCCGAGGCCGCACAGGTGTTGCACGAGCTGACGAAGCACCGCGACCTCGCGCAGTTCGTGCTGTTCTCGTCCGGTGCGGGCGTGTTCGGCAGCCCCGGGCAGGGCAACTACGCGGCCGCCAACGCCTTCCTCGACGGCCTGGCCGAACTGCGGCGTGCCGAGGGCCTGCCCGCGGTGTCCCTGGCCTGGGGACTGTGGGCGCAGGCCAGCGGCATGACCGCAGGGCTGGCCGAAGCCGACCTCGCGCGCATGGCGCGCAGCGGCAGCGGCGCCCTGTCCACCGAGCAGGGGCTCGCGCTGTTCGACCACGGGCGGACGAGTCCCCACGCGACTCTGGTGCCCGCGCCCCTCCAGCCGGCGAAGCTGCGCGCGGAGGCGCAGGCGGGGACGCTGCCCGCACTCCTGCGTGGCCTGGTGCACGCGAGTGTGCGGCGCACCGCCGCGGCCGCCGTGCAGGACAACGACTTCGCGCGGCGGATGGCCGCGCTGTCCGACGCCGACCGGGAGCACGCGCTCGTCGAGCTGGTCCGTGCCGAGGCTGCGATCGTGCTGGCGCACGACTCGGCCGAGCGTGTTCCCGCCGACCGCGCGTTCAAGGACCTCGGGTTCGACTCCCTCACCGCGATCGAGCTGCGGAACCGGATCAGTGCGGCCACCGGCGTGACGCTTCCGGCGACCCTGGTCTTCGACTACCCCAACCCGCTCGTACTGGGCGGGTACCTGTCCGAGCGGCTGGCCGGCAGCTCCTCAGGCACCGCCGCTCCGGCCGTGACCGCGCCCGCGGGGCGGACCGACGAGCCGATCGCCATCGTCGGCATGGCCTGCCGCCTCCCCGGCGGAGTCACCAACCCGGACGAGTTCTGGACCATGCTCGTCGGGGAGAACGACGGCATCGGCCCCATCCCGTCCGACCGGGGCTGGGACGTCGAGCGCCTCTACGATGCCGACCCCGACAAGGCCGGCACCATGTACACCACCGAGGGCGGTTTCGTCGACGGCGCCGCCGACTTCGACGCCGGCTTCTTCGGTATCTCGCCGCGCGAGGCGCTGGCGATCGACCCGCAGCAGCGACTGCTGCTGGAGACGTCGTGGGAGGCGCTGGAGCACGCGGGCATCGACCCGCTGTCGCTGCGCGGCTCGTCGACCGGCGTGTTCGCGGGTGCCGGCGGCACCGACTACGCGAACCTGCTGAAGAACGCGCCCGCCGAGACGGAGATGCACGTGCTCACCGGCACCGCGGGCGCCGTCGTCTCCGGCCGCATCTCCTACGTGTTCGGCCTCGAAGGCCCCGCGGTCACGGTCGACACCGCCTGCTCGTCGTCGCTGGTCGCGCTGCATCTCGCCGTGCAGGCGCTGCGCCAGGGCGAGTGCGATCTGGCGCTCGCCGGCGGGGTGACGGTGATGGCGACACCGGCGACCTTCATCGAGTTCAGCAGGCAGCGCGGGTTGGCGCGCGACGGTCGGTGCAAGCCGTTCGCCGATGCCGCCGACGGCACCGGCTGGGGTGAAGGCGCCGGGATGCTCCTGGTGGAGCGGCTGTCGGACGCGCAGCGCAAGGGGCACCGGGTGCTGGCCGTGGTGCGGGGTTCGGCGGTGAACCAGGACGGCGCCTCCAACGGCCTGACCGCGCCGAACGGCCCGTCGCAGCAGCGCGTCATCAGGGCTGCGCTCGCCAGTGCCGGTCTCCAGCACTCCGAGGTGGACGCGGTCGAGGCGCACGGCACGGGCACGGCACTGGGTGACCCGATCGAGGCGCAGGCGCTGCTGGCGACCTACGGCCAGGAGCGGGAGCGGCCGCTCTGGCTGGGGTCGGTGAAGTCGAACATCGGCCACACGCAAGCCGCCGCGGGCGTGGCAGGTGTGATCAAGATGGTCCTGGCGATGCGCCACGGCGTGTTGCCCAAGACCCTGCACATCGACGAGCCGTCGTCGCATGTGGACTGGTCGTCCGGCGCGGTCGAACTGCTGACCCAGACCACGGCATGGCCGGAGGTCGACCGCCCGTGGCGGGCGGCGGTGTCGTCGTTCGGCATTTCCGGCACGAACGCGCACACGATCATCGAGCAGGCTCCCGCGCAGGAGACCGGCACGCCGGTCCGGTCGGTGCCGTCGGTGGTGCCGTGGGTGCTGTCGGCGAAGTCGAGCGCGGCGTTGCGGGGCCAGGCCACCGCTCTTCGCGACGTGACGGGCGACCCGGCCGATGTGGCGTTCTCCCTGGCCACGATGCGGGCGGCGTTGGACCACCGGGCCGTGGTGCTCGGCGACCTCGACGCGGGGCTCGCCGCGCTGGCCGACGGGACACCGTCGCCGGACGTGATCACCGATGTCGTCACGCCGGGGAAGACGGCGTTCCTGTTCACCGGCCAAGGCGCGCAGCGGATCGGTATGGGGCGTGAGCTGTATGCCGAGTTCCCGGTGTTCGCTCAAGCCTTCGATGCGGCGTGTGCGCTGTTGCATCCGCGTTTGCGTGAGGTGATCGAGGGTGACGAGCAAGAGCTGAATCAGACGGAGTTCGCGCAGGCTGCGTTGTTCGCGGTCGAGGTGGCGTTGTTCCGGCTGCTGGAGTCGTGGGGTGTGCGCCCCGATTTCCTGATGGGGCATTCGATCGGTGAGATCGCTGCCGCGCACGTGGCTGGTGTGCTGTCGTTGCAGGACGCGTGCACGCTCGTCGCGGCTCGTGGGCGTCTGATGCAGGCGTTGCCCAATGGTGGGGCGATGGTGGCCATCGAGGCCACGGAGGAGGAGTTCCAGCCCACCGAGGAGTGGGGCATCGCTGCGATCAACGGACCCAACTCGGTCGTCATTTCGGGTGTTGAGTCGGCTGTGCTTGCGGTGGCGGAGGAGTTCTCTGCTCGGGGTCGTAAGACGAAGCGGCTTAGCGTCAGTCATGCGTTCCATTCGCCGTTGATGGAGCCGATGCTGGACGAGTTCCGCGAGGTCCTTGGCGGGCTTGTGTTCCAGCAGCCGCGGATTCCGGTGGTGTCGAACCTGACCGGCGAGCTGTCGAATGATCTGGCTTCGCCGGAGTATTGGGTGTCGCATGTGCGTCAGGCGGTGCGTTTCGCTGATGGCGTCGTCACTCTCGCTGCGCAGGGTGTGACGAACTTCGTCGAGCTCGGTCCTGACGGTGTGTTGTCGGGGATGGCGCAGCAGTCGGTGTCCGAGGGCTTGTTCGTTCCGGTGCTGCGGGGTGACCGTCCCGAGGTGCGCACGGCGATCGGCGCGTTGGCCGCAATGCACTGCCGTGGTGTTGCCGTCGACTGGACCACGCTGGTCCAGGGCGCCCGGATAGACCTGCCCACCTACGCCTTCCAGCACGAACGCTTCTGGCCCCGGGGCGTCGCCACGGCGCAGGGCGATCTGACGGCGGCGGGTCTCGGCGCGGCCGATCACCCGCTGTTCGGTGCGGCCGTCGAGATGGCCGACGGTGGCCTCGTGCTCACGGGTCGGCTGTCGCTCGCCACGCACGGGTGGCTCGCCGACCACGTGGTGCACGGCAACGCGCTGCTGCCTGGCACGGCCTTCGTCGAACTGGCGTTGCAGGCCGGGCGGAGGGCGGGCTGCGAACGGCTGACCGAACTGACGCTCGCCGCCCCGCTCGTGCTCCCGGAGAGCGGTGCGGTGCAACTCCAGGTGGTTCTGGGTCCCGTCGACGACAGCGGTGGACGCGACATCACGATCCACTCGCGTCGCGAGCGCGACGATCTGCCGGAGGAGTGGACACAGCACGCGACCGGTGCCCTCACGAGCGGCCCCGCGTCGGTCGACGGCGACCTCACGGCGTGGCCGCCCGAGGGTGCCGAGGCCATCGACGTCACCGAGTTCTACGGCGGCACTGCGGAGGGCCTGGAGTACGGGCCCGCGTTCCAGGGTCTGCGCGCCGCATGGCGGCTCGGTGACGACGTCTACACCGAGGTGGAGCTGCCGGAGGAGGAGCACGCCGAAGCGGAGCGGTGTGGGCTGCACCCGGCGCTGCTCGACGCGGCACTGCACGGGATCGGGCTCGGCGACTTCGTCTCCGACGCCGAGGCCGGCTCACTGCCGTTCTCGTGGTCCGGTGTCACGATCGTCGCCGCCGGTGCACTCAGGGTGCGGGTCCGGCTGACGTCGGTCGGCACCGATGCGGTGTCGGTGTTCGTCGCCGACAGCGAGGGCGCACCGGTCGCCAGTGTCGACTCTCTGTTGCTGCGGGCCGCCAAGGCACAGCCGGTGCGGCGGGACGAGATCGCGCCCAACTCGCTGTGGGCGCTGGACTGGACACCGTTGCCCACGCAGGGCCTCGACGACGCGCCGATCACCGTGTTCGAGGCCGCCGGTTCCGATCCGGTCGGCGTGGTGTCGACCGTCCTCGACAGGGTGCAGGACTGGCTCGCCGACTCGTCCGACGGCGATGCCCGTCTGGTGGTCGTGACGCGGGGTGCCGTGGCCGTCGAGCCCGGTGAGCCGGTGCGCGATGTTCCTGCCGCGGGTGTGTGGGGCTTGGTGCGGTCGGTGCAGGCCGAGCACCCGGACCGGGTCGTGATCGTGGACGTCGACGACGATCCGCGCTCGACCGATCTGCTGGGTGCCGTGGCCGCCTCGGGTGAGCCGCAGGCCGTCGTGCGTGGTGGCGAGGTGTTCGTGGCGCGGCTGGGTCGCGCGTCGACGCAGCTCGTGGCGCCCGAGGCGCCGACATGGCGGTTGGACAGCGTGGGCAAGGGGACGCTGTCGAACCTGTCGCTGATCGAGTACCCCGACGCCGAAGAACCGTTGGGCCCGTGCGACGTGCGCATCGCGGTGCGGGCCGCCGGTGTGAACTTCCGGGACGTGCTCAACGCGTTGGGGATGTACCCGGGTGACGCGGGGCTCATGGGCATGGAAGGCGCCGGCGTGGTGCTGGAGGTCGGTTCCGAGGTCGGCGACCTCGCGCCGGGCGACCGCGTGATGGGCCTGATCTCCGCCTCCTTCGGGCCGGTGGCGATGGCCGACTCCCGCATGGTCACGCGGATGCCCGACGACTGGTCCTTCACCGACGCGGCCACGCTCCCCCTGGTGTTCCTGACCGCGTTCTACGCGCTGCGGGACATGGCCGACGTGCAGGCCGGTGAGTCGGTGCTGATCCACGCCGCTGCCGGTGGTGTGGGCATGGCGGCCGTGCAGCTGGCGAAGCACTGGGGCCTGGAGGTGTTCGGTACCGCGAGCCCGGCCAAGTGGGACGCGGTCGGACTGCCCGACGAGCACCTGGCGTCGTCGCGTGATCTCGGTTTCGAGGAGAAGTTCCTGGCCGCGACCGAAGGCCGTGGTGTGGATGTCGTGCTCGACGCGTTGTCGGGCGACTTCGTGGATGCGTCGTTGCGGTTGTTGCCGCGTGGCGGTCGGTTCGTGGAGATGGGCAAGACCGACGTCCGCGACCCCGAGCAGGTCGCGACGGAGTACCCGGGTGTGCGGTACCGCTCCTTCGATCTGATCGAGGCCGGTCCGGACCGGGTCGCCGAGATGTGGGCGGAGCTGTCCCGGCTGATCGCGCTCGGAGCGGTCCGGCCGTTGCCGGTGCGGGTCTGGGACGTGCGCCAGGCGGTGGAGGCGTTCCGGTTCATGTCGCAGGCCAAGCATGTCGGCAAGGTCGTCTTGTCGCTGCCGCAGCCGCTGAACCCCGACGGCACGGTCCTGATCACCGGGGGTACGGGCAGCCTGGGTGGGCTGGTGGCGCGCCGGTTGGTCGAGCAGGGCGCTCGGCGTCTGGTGTTGTTGAGTCGTCGTGGTGTGGCTTCGCCGGAGCTGCTGGAGGCGTTGGCTCCGGCCGAGGTCTCCGTGGTCGCCTGTGACGCCGCTGACCGGGAAGCGTTGGCCGGGGTGATCGCCGGTATCGAGACGTTGACCGCGGTCGTTCACACCGCGGGTGTGCTGGATGACGGTGTGGTCGAGTCGATGACCGCGCAGCGGATCGAGACCGTGATGGCGCCGAAGGCGCTGGCCGCGTGGAATCTCCACGAGCTGACCCGGGACCACGATGTGGCGGAGTTCGTGTTGTTCTCCTCCGCCTCGGGGATCTTCGGCAACGCGGGCCAGGCCAACTATTCGGCCGCGAACACCTTCCTCGACGGTCTGGCCGCGCACCGCAGGGCCCAGGGCCTGCCGGGTTTGTCGTTGGCGTGGGGGTTGTGGGACCAGCAGGACGGCGGGATGGGCGCCGGACTCGCCGACACCGACAAGGCCAGGACCTCCCGGTCCGGCAGCAGCGCGCTGCGCCCGGACCAGGGCCTGGCGTTGTTCGAGGCGACCCGCAAACGTCCGGACGCCGTGCTCGTCCCGGCGCCTCTGGACCCGACCGCGCTGCGGGACGACACCGTGCCACCCCTGTTGCGGGCCCTGGCCCAGCGGTCCCTGCGACGCGCTGCGTCGCGGAAGGCGGGCGGCGACGGTTCGCTGGCGCACAAGCTGGCCGGACTGCCGGTGGCGGAGCAGGACAAGCAGCTCACCGACCTGGTGCGGGCCAATGCAGCCATCGTGCTCGGCTACGACTCGCCCGAGCGCATCGAGCCGCGCCAGGCCTTCAAGGACCTCGGCTTCGACTCGCTGACGTCGGTCGAGCTGCGCAACCGGCTCGCCGCCGCTGTCGGCACCAAGCTGCCTGCGACGCTGATCTTCGACTACCCGAACCCGGACGCGCTCGGAACGTACCTCCGTACCGAGCTGTCCGGCGGGGAGGACGAACCGGCTTCCGCTCCGCGGCAGACGACGGTCGTCGCGGACGACCCCATCGCGATCGTCGGCATGGCCTGCCGGTTCCCCGGAGGAGTGACCTCGCCGGAGGAGTTCTGGGAGCTGCTCGCGGGTGGGCGTGACGCGATCACGCAGTTCCCGGCCGAGCGCGGGTGGGACATCGCCGAGCTCTACCACCCCGATCCGGCGCACCAGGGCACGACCTACACCGTCGAGGGCGGTTTCCTGGAGCGCGCCACCGAGTTCGACGCGGCCTTCTTCGGCGTCTCGCCGCGGGAGGCGTTGGCGATGGACCCGCAGCAGCGGATCCTTCTGGAGACCGCGTGGGAGGCGTTCGAGCGCGCCGGGCTGGACGTGACGACGCTGAGGGGCAGCGCCACCGGCGTGTTCGCGGGAACGATGGGCCAGGACTACGCGAGCGTGCTGCAGAACGCCACGGCGGAGACCGAGGCGCACGCGCTCACGGGCAACGCGGCGTCCATCGTGTCGGGCCGCATCGCCTACAGCTTCGGGTTGGAGGGCCCCGCGGTCACGGTCGACACGGCGTGTTCGTCGTCGCTGGTCGCGCTGCACCTGGCGATTCAGGCGCTGCGCAACGGGGAGTGCGACCTCGCGCTGGCCGGTGGTGTCACGGTGATGTCCACGCCCGCCGCGTTCGTCGACTTCAGCAGGCAGCGCGGGCTGGCGAAGGACGGTCGGTGCAAGCCGTTCGCCGCGGGTGCCGACGGGACCAGTTGGGGCGAGGGCGCCGGTCTGCTCGTCGTGGAGCGGCTGTCGGACGCGCGCCGCAACGGCCACACGGTGCTGGCCCTCGTGCGCGGCAGCGCGATCAACCAGGACGGCGCGTCGAACGGCCTGACGGCGCCGAACGGCCCGTCGCAGCAGCGGGTCATCCGGCAGGCGCTGCGTGGAGCGGGACTGTCGCCGTCCGATGTGGACGTCGTCGAGGCGCACGGCACGGGGACCGCGTTGGGTGACCCGATCGAGGCCCAGGCATTGCTGGCGACCTACGGCCAGGATCGCGACCGGCCGTTGTGGCTGGGCTCGGTGAAGTCCAACATCGGTCACACCCAGGCCGCCGCGGGTGTCGCGGGCATCATCAAGATGGTCATGGCACTGCGCCACGGTGTGCTGCCGAAGACGTTGCACGTCGACGAGCCGTCGTCGCATGTGGACTGGTCGTCCGGTGCGGTGGAGCTGCTGACCGAGTCGAAGCCGTGGCTCACGTCGAACGGGCCTCGCCGGGCGGCGGTGTCGTCGTTCGGCATCAGCGGCACCAACGCGCACACGGTGATCGAGGAAGCCCCGGAGGAGGCACCCACGCCGGTCGAGGTCACCGAGCGGGCTCTGGTGCCGTGGGTGCTCTCCGGCAAGTCGGCCGACGCGGTGCGCGAGCAGGCCGCCAAGCTCCGTGCGCATGTCCTGGCCGACGCCGAGCTCGGCACCGTCGACGTCGGTTGGTCGCTGGCCACGGCGCGGGCCGCGCTGGAGCACCGCGCGGTCGTGCTCGCCGCCGACACCGCCGGCGCTGTCGCGGAGCTCGCCGCACTGGCCGACGGCACGTCGTCGGCGGGGGTCGTGCACGGCACCGTCGCGCAGGGCGAGCTGGCCTTCCTGTTCACGGGCCAGGGTGCGCAGCGGGTGGGCATGGGCCGGGAGTTGTATGGCGAGTTCCCGGTGTTCGCTCAAGCCTTCGATGCGGCGTGTGAGTTGCTGCATCCGCGTTTGCGTGAGGTGATCGAGGGCGATGCGGAGGAGCTGAATCAGACGGAGTTCGCTCAGGCCGCGTTGTTCGCCGTCGAGGTGGCGCTGTTCCGGCTCCTCGAATCGTGGGGTGTGCGCCCGGACTACGTGATGGGGCACTCGATCGGTGAGATCGCCGCCGCGCATGTTGCCGGTGTGTTGTCGCTGGAAGACGCGTGCACGCTGGTCGCGGCGCGGGGTCGTTTGATGCAGGCTCTGCCTGCTGGTGGGGCGATGGTCGCGATCGAGGCCACCGAGGACGAGTTCGACCCCACTGAGGAGTGGGGCATCGCCGCGATCAACGGCCCGAACTCGGTCGTCATCTCCGGCGTCGAGGCCGCGGTACTCGCCGTGGCGGAGGAGTTCGCCGCTCGCGGACGCAAGACCAAGCGGCTCAGCGTCAGCCACGCGTTCCATTCACCGTTGATGGAGCCGATGCTCGCCGACTTCGAGAAGGTGCTCCAGGAGCTGACCTTCCACGAGCCGCGGATTTCGATCGTGTCGAACGTGACCGGCGAGCCGGCCACCGAGAACCTCGCGTCGCCCGAGTACTGGGTGACGCACGTGCGGGAGGCGGTGCGGTTCGCCGACGGCGTCCGCACCCTGGTCGAGCGGGGCGTGACGAACGTCGTCGAACTCGGTCCGGACGGCGTGCTCACCGCGATGGCGCGGACCTGCGTGCCGGAGGATGCGGACATCGCCTTCGCGTCGGCTCTGCGCGGCGAACGTCCGGAGATCCAGGCGGTGCTGACCGCGCTCGGGACGCTGTGGACGCGCGGCACGGTGGTGGACTGGGCCGCCTTCTTCGGTCCGGCGAACCTCGTCGACCTGCCCACCTACGCCTTCCAGCGGCAGCGGTACTGGCTCGATGCCACGCCCTCGGACTCGCGGGCCGCTTACGCGAGGCAGGAGTCCGAGGCGGACGCGTTGTTCTGGGCGGCCGTCGAGCAGGAGGACCTCGACTCGTTGGCCGGCACGCTCGCGTTGGACGTCGACCGGCCGCTGCGGGACGTGCTCCCGGACCTGGCCGCATGGCGCCGCCGACAGCGCGACGAGGCCGCTCTCGACGACGCTCGCTACCAGGTCACGTGGCAGCCGGTGCCGGACAACCCGGCCGCGACCGTGACCGGGCGCTGGCTGCTGCTGGCGCCGGAGGACGCTGGGCTCGACGCGTTGACCACGGCGTTCGGCGATCGGGTCGACGTTCGGACCCTGCCCGACACGCCGGACCGGGCGATGTTCGCCGACCTCCCCGGCGACTACGAGGGTGTCGCGATCGTCGTGTCGGCGGGCGACCGCGGTGCGCGCGAGAGTCTCCTGGCCGCCCAGGCACTCGGAGACAGGGGCATCGACGCGCCGCTGTGGCTGCTGACCCGAGGTGCCGTCTCGGCCGGGCGCGGTGACCGGCCGACCGACCCGGTGCAGGCGCAGGTCTGGGGACTGGGCCGCGTGGTCGGGTTGGAACATCCGGAACGCTGGGGCGGCGTGCTCGACCTTCCCGACGTGGTCGACGAGCAGGCCGCGGCCAGGGTGCTGGGCGTGCTCGCCGGTGGCCGGGAGACCGAGGTCGCCGTGCGCCCCGACGGGGTGTACGCACGACGACTGGTCTCCTCGCCCCAGCGTGCCGGGACGGACTCCTGGTCGCCGACCGGGACGGTGCTCGTCACCGGAGGGACCGGCGCACTCGGCGGTGAGGTGGCCCGCTGGGCCGCCCGCGAGGGCGCGAAGCGCCTGGTACTCACCAGCCGTCGCGGCGCCGAGGCCCCGGGTGCGTCCGAGCTGGCCGACGAGTTGCGCGAGTTCGGCGTGGACGTCACCCTCGCCGCGTGCGATTTGGCCGACCGCGACGCGGTGGCCGCGCTCGTGAAGGACTGCGGCCCGGACCTGACAGCCGTCGTCCACGCCGCGGGCGTGTCGCAGTCGACGCCGCTGGCCGACACCACTCCGGAGGAGTTCGCGGCCGTCGTCGCGGGCAAGGTCGCCGGTGCGATGCACCTGCACGAACTGACCGCCGATCTCGACGCGTTCGTGGTCTTCTCGTCGATCGCCGGGGTCTGGGGAAGCGCGGGCCAAGTCGCGTACTCCGCGGCGAACGCGGCCCTGGACGCCCTGGTCGAACAACGCCGTGCGGACGGACTCCCGGGCACCGCGGTGGCGTGGGGACCGTGGGCCGGTGGCGGCATGGCCGCCGGGGACGGCGGCGCCCAACTGGCGCGGATGGGGCTGTCCGGACTCGCGCCGGAGCAGGCGATCGCCGCGCTGGCCCGGGCCGTCGGCTCCGGTGACGTGACGGTGACCGTGGCCGACGTGGACTGGAGCCGGTTCCTGCCGATCTTCACGGCCACCGGGTCGACGCCGCTGTTCACCGCCCTGGCGGAGGTCGACGCCGACCCGGCCGACCAGGAGGTGACCGACCGGAGGGCGGAACTGGCGGCCCTCGCGCCCGCGGACCGGCAGCGCACCGTGCTGGACCTGGTGCGCGCGGAGGCGGCGATCGTGCTGGGACTGCCCGACGCGAACGCTGTCGAACCGGCGCGGCCGTTCCGTGACCTCGGGATGGACTCGGTCACCTCGGTCGAACTCCGTGATCGCCTCGCCACGGTGTCGGGTGTGCGGTTGCCCGCGACGGCCGTGTTCGACCATCCGACGCCGGACGACCTCGTGGCCCACCTCATCGCCGAGATCACGGGCGACGACGCGGAGACCGGCGAGGAAACCGACGAGGACGCCCGACTTCGCCAGGCGCTCGCGGCGTTGTCGCCGACGACGCTGCGGGAAGCCGGGCTGGAGCACACCCTGCTGCAGTTGGCGGGCCTGCGCGTGGCGGAGGAGGAGTCGGCGGAGTCGGAGGAGGACCTCGACTCGATGGACCTCGACAGCCTGGTGCAGATCGCACTCGACGACAAGTCTTGACGGCCACAGTTCCTAGGGATGAGATGACAACGCCTTCCGAAAAAGTCGTCGACGCACTGAGGGCGTCGCTCAAGGAGAACAACCGCCTGCGCGAGACGAACCAGCGTCTGCAGGCGGCCGCGCGGGAGCCGATCGCCATCGTCGGCATGGCCTGCCGGTATCCCGGTGACGTGAGCTCGCCCGAGGAGCTGTGGCAACTGCTGGCCGCAGGCGGGGACGCGGTCGCGGGATTCCCCACCGACCGGGGCTGGCCGCTGGAGACGCTCTACCACCCGGACCCCGAGCACCCGGGGACGAGCTACACCCGGGAGGGAGCGTTCGTCCGCGACGCCGGCCAGTTCGATCCGAGCCTGTTCGGGATCTCGCCGCGTGAGGCGTTGGCGATGGACCCGCAGCAGCGGTTGCTGCTGGAGACGTCGTGGGAGGCGTTCGAGCGGGCGGGGATCGATCCGCTGTCGGTGAAGGGCAGCAGGACCGGCGTCTTCGCCGGGACCAACAACCAGGACTACGTGTCGCTGCTGGAGCACGGCCCGGACGAGCTCGAAGGGTTTCTGGGCACCGGGAACGCGGCCGCCGTGCTGTCGGGACGCGTGTCGTACACGTTCGGGCTGGAGGGCCCGGCGGTCACGGTGGACACGGCGTGTTCGTCGTCGCTGGTCGCCCTGCACCTGGCGGTGCAGGCGTTGCGCAACGGCGAGTGCGACATGGCTCTGGCGAGCGGTGTGACGATCATGTCGACGCCCGCCGCGTTCCTCGACTTCAGCAGGCAGCGTGGACTCGCCGAGGACGGCCGGTGCAAGGCGTTCGCGGACGCGGCGGACGGCACCGGCTGGGGCGAGGGTGTCGGTGTGCTGCTGGTGGAGCGGCTGTCGGACGCCCAGCGCAACGGCCACACGGTGCTCGCGGTGGTGCGGGGCTCGGCGGTGAACCAGGACGGCGCGTCCAACGGGCTGACGGCACCGAACGGTCCGTCGCAGCGTCGGGTGATCCGAGCCGCGCTCGCCAACGCCGGGCTTTCGGCGTCCGATGTGGACGTCGTCGAGGCCCACGGTACGGGGACCGCGCTGGGTGATCCGATCGAGGCGCAGGCACTGCTGGCCACATACGGCAAGGACCGGAACCGGCCGTTGTGGTTGGGGTCGGTGAAGTCGAACATCGGTCACACGCAGGCCGCCGCGGGTGTGGCGGGTGTAATCAAGATGGTCATGGCGCTGCGGCACGGTGTGCTGCCGAAGACGTTGCACGTCGACGAGCCGTCGTCGCATGTGGACTGGTCGGCCGGTGCGGTGGAGTTGCTCACCGAGGCGCAGCCCTGGCCTGCCGGTGACACACCACGCCGAGCGGGCGTTTCGTCGTTCGGATTCAGCGGCACCAACGCGCATGCCGTGATCGAGCAGGCTCCGGACTCCCCGGAGCTGCCGGTCGAGCGCGTCGCGCCGTCGATCGTCCCGTGGGTGCTGTCCGGCAAGACCGCGACGGCCCTACGCGCGCAGGCCGAGAAGCTGCGGCCCACCGCCGAGGACGTCGACCCGGTCGACCTGGCGTTCTCCCTGGCCACGACCCGGGCGGCCTTGGACCACCGGGCCGTGGTGCTCGGCGACCTCGACGCGGGGCTCGCCGCGCTGGCCGAGGGCACGTCGTCGCCGAACGTCGTCACAGGTGTGGCGACTCGGGGCAGGACCGCGTTCCTGTTCACCGGCCAGGGTGCGCAGCGGATCGGTATGGGGCGTGAGTTGTATGCCGAGTTCCCCGTCTTTGCCGAGGCTTTTGATGCGGCGTGTGAGCTGCTGAACCCCCGCTTGCGTGAGGTGATCGAGGGTGACGAGCAAGAGCTGAATCAGACGGAGTTCGCTCAGGCCGCGTTGTTCGCGGTCGAGGTGGCGCTGTTCCGGCTCCTCGAATCGTGGGGTGTCCGGCCGGACTTCCTGATGGGGCATTCGATCGGTGAGATCGCTGCCGCTCATGTTGCCGGTGTGTTGTCGTTGGAAGACGCGTGCACGCTGGTCGCGGCGCGGGGTCGTTTGATGCAGGCTCTGCCTGCCGGTGGGGCGATGGTGGCCGTCGAGGCCACTGAAGACGAGTTCGAGCCGACCGACGAGTTCGGGATTGCCGCGATCAACGGCCCGAGCTCCGTGGTGATCTCTGGTGTCGAGTCGGCTGTTCTCGCCGTGGCGGAGGACTTCGCAGCTCGGGGTCGCAAGACCAAGCGGCTCGCTGTCAGTCATGCTTTCCATTCGCCGTTGATGGAGCCGATGCTCGCCGAGTTCCGCGAGGTCCTCGGCGGGCTTGTGTTCCAGCAGCCGCGGATTCCGGTGGTGTCGAACCTGACCGGCGAGCTGTCGAATGATCTGGCTTCGCCGGAGTATTGGGTGTCGCATGTGCGGGAGGCGGTGCGTTTCGCCGATGGCGTCGTCACTCTCGCTGCGCAGGGTGTGAGCAACTTCGTCGAGCTCGGTCCTGACGGTGTGTTGTCGGGGATGGCGCAGCAGTCGGTGTCCGACGGTCTGTTCGTTCCGGTGCTGCGGGGCGACCGGCCCGAGGTCCGCACCGCGCTGAGTGCCCTGGCCGCGATGTACACCCGTGGTGTCGCTGTCGACTGGACGGCCCTGGTCCAGGGCGGCCGGATCGACCTGCCCGCCTACGCCTTCCAGCGTCAGCAGTTCTGGTTCGAGGGCGCCACCTGGGGCAGGCAGCGGCACACGGACGCCGCTGGCCGCCGCTACACGCTCGACTGGCAGCCGGTGACACCCGGTGCGCCGAACCTGGACGGCCGCTGGCTGCTGGTCCTGCCCGAAGGGTGCGACGAGCCCGGCCTGCTCACGATCTTCGCCGACGTCGAGGTCCTCCACGGCGTCGACGACCTCGACCGCGTGGCACAGCAGCGTTTCCGGGGCGTGGTGTCGCTGCTCGACGCGGTGGGCACGCTCCGGCTCCTGCAGAGCGGGCCGTCGGCACCGGTGTGGGCGGTGACCCGGCAGGCGGTGTCCACGGGCGCAGGCGACCGGGTGGAGCGGCCGGAGCACGCGGCGGTGTGGGGGCTCGGGCGGGTCGCCGCCCTCGAACATCCCGACCGCTGGGGTGGGCTCCTCGACCTGCCCGCGCAGCTCGACCGACACACGCTCGACCACGTCGCCGCGGTGCTCACCGGGTCCGAGGATCAGGTGGCGATCCGCGCGAACGGGGTGTTCGCCCGCCGACTCGTCCGGGCCGGGGCGAACGCCGCTCCCTGGGAGCCCACCGGCACGATCCTGATTACGGGCGGAACCGGGGCGCTCGGTGCGCGCGTGGCCCGCTGGGCCGCCGCTCACGGGGCCACGCGAGTCGTGCTCGCCAGCCGTGGTGGTGAGGCGCCCGAGCTCGACGCGGAGCTGCGCGACCTCGGTGCCGAGGTGTCGATCGTGGCGTGCGACGTCACCGACCGCGAGGCGCTCGCCGCGCTCGTCGACCACGCGAACTCCGACGAGCACCCGCTGACCGCTGTGGTCCACACCGCGGGTGTGCTGGACGACGGCGTGCTCGAACACATGTCGGCGGAGCAGTTCACCGGCGTGCTCGGTGCGAAGGCCGACGCGGCGCTGTGGTTGCACGAACTGACCCGCGACCTCGACCTCACGGCGTTCGTGCTGTTCTCCGCCTTCGCCGGCACGGTCGGCAGCGCGGGGCAGGGCAACTACGCGGCCGCGAACGCCGTGCTCGACGCCCTCGCCGAGCAGCGCGTCGCCGACGGCCTGCCCGCCGCCTCGATCTCGTGGGGCCCGTGGGCGGGTGGCGGCATGGCCGAGCGCGCCGCCGGCAGCCTGGCCGAGCTCGGACTGCCCGCCCTGAACCCGGACACGGCCGTGGCCGAACTGGCCCGCGTCGCCACCGGCGGCGACGCGGTGACGGTGGTGGCCGACGTGGACTGGTCCCGGTTCGCTCCGGCGTTCCAGTCGGCCCGCACGAGCCCACTGCTGAGCGTGCTCGCGCCCGCGCCCGCGGACGACGAACCCACCGGACTCGCCGCCGAGCTCGCCGGGCTCGGCCGGAGCGAGCAGGAAAACCTCGTGGTGGAGTTCGTCCGCCGCGAGGCCGCCGCGGTGTTGGGGTACGCGGGCCCGGAGGCCGTCGAACGCTCCCACGCGTTCCGCGAACTCGGATTCGACTCGCTCACCGCAGTGGAGCTGCGCAACCGGCTGGCGGCCGAGACCGGCCTGACGTTGCCCAGCAGTCTGGTCTTCGACTACCCGAACCCCGACGCGCTGGCCGGATACCTGCTCGACGAGTTGCTCGGCACGCAGGACGCCGCACCGGTGGTGGCCGCGCACGACAGCACCGACGAGCCGATCGCCATCGTCTCCATGGCGTGCCGGTTCCCGGGCGGGGTGCGGACTCCGGAGGACTTCTGGCGGCTGATGGTGTCCGGCACGGACGCGGTCGGGGGCTTCCCGACCGACCGCGGCTGGGACGTCGACGCCCGCCTTTCCACCAGGCAGGGCGCGTTCCTCGAAGACGTGGCGGGTTTCGAGCCGCGCTTCTTCGGCATCTCGCCGCGCGAGGCCCTGGCGATGGACCCGCAGCAGCGGTTGCTGCTGGAAAGCTCGTACGAGGCCATCGAACGCTCGCGCATCGCGGTGGACTCGCTGCGCGGCAAGCCGGTCGGCGTGTTCGTCGGCACCAACGGGCAGGACTACGTCGCCCTGGTCGACCAGGGCGGGCCGGAGACCGACGGCTACCTCGGCACCGGCAACTCCGCGAGCGTGATGTCCGGTCGGGTCGCCTACACGTTCGGGTTGGAGGGCCCGGCCGTCACGGTGGACACGGCGTGCTCGTCGTCGCTGGTGGCGCTGCATCTCGCGGTGCAGGCCCTGCGCAACGGCGAGTGTGAACTGGCGCTGGTCGGTGGTGTGACGGTGATGTCCACACCGAGCGCGTTCGTCGAGTTCAGCACGCAGGGCGGGTTGGCCGCCGACGGCCGCTGCAAGCCCTTCGCCGCCGCCGCGGACGGCACCGGCTGGGGCGAGGGCGTGGGCATGCTGCTGGTGGAGCGGCTGTCCGACGCCCAACGCAACGGCCGCACCATCCTGGCCGTGGTCCGGGGCAGCGCGATCAACCAGGACGGCGCGTCCAACGGATTCACGGCCCCGAACGGCCCCGCGCAGCAGCGGGTAATCCGGCAGGCGCTGGCCAACGCGGGAGTACAGCCGTCCGATGTGGACGCCGTCGAGGCGCACGGCACCGGTACCGCGCTGGGCGACCCGATCGAGGCGCAGGCACTGCTGGCCACATACGGCAAGGACCGGAACCGGCCGTTGTGGCTGGGGTCGGTGAAGTCGAACATCGGTCACACGCAGGCCGCGGCGGGTGTCGCGGGCGTGATGAAGATGGTGCTCGCGCTGCAGCACGACACGCTGCCGCCCTCGTTGCACTTCGACGAGCCGAGCCCGCACATCGACTGGTCGTCGCGCACGATGGACGTCGTCCGCGAAGCCCTGCCGTGGCGTCGGGGCGACCGGCCGCGCCGGGCGGGTGTGTCGTCGTTCGGGCTGAGCGGCACCAACGCGCACGCGGTGCTCGAAGAGGCACCGGCGACGGAGCCCGTGCCCGCGCGCACCACGCCGAGCGCGCACGGTGTGCTCGCGTGGCCCCTGTCCGGCGCGACCGAGGAGGGACTGCGGGCCCAGGCGAGGCAGCTGCGCGACGCCGTCGACGAGTCCACCGACCCGGCCGACGTGGGATTCTCGTTGGCCACGACCCGATCGGCGCTGACCCAACGGGCCGTCGTGCTGGGCCACGACCGGGAGGACCTGCTCGCCGGGCTCGCCGCGCTGGCGGACGGGCGATCCTCGGCGCAGGTGGTCGGCGGCACGCCCGTGACGGGTGGGCTCGCGTTCCTGTTCACCGGCCAGGGCGCACAACGCGTGGGCATGGGCCGCGAGCTGTACGAGCGGTTCCCCGTGTTCGCCGAGGCGTTCGACGCCGTCTGCGCCCACGTCGACCTGCCACTGCGGGACATCGTGTTCGCGCACGCGGACCCCGAGGGCCGACTCGACCAGACCGACTGCACTCAGGTGGCGCTGTTCGCCGTCGAGGTCGCGTTGTTCCGGCTGCTCACCTCGTTCGGTGTGCGCCCGGACGTCCTGGTCGGGCACTCCGTGGGGGAGATCGCGGCCGCGCACGTCGCCGGTGTGTTGTCCCTGCAGGACGCGTGCACGCTCGTGACGGCCCGGGGCCGCCTGATGCAGGCGCTGCCCGAGGGCGGGGCGATGATCGCCGTCGAGGCGACCGAGGACGAGATCGAGACCACCGACCAGGTCGACATCGCCGCGATCAACGGGCCGAGGTCGGTGGTGCTCTCCGGCTCCGAGGCCGCCGTCGTCGCCGTGGCCGAGCGGTTCTCCGCGGCGGGGAGGAAGACCCGACGCCTGCGCGTGAGCCACGCGTTCCACTCGCCGCTCATGGAACCGATGCTGGCCGAGTTCGCCGAGGTTCTGCGCGGCCTCGACTTCGCCGCACCGTCGATCCCGATCGTGTCCAACGTGACCGGCTCGCAGGCCGTGGACCTGGGCCCGGACTACTGGGTCCGGCACGTGCGTCACGCGGTCCGCTTCGCCGACGGGGTCGCCGTGCTGAAGGAGCGCGGGGTCCGCACGGTGGTCGAGCTCGGCCCGGACGGCGTGCTGTCCGCGATGGCGCAGGACACCCTGCCGGAGGCCGAGTACCTGCCGGTGCTGCGCAAGGACCGCGCCGAGGAGACGTCGCTGTTCACGGCGCTGGCCGGACTGCACGTCCGGGGCGTGCCGCTCGACTGGGACGCCGTGTTCCCCGGCGCCCGCGCCGTGGACCTGCCGACGTACGCGTTCCAGCGGGAGCGCTACTGGCTCGACACTCCCGCCCAGGCGGGGCAGGCCGCGCCCGTCGACGCCGAGTTCTGGGCCGCCGTCGAGCGCGCCGACGTGGAGTCGTTGGCCGCGGCGTTGCGGATCCGCGGTGAGGACCACGAACCGTTGCGGGCGCTGCTGCCGTCGCTGTCGGCGTGGCACCGGCGCCGTGCCGACGCCGCCGCCGTCTCCGGCTGGCGGTACCGGGTCGACTGGGAGCCGTACTCGGGCAGCACCGGTGTTCCCGAGGGATCGTGGCTGGTCGTGGCGCGTCGAGCCGAACAGGCCGACGCGATCGTCGCCGCTCTGCCGGACGCCGACGTGCTCGTGCTCGACGACGTCGAGCGGGCCTCGCTGGCCGCGCGGCTCGCGGAGCACACGCCGGACGGTGTGGTGTCGCTGCTGGACGCGGCCGACACGCTCGTGCTGCTCCAGGCGGTCGCCGACTCCGAGGTCGCCACCCGGGTGTGGGCCATCACCCGCGACGCGGTGTCCGTCGCGCCGGACGAGGCGCCGGACCCCGAGGCCGCGCAGGTGTGGGGGCTCGCCCGGGTCGCCGCGCTCGAACTGCCCTCGCTGTGGGGCGGCGTCGTCGACCTTCCCGCGACGGCGGACGCCGACCTGGTCGCCACGGCGGTCTCGTTGCTGTCCGGCGGCGAGGACCAGGTGGCCGTTCGCGCCCGGGGAATCCGGGTCCGCAGGCTGGTCCCCGCCCCGCGCACGGGCACGGCGCCCGAACCGCGACCGTGGGGCACGACCCTGATCACCGGGGGCACCGGGGCGCTGGGCGCGCACGTCGCCCGGTGGCTCGCCCGCAACGGCACCGAACACCTGGTGCTGTGCAGCCGACGTGGCGCGGAGGCCGACGGCGCGGCCGAGCTCGTCGACGAGCTGCGTGGCCTCGGCAGCGACGTCACGGTCGTCGCGTGTGACGTCGCCGACCGCGACGCCGTCGAGCGGATGCTGTCGTCGTTGTCGGACGACGGTGCCCCCGTGCAGGCGGTGGTGCACGCCGCCGGCGCCGCGCAGGTCACTCCGTTGACCGACATCGGCCCGGCCGAGTTCGCCGAGGTCGTGGCCGCGAAGGTGCTCGGCGCGCGCCACCTGCACGAGCTCACCGAGGACCTGTCCGCGTTCGTGGTGTTCTCCTCGATCGCCGCGACGTGGGGCAGCGGCGGGCAGAGCGCCTACGCCGTGGCCAACGCCTATCTCGACGCGCTGGTCGAACGGCGCCGCGCGCACGGCCTCGCCGGAACGGCCATCGCGTGGGGTCCGTGGGCGGGCGGCGGCATGGCCGCGGGTGAGGCGGAGGACCAGCTCCGCCGGATCGGTCTGTCCGCGCTCGCCCCGGAGCGCGCGCTGGCCGCGCTGGCGACGGCCGAGGAACACGGCGACGTCACCGTCACCGTGGCCGACGTGGACTGGGCCACCTTCGCACCCGTGTTCACCGCGCACCGGCCGAGTCCGCTGCTCTCGACCATCCCGGAGGCGCGGGTCGAGGAGCCTGTGCACGCGGAGTCGAGCCCGGACTCCGACCTCGCGCGCGACCTGCGTGCGATGTCCGAGACCGCGCGCGAGACGTTCCTGCTCGACCTGGTGCGCTCGGAAGGGGCCGCCGTCCTCGGCTACCCCGATCCCCACGCCATCGGGACCGAGGCGCCGTTCCGCGACCTGGGCTTCGATTCGCTCACCGCGGTCGAGCTGCGCAACCGGCTCTCCGAGGCGACGGGCCTCACGCTGAGCGCGACGCTGGTGTTCGACTACCCGACGCCCACCGCGCTGGCCGGGTACCTGCGGGACGAACTCCTCGGCACGCAGGTCGTCGTCAGCGAGCAGCCGCAGCGCACCGGGGCCAGTGACGAACCCATCGCGATCGTGGGCATCGGCTGCCGGTTCCCCGGCGGCGTGGACTCACCGGACGACTTCTGGGAGCTCGTGCAGTCCGGACGGGACGCGATCTCCGGCTTCCCCTCCGACCGGGGGTGGAAGGTCGAGGGCGAGTTCGTCTGCGAAGGCGGTTTCCTCCACGACGCCGCGGCGTTCGACGCCGAATTCTTCGGCATCTCGCCGCGTGAGGCGTTGGCGATGGACCCGCAGCAGCGGCTGCTGCTGGAGACCTCCTGGGAGGCGTTCGAACACGCCGGGATCGACATCACCACCGCGCGGGGAAGCCGCACGGGCGTGTTCGTCGGTGCCGGTCCCCAGGGATACGCCGCCGGTGTCGACGACCTCCCGGAATCCGTCGAAGCGCACCTGATGATCGGCACCACGCCCAGCGTCGTGTCCGGTCGGGTCGCGTACACGTTCGGTCTCGAAGGCCCCGCGGTCACGGTCGACACCGCGTGTTCGTCCTCGCTGGTGGCGCTGCACTGGGCGGCGCAGGCGCTGCGCCAGGGAGAGTGCGACATGGCCCTGGCGGGCGGCGTGACGATCATGTCGACGCCCACCGCCTTCGAAGGCTTCAGCGCGCAGGGCGGCCTCGCTTCCGACGGTCGGTGCAAGGCGTTCGCGGACGACGCGGACGGCACCGGCTGGGGTGAGGGCGCCGGTGTGTTGCTGGTGGAACGGCTGTCGGACGCGCAGCGCAAGGGACACCGGGTCCTGGCGGTCATGCGCGGGAGCGCGGTGAACCAGGACGGTGCGTCCAACGGCCTCACCGCACCGAACGGTCCGTCGCAGCAGCGGGTGATCCGCGACGCGCTCACCAGCGCCGGTCTGACTCCGTCCGATGTGGACGCCGTCGAGGCGCACGGCACCGGTACGGCGCTGGGTGACCCGATCGAGGCGCAGGCGCTGCTGGCCACCTACGGCAAGGACCGCGACCGGCCGCTCTGGCTGGGCTCGGTGAAGTCGAACATCGGGCACACGCAGGCCGCCGCGGGCGTCGCGGGCGTGATCAAGATGGTGCTGGCCATGGGGCACGGCCTGCTGCCGAGCACCCTGCACGCCGAGCGGTCGACCTCCCGGATCGACTGGGACTCCGGCCCGTTGTCACTGCTGACCGAACCCCGGCCGTGGGGGGAGGACGGACGTCCCCGGCGAGCGGCGGTCTCGTCGTTCGGTGTGAGCGGCACCAACGCCCACGTGATCCTCGAACAGGCGGGGACGCCGGCGACGCCGGAGACGGCCGAGCGGGCCCCGGTGCCCTCGGTGGTGCCGTGGGTGCTGTCGGCCAAGACCGAGGCCGCGCTGCGTGCTCAGGCGGCGCGGCTGCTGCCGCTCGCGAACACCGCCCGGGTCGAGGACGTCGCGTTCTCCCTCGCCACCAGCCGCGCGGCTCTGCCCGAGCAGGCGGTTGTGCTGGGGCACGACCGCGCCGAGCTCGTCCACGCGCTCGAAGCCCTGGCCGACGGCGCATCGTCGGCCGACGTGGTCCGCGGAACCGTCGGCGCGGGGAAGACGGCGTTCCTGTTCACGGGCCAGGGTGCGCAGCGGGTGGGCATGGGGCGTGAGCTGTATGGCGAGTTCCCGGTGTTCGCTGAGGCGTTTGATGCGGCGTGTGAGCTGTTGCATCCGCGTTTGCGTGAGGTGATCGAGGGTGACGAGCAAGAGCTGAATCAGACGGAGTTCGCGCAGGCTGCGTTGTTCGCGGTCGAGGTGGCGTTGTTCCGGCTGCTGGAGTCGTGGGGTGTGCGCCCCGATTTCCTGATGGGGCATTCGATCGGTGAGATCGCTGCCGCTCATGTTGCCGGTGTGTTGTCGTTGGAAGATGCGTGCACGCTGGTGGCCGCTCGTGGGCGTTTGATGCAGGCTCTGCCTGCTGGTGGGGCGATGGTGGCGATCGAGGGCACTGAAGACGAGTTCGAGCCGACCGACGAGTTCGGGATTGCCGCGATCAACGGCCCGAGCTCCGTGGTGATCTCTGGTGTCGAGTCGGCTGTGCTTGCGGTGGCGGAGGAGTTCTCTGCTCGGGGTCGTAAGACGAAGCGGCTCGCTGTCAGTCATGCGTTCCATTCGCCGTTGATGGAGCCGATGCTGGACGAGTTCCGCGAGGTCCTTGGCGGGCTTGTGTTCCAGCAGCCGCGGATTCCGGTGGTGTCGAACCTGACCGGCGAGCTGTCGAACGACCTGGCTTCGCCGGAGTACTGGGTCTCGCACGTGCGGGAAGCGGTGCGCTTCGCCGACGGCGTCACCACCCTGGCTGCGCAGGGTGTGAGCAACTTCGTCGAGCTCGGTCCTGACGGTGTGTTGTCGGGGATGGCGCAGCAGTCGGTGTCCGAGGGTCTGTTCGTGCCGGTGCTGCGGGGCGACCGTCCCGAGGTGCGCACGGCGATCGGCGCGTTGGCCGCGATGCACTGCCGTGGCGTTGCCGTCGACTGGACCACGCTGGTCCAGGGCACCCGTATCGACCTGCCCACCTACGCCTTCCAACGCGAACGGTACTGGCTGAGCGGCTCCGAGCCGGCCGCCACCGAACTGTCGGATGTGGACGCCCGCTTCTGGGACGCGGTCGAGCGGGAGGACCTCGAATCCCTGTCCGCTTCGCTGCGGGTCGATCAGCGGGTGCTCGCGGACGTGCTGCCCGCGTTGTCGGCGTGGCGCCGCAGCGCGTCGCTGCAGTCGTGGCAGTACCGCATCTCGTGGCGCCCGGTGCGGCTGCCCGAGCCGCGCCCGCAGGGCGACTGGCTGATCGTGGTGCCCAGCGGACCCGCGGACGACCACCTGCTGTCCGTGTTCGGTGAGCGAGCCACGGTCGTCGAGAGCGCCGACCGGCAGACCCTCGCCACTCGCTTGCGGGAGGTCGACGAAGCGCCGAAGGCGGTGGTGTCGCTCCTGACCGACGTGGTCGACCTCCTCGCGCTCGTCCAGGCCGTGGGTGACGCGCAGATCGAGGCGCGGGTCTGGGCCGTCACGCGCGGAGCCGTGTCGACCGGTCCGGGGGAGCGCGTCGACGATCCCGCCCAGGCCCAGCTCTGGGGCTTCGGCCGGGTGGCTGCGCTGGAGCAGCCGGACCGCTGGGGCGGTCTGATCGACCTGCCGGTCGACGCCGACGCGGGGACGTGCGCGCGGATGCTCGGGGTGCTGGAAGCGGACGAGGACCAGGTCGCCGTCCGGCGGTCCGGGGTGTTCGCCCGCCGGTTGGTGCGGGTGACCGAACCGGTGGAGAGCCCGTGGCAGCCTCGCGGCACGGTGTTGATCACCGGCGGGACGGGAGCGCTCGGCGGCCACGTCGCGCGCTGGGCCGCGGCCAACGGGGCCGAACACCTCGTGCTGGTGAGCCGTCGCGGGCCTGCCGCGGAGGGCGCCGAGGCGTTGACCGCGGCACTGCGGGAGCTCGGTGCCGAGGTGAGCGTCGTGGCGTGCGACCTCACCGACCGCGAGGCCGTCGCGGAGCTGGTCCGTGACACACCGCCCTCGGCGGTCGTGCATGCGGCCGGCGTGCTGGACGACGGTGTCATCGAGGGGCTGACCCCCGATCGCGTCCGAGGGGTGCTGCGGGCGAAGGTCGACGGGGCGACTCTGCTGCACGAGCTGACGGGCGACCTCGACGCGTTCGTGGTGTTCTCCGCGTTCGCCGGTGCGATCGGCAGCGCCGGTCAGGCGAGCTACGCGGCGGCCAACGCCCACCTCGACGCGTTGATCGAGCAGCGGCGGGCGGACGGCCTGCCGGGAACGGCCATCGCGTGGGGCCCGTGGGCGGGCGAGGGCATGGCCGCGGGTGTCGCCGACGACCTCGCGGCCCTGGGCCTGCCGGCTCTCGACCCCGGCAGCGCGGTGCAGGCCCTGGCCGACGCCGTCGGGTCGACGCATCCCGCGCTCGTCGTGGCCGACGTGGACTGGCCGAGGTTCGGCCCGCTGCTCGGCGGTCGGCTCCTGGCGGAGCTGCCGGATGCGGCGGTGGCCGAACCAGCTCGACGTGAGCCTGCGCCGGACTCGCTCGCCGGTGCCGTGGCCGGGTTGTCCCGGCAGCAGCAGGAAGCACGCGTTCTGGAGGTCGTCCGCGCCGAAGCGGCGACCGTGCTCGGTTATCCGGGGCCGGAGTCGGTGACGAGCGATCGCGCGTTCCGGGAGCTCGGCTTCGACTCGCTCACCGCGGTGGAGCTGCGCAACGCCCTGGGCACCGTCACCGGACTGTCGTTGCCGAGCAGCCTGGTGTTCGACTACCCGACACCCGCCGCGCTCGCCGCCTGGTTGTGCGACGAACTCGTCGGTGCGGACCGGACCACGACGGAGACCGTGGTGCAGGCCGCGCGCGTCGAGGAGCCGATCGCGATCGTCGGTATCGGGTGCCGCTTCCCCGGCGGGGTGTCGACACCGGAGCAGTTCTGGCAGCTGCTCTCCGACGGCGTGGACGCGATGACGGGATTCCCCACCGACCGCGGCTGGGACCTCGACCACCGCGGCGGCGGGTACGTCGACCAGGGCGGCTTCCTGCACGACGCCGGTCACTTCGACCCGGCGTTCTTCGGCATCTCGCCGCGTGAGGCCACGGCCATGGACCCGCAGCAGCGGTTGCTGCTGGAGACGTCGTGGGAGACGTTCGAGCGGGCGGGCATCGACCCGGTGTCGTTGCGGGGCAGCCGGACCGGGGTGTTCGTCGGGTCGAACGGCCAGGACTACCTCACGCTGCTGCTGGAGTCCACCGACGACTTCGGCGGGCACCGTGGCACGGGCAACTCGGCGAGTGTGATGTCCGGTCGCGTGTCGTACACGTTCGGGCTGGAGGGTCCGGCGGTCACGGTGGACACGGCGTGCTCGTCGTCGCTGGTCGCCCTGCACCTGGCGACCCAGGCCCTGCTCACGGGCGAGTGCAACCTCGCGCTGGTCGGTGGGGTCAGCGTCATGGCGACCCCGGGTGCGTTCGTCGAGTTCGGCGCCCAGAGCGGCCTGGCCTCGGACGGTCGGTGCAAGGCGTTCGCCGAGGCCGCCGACGGCACCGGCTGGGGCGAGGGTGTGGGCATGCTCCTGGTGGAGCGGCTGTCCGACGCCCAGCGCAACGGGCACGAAGTCCTGGCGGTGGTGCGGGGCAGTGCGGTGAACCAGGACGGCGCGTCCAACGGTCTGACCGCGCCGAACGGTCCGTCGCAGCGCCGGGTGATCCAGGCCGCGCTGGCGAACGCCGGGCTGCGGCCCGCGGAGGTCGACGCGGTGGAGGCGCACGGTACGGGGACCGCGTTGGGTGACCCGATCGAGGCCCAGGCGTTGCTGGCGACCTACGGCCAGGATCGCGACCGGCCGTTGTGGCTGGGCTCGGTGAAGTCCAACATCGGTCACACGCAGGCCGCCGCGGGTGTCGCGGGCATCATCAAGATGGTCATGGCGATGCGCCACGGTGTGTTGCCGAAGACGTTGCACGTCGACGAGCCGTCGTCGCATGTGGACTGGTCGTCCGGTGCGGTGGAGCTGCTCACCGAGCCACAGCCGTGGAAACCCGGCGACACGCCCCGACGAGCCGCGGTGTCGTCGTTCGGCATCAGCGGCACCAACGCACACACCATCATCGAGGAGGCACCGAGAACCGAGTCCACGCCGGTGACGCCGACCAGGCCGTCCCTGGTCCCGTGGGTGCTGTCCGGCAAGAGCGAGGCCGCACTCCGCGCCCGCGCGACCGAGTTGGCGACGTTCGTCGCCGCCACCGGCCCGGACGTCACGGACGTCGCCTACTCGCTGGCGACCACGCGGTCCTCCATGGACCACCGCGCGGTCGTGTTCGGCACGGACCGGGCGGAGCTGCTCACCGCCCTGGACACGGTCGCGAACGGCGGCTCGGCTCCCGCGGTCGTGCGCGGTGTGACGGGCGACGGGCGGATCGCGTTCCTGTTCACCGGGCAGGGTGCGCAGCGGGCCGGCATGAGCCGTGAGCTGTACACCGAGTTCCCCGTGTTCGCCGAGGCGCTCGACGCCGCGTGTGCGCACCTCGACGAGCTGCTCGACCTGCCGTTGCGCGAGGTGATGCTCACCGAGCCGGAGCTGCTCGACCGGACCGGGTACGCGCAGCCCGCACTGTTCGCGGTCGAGGTGGCGCTGTTCCGGCTGCTCGAATCGTGGGGAGTCCGCCCGGACTACCTGCTCGGGCATTCCATCGGCGAGATCGCCGCCGCGCACGTCGCGGGCGTGTTCTCGCTGGCCGACGCGTGCGCGCTCGTGGCCGCGCGGGGCCGGTTGATGCAGGCCCTGCCGACCGGCGGGGCGATGGTGGCCGTCGAGGCCACCGAGGACGAGGTCCAGGTGCAGCTCAAGGAGGCGGCGGGCGAGGTCGACATCGCCGCGGTGAACGGCCCGCGTTCGGTGGTCGTCTCCGGCGAGGAGAAGGCCGCCCTGGCCGTCGCCGAGGTGTTCACCGCGCAGGGCCGCAAGACCAAGCGCCTGACCGTCAGCCACGCGTTCCACTCCCCGCTGATGGAACCGATGCTGGCCGAGTTCGCGGAGACCCTCCGCGGCATCGAGTTCCGCGAGCCCGAGATCCCCGTGGTGTCCAACGTGACGGGGCAACGCGCGACCGACCTGGCGTCGCCGGAGTATTGGGTGACGCACGTGCGCCGGGCCGTGCGGTTCTGCGACGGTGTGCGCACCCTGGCCGACGACGGCGTGACGGTGTTCGTGGAACTCGGCCCCGACGGGGTGCTGACCGCGCTGGCACAGGAATGTCTGCCCCACCTGGACGCGGTGTTCGTGCCCACGATGCGGGCGGGCAAGCCGGAACCCCGCACCGTGCTCGCCGCCCTCGGCACCCTCTACGCGAGCGGAGTCGCCGTCGACTGGACGACGCTGGTCAGCGGTAACCGGGTCGACCTGCCCACGTATCCGTTCCAGCGGGAGCGGTACTGGGTGTCCGCCGTGCTGCGTTCCGAGGAGGTCGACGACCGGCAGTTCTGGGAGGCAGTGGAGAGCGAGGACCTGGCGTCGTTGTCGACGGTGCTGTCGGTGGACCCGGACCAACCACTGAGCAGCGTGCTGCCGTCCCTGTCGGCGTGGCGGCGCCGACGGCGGGAGTTGTCGGTGATCGACGACTGGCGCTATCAGATCACCTGGCAGCCCGTGTCCGTCCCCGCGGGCCGTCCCGACGGCCGCTGGCTGGTCGTCTCGCCCGACGGCTCCGGCGCGTCGCTCGCGGCCGCGCTGGACGCGGAACTGGTGACCGACTGGAGCGAACGATCGGCCGACCCGGACGGGGTGGTGTCGTTCCTCGACGCCGCCGCCACCCTGGAGCTGGTGCAGGCGGTGATCGGCTCGGACACCAAGGTCTGGGCCGTCACCCGGGGAGCGGTCTCGACCGGACCCGACGACCGGCTCACCTCGCCCGAACAGGCCGAGGTGTGGGGCCTGGCGAGGGTCGTGGCCCTGGAACATCCCGAGGTCTGGGGCGGTATCGTCGACGCGGGCGAGCAGACGGACGCCGTCCTCGCCGTCCTCGCCGACGGCACCGAGGACCAGGTCGCGGTGCGCGACACGGGAGTGTTCGGCCGACGCTTGGTGCCCGCGCCGAAACCCGCGCCCGGCGACTGGTCGTTCTCCGGGACCGCGCTGGTCACCGGCGGAACGGGCGCACTCGGGTCGCAGGTCGCGCGCTGGTTGGCGGGGCGCGGCGTCGGACACCTCGTCCTCGTCAGCCGCCGTGGTGCGGACTCGCCGGGTGCCGCGGAGCTCGCGGACGAGCTGCGTGAGCTGGGCACCGAGGTCACCCTGGCGGCGTGTGACGTCGCCGACCCGGACGCGACCGCCCGGCTGGTGGCGCGACTGCCCGAGCTGTCGGTCGTCGTCCACGCGGCAGGGGTCGCGCAGTCGACACCCTTGGTGGAATGCACCGCCGAAGAATTCGAGAACGTCATGTCCGGAAAGGTCGCGGGTGCGAGGAATCTGCACGAGGCGACGAAGGAATTGCCGTTGTCGGCATTCATCGTGTTCTCCTCGATCGCCGCGACCTGGGGCAGCGGTGGGCAATGCGGATATGCGGCGGGGAATGCATTCCTCGATGCGTTGATCGAGCAGCGGCGGGCCGCCGGGCTCGTGGGCACGTCCGTGGCCTGGGGTCCGTGGTCCGGTGGCGGCATGGCCGAGGGCGACGCGGGCCAGGAGCTCGCCAAGCGTGGACTCGCGGCCCTGCCGCCCGAGCGCGCGTTGGCCGCGCTCGGCGCGGCGCACGGCGATGCGACCGTGACGGTCGCCGACGTGAACTGGGAGACGTTCACGCAGGTGTTCACCGCGCGTCGCCCCAGCCCGCTGCTGCGCACGATCCCGGCGGCGCAGCGGGCCGACGACGACGCGCACCGGCAGGCCGACACCGATGCGGGCACGGACTTGCGGCAGCAGCTCGCCGCCACGCACCCGCCCGCGCGACGGCAGCTCCTGCTCGACCTGGTGCGCGAGACGGCGGCGTCGGTCCTCGGCTACAGCGGGCCGGAGCTCATCGAGGTGGGGCAGGCCTTCCGTGAGCTCGGCTTCGACTCGCTGACCGCCGTGGAACTGCGCAACCAGCTGCGGGCCGCCACCGGTCTGTCGTTGCCCGCCACTCTGGTCTTCGACTACCCGAAGCCCGGGGTGCTCGCCGACCACCTGCTCGACCAGTTGGCCCCGGCCGGAGCGAGCGGCGCCGAGGCCGTGTTCGACCAGCTCGATTCCGTGGTCGCCGAATTGGCCGACGACCCGGACTCGGTCGACGCGGCGGTGGTCCGGCTCAAAGCCGCATTGGCGCGACTGACCGCCGGTGACGCCGAGCGGGAGGAAGTGGACGTGACCGACCGGCTCGATTCGGCGACGGACGACGAGATCTTCGAGTTCATCAACAAGGAGCTCGGCGCGCCTTGACAGGAGAATTCACAAGAGAATAGTGGGACGAGTCATTCCGTGTTCAGGTGGCGGTAATGTCCTGCCCTGGCCTGCGCCCGAACTAGGGGTTGCCTAAGGGTTGTCGCATTGCTGGACGTCAAATATGTTTCCCCCGAATTGGGCGAATAGTGTGCCCATAGCTGGGGGCGGGCGTTCGCAGTCTGCGGTGATTGAGGTGGCTCAGATTGGCCAGTGAAGAGAAACTCCGCGAGTATCTCAAGTTGACCACTGCCGACCTGCATCGAACGCGGACACGGCTGCGGGAGAAGGAGGCGGCCGAGACCGAGCCGATCGCGATCGTCGGTATCGGCTGCCGGTTCCCCGGTGGCGTGCACACGCCCGAGGACCTGTGGGAGCTGGTGCGCACCGGCACCGACGCGATCGGTGGCTTCCCGGACGACCGCGGCTGGGAGCTCGACGACTCGGCGTTCGCCCGGCGCGGCGGGTTCCTGGACGACGCCTCCGGCTTCGATCCCGAGTTCTTCGGCATCTCGCCGCGTGAGGCGTTGTCGATGGACCCGCAGCACCGGCTCCTCCTGGAGACCGCGTGGGAGGCCTTCGAACGGGCCGGCATCGCGCCCGCGGGCGTGGCGGGCACGCGGACCGGGGTGTTCATGGGCAGCAGCGGCCAGGACTACGCCGCCGTGCTGCGGTCGTCCGCCGAGGACGCCGAAGGCCACCTCCTGACGGGTAACGCCGCCGCCGTCACGTCGGGTCGGATCGCGTACACCTTCGGGCTGGAGGGCCCGGCGGTGACGATCGACACGGCGTGCTCGTCGTCGCTGGTCGCCCTGCACCTGGCCGTGCAGTCGTTGCGGCGCAAGGAATGCACGATGGCGCTGGCGGGCGGCGTCATGATCATGTCGACGCCCGGTGCCTTCCTGGAGTTCAGCGCTCAGGGCGGGCTCGCCGCGGACGGCCGGTGCAAGGCGTTCTCCGACAGCGCCGACGGGACGGGCTGGGGCGAAGGCGTCGGCGTGCTGCTGGTGGAGCGGCTCTCGGACGCGCAGCGCAAGGGACACCCGGTGCTCGCGGTGATCCGTGGGTCGGCGGTGAACCAGGACGGTGCGTCGAACGGCCTGACCGCTCCGAACGGTCCGTCGCAGCAGCGCGTCATCCGCGCCGCGCTGGTCGATGCCGGCCTCACGACCTCCGATGTGGACGTCGTCGAGGCGCACGGCACCGGCACGTCGCTGGGTGATCCGATCGAGGCGCAGGCGCTGCTCACGACGTACGGCCGCGACCGGGACGAGCCGCTGTATCTCGGTTCGCTGAAGTCGAACCTCGGACACACGCAAGCCGCCGCGGGTGTGGCGGGCGTGATCAAGATGGTCATGGCGATGCGCCACGGCGTGTTGCCCAGGACGTTGCACGTCGACGAGCCGTCGACCCACGTGGACTGGTCGTCCGGCGCGGTCGAACTGCTGACCGAGTCCCGGGACTGGCCGGAGACAGGCCACCCGAGGCGGGCCGGTGTCTCCGCGTTCGGCATGAGCGGCACGAACGCGCATGTGATCGTGGAGCAGGCTCCGGAGTCCGAGCTGGTCGAGGTGTCGCCGCGTTCGGTGGTGCCGTGGGTGGTGTCGGCGAAGTCGGAGTCGGCGTTGCGTGAGTTCGCGGGCCGGGTCGCCGACTATGGCGAGGGTGCTGCTGCCGGTGATGTGGCGGTGGGTCTTGCCGGTCGTGCGGCGTTCGAGCACCGCGCGGTGGTGCTGGGCACAGATCAGGTGGAGTCGCTGCGCGCGGTGGCGGCGGGCGAGAGTCCTGCGGGCACGGTGGCGGGTGTGGCGTCGCCTGTGGACCGTGTGGTGTTCGTGTTCCCCGGGCAGGGCTCGCAGTGGGTCGGCATGGCAGCCCGATTGCTTGATGAGAGCCCGGTCTTCGCCGAGCGGATGGCCGAGTGTGCTGAGGCGCTGGCGCCGTTCGTCGATTGGGATGTGTTCGACGTTCTCGGTGATGAGGTTGCGCTGGCTCGGGTTGATGTGGTGCAGCCGGTGTTGTGGGCGATCAACGTGTCGCTGGCCGCGGTGTGGGAATCGTTGGGTGTGGTTCCTGGTGCGGTGGTGGGGCATTCGCAGGGTGAGATCGCCGCAGCGGTCGTCGCCGGTGGGCTGTCGCTGGGTGATGGTGCGCGGGTGGTGGCGTTGCGCAGTCAGGCCATCGCCGCCCGATTGGCGGGTGCGGGTGGCATGTTGTCCGTGGCCGCCTCTCTGGATCAGGTGACCTCTCGCCTTGTCGATGGGGTGTCGGTCGCGGCGGTGAACGGCCCGAACGCGGTCGTGCTGTCCGGAAACCCCGAGGCGCTCGTCGAGGTGCAGTCCGGGTTCGAGGGCGAGGGTGTTCGGGCGCGCCTGGTCGCGGTGGACTATGCCTCGCATTCGGAGCATGTGGAGGCGATCGAGTCCGAGCTCGCGGAGCTTTTGGCGGCGGTGGAGCCGCAGCCTGGTCGGATCCCGTTCTACTCGACGGTGGACTCGACCTGGTTGGACACCACTGAGCTGACGGGCCGGTATTGGTATCGGAATTTGCGGCAGACGGTGGAGTTCGCTCCGGCTGTCGAGCACCTGGCTGCCGAGGGGCGGCAGGCGTTCATCGAGGTCAGTGCGCATCCGGTGTTGACGATGGCGATTCAGGACACCGTCGAGCACACCGACCAGCCTGCCGCTGTGGTGGGCACGCTGCGTCGTGACGAGGGTGACCTGCGGCGTCTGCTGACGTCGGCGGCGGAGGCGTTCTGCGCCGGAGTCGACGTCGACTGGAAGACCGTCACCGCGGGCGCGGGCAGCACACCGTTCGATCTGCCGACCTACCCCTTCCAACACCAGCGCTACTGGCCTCGGGGCTCCGCCGGTGTGGGCGACCTGGCCGGTGCGGGGCTCGGAGTGGCCGACCACCCGCTGCTGGCCGCGTCGCTGGACGTGGCTGGTGGCGAGCAGTTCGTGCTCACTACGCGGCTGTCGGTGTCGGCGCAGCCGTGGTTGGCCGACCACGTCGTCATGGGCGCGGTCGTCGTTCCGGGGACGGCGCTGGTCGAGCTGGCCTTGCAGGCCGGGGACCAGCTGGGATGCCCGCAGGTCGCCGAGCTGACCATTGAAGCACCGGTGGTCCTTCCGGCTCACGGCGGCGTGCAGGTGCAGATCGTCGCGGACGCTCCGGACGAGACCGGCGCCCGGGAGCTGGGCATCTACGCCCGGGAGCACCACGACCTGCCGTGGACGCGGCACGCGACCGCGGTGGTGACCGACGGTCCCGTCTCG
The DNA here is from genome assembly GCF_000231055.2 of Saccharomonospora azurea NA-128. GTDB lineage: Bacteria > Actinomycetota > Actinomycetes > Mycobacteriales > Pseudonocardiaceae > Saccharomonospora > Saccharomonospora azurea. The sequence continues at coordinate 2,213,249 of NZ_CM001466.1, read as the reverse complement.
GTGAGCGAGGGGCTGCGGGAATGGCCGCCCGCCGGAGCTCGTGCGGTGGAGCTCGACGACCTGTACGACGGCTTCGCCGACGCCGGCCTGGTCTACGGGCCGGTGTTCCGGGGCCTGCGGTCGGTGTGGACGCGTGAGGACGAGGTGTTCGCCGAGGTCGAGCTGCCGCGCTCCGAGCACGGGCAGGCCGAGCGGTTCGGCGTGCACCCGGCCCTGCTGGATGCGGGCTTGCACGCACTCGGGGTGGCCTCGTTCGGCGAGGGCGGCGCGTACCTGCCGTTCTCGTGGAACGGTGTCACGCTGCTCGCGACCGGCGCGAAGGTGCTGCGGGTCCGGTTGACCCCGCAGGGCAGCGAGAGCGTGTCCGTGCTGGCGGCGGACGCGAACGGCGTGCCGGTGGCCGCGGTCGACTCGCTCGCGCTGCGTCCGGCGGCGTCGGTGCAGTTGACCGGCAACACCGCTCGGCACCTTTTCCGTCTGCAGTGGACGACGGTGCCGGTGCCGGACAGCGAAGCCGACGACACCGCGCTGCTGCCGTGGAACGCCGTCGACGATGATCCACACGCGACGGTGCACCAGGCTCTCGCCACCGTGCAGAACTGGCTGGCGGACGAGGCGAACGCCGAGTCGCGGTTGGTCTTCGTGACCCGTGGCGCGATCGCGGCGGGGCCGGACGAGGACGTCGCCGACCTCGCGTCCGCGGCCGTTTGGGGCCTGGTGCGGTCGGCGCAGTCGGAGAACCCGGGCCGGTTCGTCCTCGTCGACACCGACGGCACCCCGGCCTCGCAGGAGGTGCTGGCGCGTGCGCTGGCCACCGACGAAACGCAACTCGCCCTGCGTGACGGCGTGGTCTCCGCCCCGCGGCTGGCCCGGGCGCATCCCACCGGTGAGCGGCCGACGCTGTCGGACGGCACCGTCCTGATCACCGGCGGCACCGGCAACCTCGGCCGGATGGCCGCTCGGCACCTCGTGACCGAGTACGGCGCCCGTGACCTGCTGTTGGTCAGCCGACGCGGACCGGACGCCGACGGCGCCGCCGAACTCGTCGACGAGCTCACCGCGTTGGGCGCCGACGTGGTCGTCACGGCGTGCGACGTCACCGACCGCGACGCGCTCGCCGAGGTCGTCGACGGCGTGAACTTGACGGGTGTCGTGCACACCGCGGGCGCGCTGGACGACGGCCTCATCGGCGACCTCACGCCGGAGCGGGTCAGCACGGTGCTGCGGGCCAAGGCCGACTCGGCCCTCCACCTCGACGCGCTCACGCGCGATGCCGACCTGTCGCTGTTCGTGCTCTACTCCGGTGCCGCCGGCATCTTCGGCGGTGCCGGGCAGGCGAACTACGCGGCGGCGAACGTTCTGCTCGACGCGCTGGCCCATCGACGCCGGGCGGCCGGACTTCCCGCCACCTCGCTGGCCTGGGGCCTGTGGGCGGAGCTCGGCGGGATGACGGAGCACCTCGACGATGCCGACCTGTCCCGCCTGCACCGTGACGGCGTGGGCGGCCTGGACTCCGAGGAAGGGCTGGCCCTCTTCGATGCCGCGCTCGCGGCGGACGAACCGCTGCTGGTGCCCATCCGGCTCGACGTCGACGAGCTGCGTCGGGCGAAGGCCGACGTGCCGCCGTTGCTGCGGGGGCTGGCGGGTGTCCGGGCGACGCGTCGCGCGGCGGGAGACGCAGGCCTGGGCGACGCCTCGCTGCGGCAGCGGCTGGCGGGGATGTCCGCCACGGACGCCGAAGCCCACCTGCTGGAGGTCGTGCGCTCCGAGGCGGCCACCGTGCTCGGTTACCCGACGGCGGCGTCGGTGGAGCCGGACCGCCCCTTCAAGGAGCTCGGTTTCGACTCACTGACCGGTCTCGACCTGCGTAACCGGCTCAACGCGGGCACCGGCGTCCGGTTGCCCGCCACACTCGTGTTCGACCACCCGACGCCGACCGCGCTCGCGCGGTTCCTGCACCGCGAGCTCGTCGGTGACGGTCCGGCGAGCCCGGTCGTCACCAGGACCAGGACACCGGTCGACGAGCCGATCGCGATCGTCGGCATCGGCTGCCGCTTCCCCGGGGGCGTGACGTCGCCCGAGGACTTCTGGCGCCTGCTGCAGGCCGAGACGGACGCCGTCGGCGGTTTCCCCACCGACCGCGGATGGGAGCTGGACCCGTCGGCGAGCTACGTCGCCGAGGGCGGTTTCCTCTACGACGCGGGAGAGTTCGACCCGGGCCTGTTCGACATCTCGCCGCGTGAGGCGTTGGCGATGGACCCGCAGCAGCGGTTGCTGCTGGAGACGTCGTGGGAGGCGCTGGAACGCGCGGGGATCACTCCGGCGCAGGTCCGGGGCCGCCAGGCGGGCGTGTTCGTGGGCGCGGCGGCCCAGGGCTACGCGGTGGGCGCGTCGGCACCGGACGGCGTGCAGGGGCACGTCCTCACCGGTACGACGCCGAGTGTCGCCTCGGGTCGTATCGCCTACACGTTCGGGTTGGAAGGCCCCGCGGTCACGGTCGACACGGCGTGCTCGTCATCGCTGGTGGCGCTGCACCTGGCGGCGCAGGCGTTGCGCAACGGTGAGTGCGATCTGGCGCTGGCCGGCGGTGTGACGATCATGTCCACCTCCAGCGCCTTCGAGGAATTCAGCGCGCAGGGTGGCCTCGCCGCCGACGGTCGGTGCAAGGCGTTCGCCGAGGGCGCCGACGGCACCGGCTGGGGTGAGGGTGTCGGCATGCTGCTGGTGGAGCGACTGTCGGATGCTCAGCGCAACGGCCGCACCATCCTCGCCGTCGTGCGTGGCACCGCGATCAACCAGGACGGTGCGTCGAACGGCCTGACGGCGCCGAACGGTCCGTCGCAGCAGCGCGTCATCAGGGCTGCGTTGGAGAGCGCGGGCCTTTCGCCGTCCGATGTGGATGCCGTCGAGGCGCACGGCACCGGCACGGCCCTGGGCGATCCGATCGAGGCGCAGGCCTTGTTCGAGGCGTACGGCCGAGACCGGGACCGGCCGTTGTGGCTGGGGTCGGTGAAGTCGAACATCGGTCACACGCAGGCTGCCGCGGGTGTGGCGGGTGTGATCAAGATGGTCCTGGCGATGCGGCATGGCGTGTTGCCGAAGACGTTGCACGTCGATCAGCCGTCGTCGCATGTGGACTGGTCGTCCGGCGCGGTTCAGGTGCTCACCGAGGCGCAGCCGTGGCCCGACCACGGTCGTCCTCGTCGTGCGGGCATCTCGTCGTTCGGTATCTCCGGCACGAACGCGCACACGATCATCGAGCAGGCGCCCGAGCAGAACCTCGCGGTGGTGGAGCGTCGGGTGCCGTCGACGGTCCCCTGGGTGCTGTCGGGCAAGACCGTGGAGGCATTGCGTGGCCAGGCTTCGGCACTCCGAGCGAGGGTGGAGTCGGCTGAGTCGGCCGACGTGGCGTTCTCGCTGGTGACGACGCGGGCGGCGTGGGATCACCGCGCCGTGGTGTTGGGCGAGAGCCGGGACGAGTTGCTGTCGGCTCTGGAGGCGTTGGCCGAGGGGCGTTCGTCGGCTGATGTGGTCACCGGGTCGGTGATGCGAGGCAGGACGGCGTTCCTGTTCACGGGCCAGGGTGCTCAGCGGGTCGGTATGGGGCGTGAGCTGTATGGCGAGTTCCCGGTGTTCACTGAGGCTTTTGATGCTGCGTGTGAGCTGCTGAACCCGCGTCTGCGTGAGGTCATTGAGAGCGATGCGGAGGAGCTGAATCAAACCGAGTTCGCCCAAGCCGCTCTGTTTGCGGTCGAGGTGGCGCTGTTCCGGCTCCTCGAATCGTGGGGTGTTCGCCCGGACTTCCTGATGGGGCACTCGATCGGTGAAATCGCCGCAGCTCATGTTGCCGGCGTGCTGTCGTTGCAGGACGCGTGCACGCTCGTCGCGGCTCGTGGGCGGTTGATGCAGGCTCTGCCTGCTGGTGGGGCGATGGTGGCCGTCGAGGCCACTGAAGACGAGTTCGAGCCGACAGACGAGTTCGGTATTGCCGCGATCAACGGCCCGAACTCGGTCGTCATTTCCGGCGTCGAGGCCGCGGTTCTCGCGGTGGCGGAGGAGTTCGCAGCGCGGGGTCGCAAGACGAAGCGGCTCAGCGTCAGTCATGCGTTCCATTCGCCGTTGATGGAGCCGATGCTCGCCGAGTTCCGTGAGATCCTCGGCGGTCTGACGTTCACGGCTCCGCAGATTCCGGTCGTGTCGAACCTGACCGGCGAGCTGTCGACCGACCTGGCCTCGCCGGAGTATTGGGTGTCGCATGTGCGGGAGGCGGTGCGTTTCGCCGATGGCGTCGCCACTCTCGCTGCGCAGGGTGTGAGCAACTTCGTCGAGCTTGGTCCCGATGGTGTGTTGTCGGGGATGGCGCAGCAGTCGGTGTCCGAGGGCTTGTTCGTTCCGGTGCTGCGGGGTGACCGGCCCGAGGTGCGCACCGCGCTGAGCGCTTTGGCTGCGATGCACTGCCGTGGCATTGCTGTCGACTGGACGGCCCTCGTGCGGGGAGATCGCGTCGACCTGCCCACCTACGCTTTCCAGCGCCGGCACTACTGGCTGGAGGTCGGTGGCTCCGTTGCGCAGGGCGATGTGGTCGACCAGGAGTTCTGGGAGTTCGTCGAGCGGGCCGATGCTGGTGCGTTGGCGTCGGAGTTGGGGCTGGACGAGCAGTCGTTGGGTGAGTTGTTGCCGTCGTTGTCGGCGTGGCGCAGGCGTCGTCGTGAGTCGTCGGTGGTGCAGGACTGGCGGTATGCGGTGTCGTGGACGCCGGTGTCGGTGCCGCAGTCCGAGGTCACCGGGCGCTGGTTGGTGCTGACGCCGGAGCCCGACGAGGCCTTGGCGGCGTTGGGTGAGGTGCGGGTCGTCGAGCAGGTCGACCGGGCTGAGCTGGCCGAGCTGCTGCGTGGCGTCGATGGTGTGGTGTCGTGTCTGGATGCGCCGAGCACGTTGGTGTTGGTGCAGGCGGCGGTCGAGACGCGCGCGAAGGTCTGGGCGCTCACGCGGGGTGCGGTGTCAGTGGGTCGTTCCGACCGCATTCGTGCTGTCGAGCAGGCTCAGGTCTGGGGCCTAGGCCGAGTCGCGGCGTTGGAGCACCCCGACACGTGGGGCGGTCTGATCGACCTCCCCGAGCGGGTCGACTCCCGAGTGCTGAGCCTGGTCGAGAGCGTTCTCGCTGACGGGTCCGAGGATCAGGTGGCCGTCCGGTCGAGTGGCGTTTTCACCCGCCGCCTGACTCCGGCGGGGGCGTCTGCCGCGTCCGGGCCCTGGTCGCTGTCGGGGACCGCGCTGGTCACCGGTGGCACGGGTGCGTTGGGTGCTCAGGTGGCTCGGTGGTTGGCCGGGCGCGGTGTCGAGCACCTGGTGCTGGTGAGCCGCCGGGGACCTGATTCGCCTGGAGCCCCCGAGCTCGCTGATGAGTTGCGTGGGCTGGGTGTCGAGGTGACGGTCGCTGCGTGTGATGTGGCGGATCGGGATGCGGTTGCCGAGCTTGTGGCGGGTCTGCCGAGTCTGTCGGTGGTGGTGCATGCGGCGGGCATCGCTCAGTCGACGGCGTTGGTGGATTGTTCGGTGGAGGAGTTCGCCGAGGTGGTGGCGGGCAAGGTTGCGGGTGCGGTGAACCTGCACGAGCTCACCGAGGACCTCGACGCCTTCATCGTGTTTTCCTCGATCGCTGCGACCTGGGGCAGTGGTGGCCAGTGCGGCTATGCGGCGGGCAATGCGTTCCTGGACGGCCTGATCGAGCAGCGTCGTGCTGATGGTTTGCCGGGGACGTCGATCGCGTGGGGTCCGTGGGCCGGAAGCGGCATGGCCACGGGCGAAGCCGGTGACGAGCTCGCCAAACGCGGTCTCACGGCGATGGCGCCCGAGCGCGCCGTGATGGCGTTGGACCAGGCCCGCAACGACGCCACCGTCGCGGTCGCCGACGTGGAGTGGTCGCAGTTCGCTCCCGTGTTCACGGTGCGCAGGCCCAGTCCGCTGCTGTCGCAGCTGCCGGGCGTGGCGGTCGAGTCGCAGCCGGAGCTCACCGATGCCTCGGAGCTGAAGACGACGCTGGCCGGGCTGGACTCCGCAGCCCAGCAGCGGTACCTGCTGGACCTGGTGCGCTCCGAGGCGGCGGTCGTCCTGGGTTACGCCAACGCGGACGCCGTCGAGCCGGGCCGGGCGTTCCGCGAGCTGGGTTTCGATTCGCTCACGGCGGTGGAGCTGCGCAACCGGCTGCTTCCGCTGACCGGGCTGGAGCTGCCCGCGACCCTGGTCTTCGACTACCCCACCTCCACGGTGCTCGCCGAGTACCTCAGGGCGGAGCTCGTCGACGGGCAGTCGGATGCCGAGGTGGAGGCGACGTCAGCGGTCGCGAGCGACGAGCCGATCGCGATCGTGGGCATGGCGTGCCGTTTCCCCGGCGGCGTCCACACCCCGGAGCAGTTGTGGAACCTCCTCGCGGAAGGCCGGGACGCGGTCGGCGAGTTCCCCACCGACCGGGGCTGGGACCTCGACACGCTCTACGACCCGGACCCCGAGCACCTCGGCACGACCTATACGAAGGACGGTGCCTTCCTCGACACGGCCGGGCATTTCGATCCGGCGTTCTTCGGGATCTCCCCGCGCGAGGCGGTGGCGATGGATCCGCAGCAGCGGTTGCTGCTGGAGACGTCCTGGGAGGCGTTCGAGCGCGCGGGCATCGACCCGACGACGCGGCGCGGCAGCCGGACCGGTGTGTTCGTCGGCTCCAACGGCCAGGACTACCTGGTGGTACTGGCTGGTGCGGACGAGAGCCACGACGGTCACCTCGGCACCGGCAACTCGGCGAGCGTGATGTCCGGCCGGGTGTCGTACACGTTCGGGCTCGAAGGCCCGGCGGTGACCGTGGACACGGCGTGCTCGTCGTCGCTGGTGGCGCTGCATCTCGCGGTGCAGGCGCTGCGCAACGGTGAGTGCGAGATGGCGTTGGCCGGCGGTGTGACCGTCATGTCCACCCCAGGCGCGTTCGTGGAGTTCAGCGCTCAGCGTGGCCTGGCGACGGACGGTCGGTGCAAGGCGTTCGCCGAGGCCGCCGACGGCACCGGCTGGGGCGAAGGCGTCGGCGTGCTGCTGGTGGAACGCCTGTCCGACGCGCGACGCAACGGGCACAAGGTCCTGGCGGTGATTCGTGGCAGCGCGGTGAACCAGGACGGCGCCTCCAACGGTCTGACGGCTCCGAACGGCCCGTCGCAGCAGCGCGTCATCCGGGCGGCACTGGCGAGTGCGGGTCTGGCGCCATCCGATGTGGACGCCGTGGAGGCGCACGGCACAGGGACGGCACTGGGTGACCCGATCGAGGCGCAGGCGCTTCAGGCCACCTACGGCAAGGACCGCGACCGCCCGCTGTACCTGGGATCGGTGAAGTCGAACATCGGCCACACCCAGGCCGCCGCCGGTGTCGCGGGCGTGATGAAGATGGTCCTGGCGATGCGCCACGGCGTGTTGCCCAAGACGTTGCACGTCGACGAGCCCTCGTCGCACGTCGACTGGTCCTCCGGCGCGGTCGAGCTGCTCACCGAGCCCCAGAAGTGGCTGGAGAACGGCCACCCGCGGCGGGCGGCGGTGTCGTCGTTCGGCTTCAGCGGCACCAATGCGCACACGATTCTGGAAGAGGCGCCGGTCGAGGAACCGGTGGAACGCCCGGAGTCGGCGCGGACACCGTCGCTGCTGCCGCTGGTCCTGTCCGGCCGCTCCGCGGTGGCCCTTCGGGCGCAGGCCGAGCGGCTCGCCGCGATGATGGAGACCACCACGGATTCCCTGCTCGACGTGGCGTACTCGCTGGTCACCACACGGTCGTCGTGGGAACACACCGCCGTGGTGCTGGGCGACGACCGCTCGGCCGCGGTGCAGGCGTTGTGGCACTACGCCGAGGGCGGCGACACCGCGTCGGTCGTCGAGGGCGTGGTGAGAACCGGGAAGCTCGCGTTCCTGTTCACGGGTCAGGGCGCGCAGCGGGTCGGCATGGGGCGGGAGCTGTACGCCGAGTTCCCTGTCTTCGCCGAGTCCTTCGACGCGGTGTGTGCGCATCTGGATCGCGAGCTCGATCGGCCGGTGCGGGAGGTCGTGTTCGGTGAACCGGAGTTGCTGGATCGGACGGTGTTCACGCAGGCTGCGTTGTTCGCGGTCGAGGTGGCGTTGTTCCGGCTGCTGGAGTCGTGGGGTGTTCGCCCGGATTACCTGATGGGGCACTCGATCGGCGAGATCGCCGCAGCTCACGTGTCCGGCGTGCTGTCGTTGCAGGACGCGTGCACGCTCGTCGCAGCTCGTGGGCGTCTGATGCAGGCTCTGCCCGCCGGTGGGGCGATGATCGCCATCGAGGCCACCGAGGACGAGTTCGAACCCACCGAGGAGTGGGGGATCGCGGCCGTCAACGGCCCGAACTCGGTCGTCCTCTCCGGTGCCGAGGCCGCCGTGTCGGCAATCGCGGAGGAGTTCGCCGCCCGGGGCCGCAAGACCAAGCGCCTGTCGGTGAGCCACGCCTTCCACTCACCGCTGATGGAGCCGATGCTCGGCGAGTTCGCCGACGTGCTGCGCGGCCTGGACTTCCACGAGCCGCAGATCCCGGTCGTGTCGAACGTGACCGGCGGGATCGCCACCGACCTGGCGTCGCCGGCCTACTGGGTCGCGCACGTCCGCAGGCCGGTGCGCTTCGCCGACGGCGTGAGCACGGTGGCGGCCCAGGGTGTCACCACGTTCCTGGAGCTCGGGCCGGACGGAGTCCTCACGGCGATGGCCCAGGGATGCCTGCCCGAGTCCGATGCGCTGTTCGTGCCGATGCTCCGTGGCGGCCGACCGGAAGTCGCCGGCGCGATGACGGCCCTCGCGCAGCTGTCCGTGACCGGCACCGACGTCGACTGGACGGTGCACTTCGACGGGACCGGCGCTCAGCGCGTGGACCTGCCCACCTACGCGTTCCAAAGCGGTCGCTACTGGTTGGACTCGTCCGGACACCAGATCGCCGCCGAACCCGGACTGCTCGGCCTGACCGCCGAGACGCACCCGTTGCTCGGCGCCGCGGTCGAGTTGGCCGCGGGCGACGGCATCGTGCTGACGGGCCGGTTGTCGACCCGCACCCACGCGTGGGTGGCCGAGCACCAGATCCTCGGCCGGGCTCTGGTGCCGGGGACCGCGCTGGTCGAGTTGGCCGTCGCGGCGGGCGACCGGGTCGGCTGCGGACACGTCGAGGAACTCGCCCTGCACGCCCCACTGGTGCTGCCGGAGTCGGAGGGTGTCCAGCTCCAGGTCGTGGTCGGTGCGCCGGAGGACGAGGGCAACCGCGAAATCTCGGTGTACTCGCGGTTCGACGGAGCCGCCGGCGACGGCGTGTGGACGTGCCACGCCACGGGCGTGGTGTCGCCGCGCAACCCGTACCCGCACGCCGATCTGGCGGCGTGGCCGCCGTCCGGCGCGCGGGAAGTCGACCTCGCGGGCCTGTACGAAGGCCTGGCGGACGCGGGCTTCGTGTACGGGCCGAAGTTCCAGGGCCTGCAGGAGGTGTGGGTCCGAGGCGACGACGTGTTCGCCACCGTGGCCCTGCCCGAGGAGGCCGCGGGCGATGCGGAACGCTTCGGCCTGCATCCGGCGTTGTTCGACGCCTGCCTGCACGCGTGGATCCTGCGAGACGGGGGACAGGACACCGGTGGCCGCATCCCGTTCGCCTGGTCCGGGGTGTCGTTGTTCGCGGTCGGAGCCACCTCTGTTCGGGTCAAGCTCTCGCCGGCCGACGCCGAGGACTCCCTGTCCATCGTGCTCGCCGACGCCGAGGGCGGGCCGGTCGCGTCGGTGGACTCGCTCGTCATGCGGGCGGTGTCGGAGGAGGCGCTGCCGACGTCCGCGGCCGACGACACGCTGTTCCAGCTGAACTGGGAACCGCTGCCGCTGCAGGACGGTCTCGCCGTGGAGCACACCGTGCTGGAGTGTGTGCCCGGTGGGCCGGTCGACGTGGTGTCGTCGGTGTTGGTGTCGGTGCAGGAGTGGCTGGCCGGTGGCGAGGCCGACGCGCGTCTGGTGGTCGTGACGCGGGGTGCGGTCGCGGTCGAGCCCGGTGAGCCGGTGCGCGATGTTCCTGCCGCGGGTGTGTGGGGCTTGGTGCGGTCGGTGCAGGCCGAGCATCCGGACCGGGTGGTGATCGTGGACGTCGACGACGATCCGCGCTCGACCGATCTGCTGGGTGCCGTGGCCGCTTCGGGTGAGCCGCAGGCCGTCGTGCGTGGTGGCGAGGTCTTCGTGGCTCGGTTGGGCCGGGCCGCGAAGCAGCTGGTGGCTCCCGCCGGTACCTGGCGCTTGGACAGTGTCGGCAAGGGGACGTTGTCGAACCTGTCGCTGATCGAGTACCCGGAGGCCGAGGCTTCCCTGGGCCCGTGGGATGTGCGCATCGCGGTGCGTGCGGCGGGTGTGAACTTCCGGGACGTGTTGAACGCCTTGGGTATGTATCCGGGTGACGCGGGGCTCATGGGTATCGAGGGCGCCGGTGTGGTGCTGGAGGTCGGTTCCGAGGTCACGCACGTGGTGCCGGGCGACCGGGTGATGGGTCTGCTGTCGGGCGCGTTCGGGCCGGTCGCGGTGTCGGATGCGCGCATGGTGACGCGGATTCCGGACGAGTGGTCGTTTGCTGAGGCGGCGACTGTTCCGATCGTGTTCCTGACGGCGTTCTATGCGTTGCGGGATCTGGCGGACGTGCGCTCGGGTGAGTCGGTGTTGATTCACGCCGCTGCCGGTGGTGTGGGCATGGCGGCGGTGCAGTTGGCGAAGCACTGGGGCCTGGAGGTGTTCGGCACGGCGAGCCCGGCCAAGTGGGACGCGGTCGGACTGCCCGACGAGCACCTGGCCTCCTCCCGCGACCTCGGTTTCGAGGAGAAGTTCCTGGCCGCGACCGAAGGCCGTGGTGTGGATGTCGTGCTCGACGCGTTGTCGGGCGACTTCGTGGATGCGTCGTTGCGGTTGTTGCCGCGCGGTGGTCGGTTCGTGGAGATGGGCAAGACCGACGTTCGTGACCCCGAGCAGGTCGCGACGGAGTACCCGGGTGTGCGGTACCGGTCGTTCGATCTGATCGAGGCCGGTCCGGTGCGCATTGCCGAGATGTGGACCGAGCTGGTCACGCTGTTCGAGGCCGGTGCGTTGCGGCCGTTGCCGGTGCGGGTCTGGGACGTGCGCCAGGCGGTGGAGGCGTTTCGGTTCATGTCGCAGGCCAAGCATGTCGGCAAGGTCGTGTTGTCGCTGCCGCAGCCGTTGGACCCCGATGGCACCGTGCTGATCACCGGGGGCACCGGAAGCCTGGGTGGGCTGGTGGCGCGCCGGTTGGTCGAGCAGGGTGTCCGTCGTCTGGTGTTGCTCAGCCGTCGCGGTCCCGATGCCGGCGGTGCGGCGGAGTTGACGGCCGCGTTGACCAGCGCTGGTGCTGACGTCTCGGTCGTGGCGTGCGATGCCGCCGACCGGGAGGCGTTGTCCGAGGTCGTCGCCGGTATCGACAAGCTGACCGGCGTGGTGCACACCGCCGGTGTCCTCGACGACGGCGTCGTCGAATCACTCACCGATCAGCGCGTGCGGAAGGTCATGGATCCCAAGGCATCGGCGGCGTGGAATCTCCACGAGCTGACCCGGGACCACGATGTGGCGGAGTTCGTGTTGTTCTCCTCCGCCTCAGGCGTCTTCGGCAACGCTGGACAGGCGAACTACTCGGCGGCCAATGCGTTCCTCGACGGTCTGGCCGCGCACCGCAGGGCCCAGGGCCTGCCGGGTTTGTCGTTGGCGTGGGGGTTGTGGGACCAGCAGGACGGCGGCATGGGCGCCGGACTCGCCGACACCGACCGCGACCGCATCTCCCGTTCGGGAAGTGACGCGCTCACGCCGGAGCAGGGTCTGGCGTTGCTGGACAGTGCGCGGTCGCGGGCCGACGCGGTGCTGGTGCCGGTGGCACTGGAGCTCGGGTCGGGTCAGGCTAGGGCCGAGGACGTTCCTCCGCTGCTGCGCTCGCTGGTGCGCGTGACCCGCCGCGCGGCGGCAGCCCGCACCATGGACTCCGGGGACTCGCTGGCGCAGCGCCTCGCCGGGCTGTCCGGTGAGCAGCAGCTCGAACTCCTGACCGGGGTCATCCGCGAGCAGGCAGCCCTCGTACTGGGCTATCACGATGTCGAGCTGGTGGAACCAGATCGTTCGTTCCGCGAGCTGGGCTTCGACTCCCTGACCGCCATCGAGCTGCGCAACCGCCTCAACGCGGCCACCGGACTGAAGCTTCCGGCGACGCTGGTCTTCGACTACCCGACACCACAGGATCTGGCGGACCACGTCCGGGGTGACCTGGTCGGCGAGCAGGCAGCCGTCGCGGTCGCCGAAACCCGCCGGAGCGTGACGGACGAGCCCATCGCGATCGTCGGCATCGGCTGCCGCTACCCGGGTGGAGTGACCTCGCCGGAGGAGTTCTGGCAGCTGGTCGAGTCCGGCCGCGACGCCATCTCCGGCTTCCCCACCGACCGCGGCTGGGACGTCGACGTCCGCGCCGCCCGGGAAGGCGGTTTCCTCTACGACGCGCCGGAGTTCGATCCCGGGTTCTTCGGGATTTCGCCGCGTGAGGCGTTGGCGATGGATCCGCAGCAGCGGTTGCTGTTGGAGACGTCGTGGGAAGCGTTCGAGCGGGCGGGGATCGATCCGCTGTCGGTGAAGGGCAGCCAGACCGGCGTGTTCGTCGGCACGGCGACACAGGGCTACGCCGTCGGTGTGGCCCAGATGCCCGACGGCCTCGAAGGGCACCTGATGACCGGCACGACGCCGAGCGTGGCGTCCGGTCGCGTGGCCTACACGTTCGGTTTGGAAGGCCCAGCGGTCACGGTCGACACCGCGTGTTCGTCGTCGCTCGTGGCACTGCACTGGGCGATGCAGGCGCTGCGCAACGGCGAGTGCGACATGGCGCTGGCCGGTGGTGCCACCGTCATGTCGGCGCCCGGAGCGTTCATCGAGTTCAGCGCCCAGGGAGGCCTGTCGGCGGACGGCCGGTGCAAGGCGTTCGCTGACGGCGCCGACGGCACCGGCTGGGGTGAAGGCGCCGGGATGCTGCTGGTGGAGCGGCTGTCGGACGCGCAGCGCAAGGGACACCGCATCCTCGCCGTGGTGCGCGGGAGCGCGATCAACCAGGACGGCGCGTCGAACGGTCTGACCGCCCCGAACGGTCCGTCGCAGCAGCGCGTGATCCGCGCCGCGCTGGCGAGTGCGGGCCTGGAACCAGCCGAGGTGGACGCTGTCGAGGCGCACGGCACGGGTACGCCGCTGGGTGACCCGATCGAGGCACAGGCGTTGCTCGCCACGTACGGCAAGGACCGGGACCGGCCGCTGTATCTGGGCTCGGTGAAGTCCAACATCGGTCACACGCAGGCCGCCGCGGGTGTCGCGGGCATCATCAAGGTGGTCATGGCGCTGCGCCACGGCGTGTTGCCGAAGACGTTGCACGTCGATCAGCCGTCGTCGCATGTGGACTGGTCGTCCGGAGCGGTGGAGCTGCTCACCGAGCCGCAGCCGTGGTTGGAGGACGGTCGTCCGCGACGGGCGGCGGTGTCGTCGTTCGGCATCTCCGGCACCAACGCGCACACGATCATCGAGGAGGCCCCGGAGCAGCAGTTCGACGTGGTCCCGCAGGCTCCGTCGGTGGTGCCGTGGGTGCTGTCGGCGAAGACCGAGGCCGCGTTGCAGGCGCAGGCCGCCGCACTGCGTGGCCTCGCCGACGGAGACCCGGTCGACATCGCGTTCTCGTTGGCGACCACCCGCGCCGCCCTGGAGCGCCGCGCCGTCGTCCTGGGTGACGACCGCGACGCCGCTCTGGCGGCGTTGGCGGAGGGTCGTTCGTCGGCTGATGTGGTCACTGGTTCGGTGGTGCGGGGCAAGACGGCGTTCTTGTTCACCGGTCAGGGTGCTCAGCGGGTCGGTATGGGTCGGGAGTTGTATGGCGAGTTCCCGGTGTTCGCTGAGGCTTTCGATGCGGCGTGTGAGCTGTTGCATCCGCGTCTGCGTGAGGTGATCGAGGGTGATGCGGAGGAGCTGAACCAGACCGAGTTCGCTCAGGCGGCTCTGTTCGCGGTCGAAATCGCGCTCTTCCGTCTGCTGGAGTCGTGGGGTGTTCGCCCCGATTTCCTGATGGGGCACTCGATCGGTGAGATCGCCGCCGCGCACGTGGCTGGCGTGTTGTCGCTGGAGGACGCCTGCGCTCTCGTCGCTGCTCGCGGGCGTCTGATGCAGGCTCTGTCTGCTGGTGGGGCGATGATCGCCATCGAGGGCACCGAGGAGGAGTTCCAACCCACCGAGGAGTGGGGGATCGCTGCGATCAACGGACCCAACTCGGTGGTGATTTCGGGTGTTGAGTCGGCTGTTCTTGCGGTGGCGGAGGAGTTCGCCGCTCGGGGTCGTAAGACCAAGCGCCTGGCGGTGAGCCACGCCTTCCACTCGCCGTTGATGGAGCCGATGCTGGACGAGTTCCGCGGAATCCTCAGCGGGCTTGTGTTCCAGCAACCGCGGATTCCGGTGGTCTCGAATCTGACGGGTGAGCTCTCGAACGACCTGGCCTCGCCGGAGTACTGGGTCTCGCACGTGCGGGAAGCGGTGCGTTTCGCCGACGGCGTCAGCACTCTCGCTGCGCAGGGTGTGAGCAACTTCGTCGAGCTCGGTCCCGACGGAGTGCTCTGTGGCATGGCTCAGGACTGTGTGTCCGAGGGCTTGTTCGTGCCGATGCTGCGGGGTGACCGTCCCGAGGTGCGCACGGCGATCGGCGCGCTGGCCGCGATGCACTGCCGTGGTGTCGCCGTCGACTGGACCACGTTGGTCGAGGGCGCTCGGATCGATCTGCCGACGTATGCCTTCCAGCGTGAGCGCTACTGGCTGGAGGTCGGTGGCTCGGCTGCGCAGGGCGATGTGGTCGACCAGGAGTTCTGGGACATCGTGGAGCGAGCCGACGCGCGTTCCCTCGCCACGGAGCTCGGGCACGACGAGCGGTCGTTGGGTGAGTTGTTGCCGTCGTTGTCGGCGTGGCGTCAGCGTCGTCGTGAGTCGTCGGTGGTGCAGGACTGGCGGTATGCGGTGTCGTGGGTGCCCGTTGCCGTTTCGAACGCGACGCCGTCGGGTCGCTGGTTGGTGCTGACCTCCGAGCCTGACGAGGGCTTGGCGGCGTTGGGTGAGGTGCGGGTCGTCGAGCAGGTCGACCGGGCTGAGCTGGCCGAGCTGCTGCGTGATGTCGGTGGTGTGGTGTCGTGTCTGGATGCGCCGAGCACGTTGGTGTTGGTGCAGGCGGCGGTCGAGACGGGCACGAAGGTCTGGGCGCTCACGCGGGGTGCGGTGTCGGTTGGGCGTTCCGACCGCATCCGCGCTGTCGAGCAGGCGCAGGTCTGGGGCCTAGGCCGAGTCGCGGCGTTGGAGCACCCCGACACGTGGGGCGGTCTGATCGACCTGCCCGAGGAGTTCGACGCGGACGTCGTGCTGAGGCTGCTGGCTGACGGGTCCGAGGATCAGGTGGCGGTCCGGTCGAGTGGGGTGTTCGCGCGTCGGTTGGTCCCGGCCGCGCACTCGGCGACGGTCGAGGGGTCGTGGTCGTTCTCCGGCACGGCGTTGATCACGGGTGGCACGGGTGCTCTGGGCTCGCAGGTGGCTCGGTGGTTGGCCGGGCGCGGTGTCGAGCACTTGGTCTTGGTGAGTCGCCGGGGGCACGCTCCCGAGCTCGCTGATGAGTTGCGTGGCTTGGGTGTCGAGGTGACGGTCGCTGCGTGTGATGTGGCGGATCGGGATGCGGTTGCCGAGCTTGTGGCGGGTCTGTCGGATCTGTCGGTGGTGGTGCATGCGGCGGGCATCGCTCAGTCGACGCCGTTGGTTGATTGTTCGGTGGAGGAGTTCGCCGAGGTGGTGGCGGGCAAGGTTGCGGGTGCGGTGAACCTGCACGAGCTCACCGAGGACCTCGACGCCTTCATCGTGTTCTCGTCCATTGCTGCGACGTGGGGTAGTGGTGGCCAGTGCGGTTATGCGGCGGGCAATGCGTTCTTGGACGCGTTGATCGAGCAGCGTCGTGCTGATGGTTTGCCGGGGACGTCGGTGGCGTGGGGTCCGTGGGCCGGAAGCGGCATGGCCACGGGTGAGGCGGGCGAGCATCTGGCCAGGCGTGGTCTGGTGGCGTTGTCGGCGGAGCGGGCGTTGCGGGCTCTGGAGCAGGCGCAGCGTGATGTCACGGTCACCGTCGCCGACGTCGACTGGCCGACCTTCGCCTCCGTGTTCACCGCCCGCAGGCCGAGCCCACTGCTCGGCGAGATCGCCGAGGCCGTCGTCGAGAACGAGGTCACGAGCGACGCCTCGTCCGGGTTGAAGGACACGCTGGCCGGGCTGGACTCCGCGGCCCAGCAGCGGTACCTGCTGGACCTGGTGCGCACCGAGGCCGCCGTGGTCCTCGGCTACGCGAACGCGGACGCCGTCGAGCCGGACCGCTCGTTCCGCGAGCTCGGCTTCGACTCGCTCACCGCGGTGGAGCTGCGTAACCGGCTGCTTCCGCTGACCGGGCTGGAGCTGCCCGCGACCCTGGTCTTCGACTACCCGAACGCGAAGGCCCTCGCGGAGCACCTCGGCACGGAACTCCTCGACGGCGCGGCGAGCGCCGAGATCGGGACGGTGACGACCGTCGACCACGACGAGCCGATCGCGATCGTGGGCATGGCGTGCCGCTTCCCCGGCAGTGTCGAGACGCCCGAACAGCTGTGGAAGCTCCTCGCGGAAGGCCGGGATGCGGTCGGCCCGTTCCCCACCGACCGAGGCTGGGACCTCGACACGCTCTACGACCCGGAGCCCGGCAACCCCGGCACGAGCTACACCCGTGACGGTGCGTTCCTGTACGACGTGGGCGAGTTCGACCCCACGTTCTTCGGGATCTCCCCGCGCGAGGCCGTGTCGATGGACCCGCAGCAGCGGTTGCTGCTGGAGACGTCGTGGGAGGCGTTCGAACGCGCCGGTATCGACCCGGTGGCGGCGAAGGGCAGCCGGACCGGTGTGTTCGTCGGATCCAACGGCCAGGACTACCTGTCGGTGCTGCTGGGGTCGGCCGACATCGGTGACGGGCACCTGGGCACCGGGATCTCGGCCAGTGTGGTGTCGGGCCGCATCGCCTACACGTTCGGGCTGGAAGGACCGGCGGTGACCGTGGACACGGCGTGCTCGTCGTCGCTGGTCGCCATTCACCTGGCCGTGCAGGCACTGCGCAACGGCGAATGCGAGATGGCGCTGGCCGGCGGGGTCACGGTCATGTCCACGCCGGGCGCGTTCGTCGACTTCAGCGCCCAGCGGGGCCTGGCGACCGACGGCCGGTGCAAGGCGTTCGCCGAGGCCGCCGACGGCACCGGCTGGGGCGAGGGTGCCGGCGTGCTCCTCGTCGAGCGCCTGTCGGACGCTCAACGCAACGGGCACACCATCCTCGCCGTGATCCGTGGCAGCGCGACCAACCAGGACGGCGCGTCCAACGGTCTCACCGCGCCGAACGGTCCGTCGCAGCAGCGCGTCATCCGGGCGGCACTCGCGAACGCCGGACTACAGACGTCCGATGTGGACGCCATCGAGGCGCACGGCACCGGAACCACGCTGGGCGACCCGATCGAGGCACAGGCGCTGCTGGCCACCTACGGCAAGGACCGCGACCGGCCGCTCTGGCTGGGCTCGGTGAAGTCGAACATCGGCCACACCCAGGCCGCGGCCGGTGTCGCGGGCGTGATGAAGATGGTGCTCGCGATGCGGCACGGTGTGCTGCCGAGGACGCTGCACGTCGACACGCCGTCCCCGCACGTCGACTGGTCGTCGGGCACGGTCGAGCTGCTGACCGAGGCACAGGACTGGAAGCAGAACGGCCATCCGCGGCGGGCCGGGATCTCCGCCTTCGGCATGAGCGGCACCAACGCTCACCTCATCCTGGAGCAGGCACCCGAGGCGGCCGCGGTCGAGGTGTCTCGGCGCGACGTCGTCCCGTGGGTGCTGTCGGCCAAGTCCGAGAGCGCGCTGCGGGAGCTGGCCGCCCGCGTCGTGGACTTCGACGGCGATGTCGGTGACGTGGCGGTGGGCCTTGCCGCTCGCCCGGTGTTCGAGCACCGGGCGGTGGTCGTGGGCGACGACCCGCACACGCTGCTGGCCGAGATCGCCGAGGGCCGGATCCCCGCTGGAGCGGCACAGGGCACCGCGTCCGATGTGGACCGCGTGGTGTTCGTGTTCCCGGGCCAGGGTTCGCAGTGGGTCGGCATGGCGGCTCGGCTGGTGGAGGAGAGCCCGGTGTTCGCCGAGCGGCTGCGGGAGTGCGCCGCCGCGCTGGCACCGTTCACCGACTGGTCGTTGTTGGACGTCCTCGACGACGAGGCCGCGCTGGCCAGGGTCGACGTGGTGCAGCCCGTGTTGTGGGCGGTGATGGTGTCGTTGGCCGCGACGTGGGAGTCGCTGGGTGTGACACCCGGCGCGGTCGTGGGGCACTCGCAGGGCGAGATCGCCGCAGCGGTCGTCGCGGGCGGCCTGAGCCTGAGCGACGGTGCTCGCGTGGTGGCCCTGCGGAGCCAGGCCATCGCGGCCGGGCTGGCCGGCGCGGGCGGGATGCTCTCGGTCGCGGCGCCGCTCGACGACGTCACCGGCCGACTCCGCGACCGGGTGTCGGTCGCGGCGGTCAACGGCCCGAACGCGGTCGTGCTGGCCGGTGACCCGGAGGCTCTGGCGGAGGTCATGGCCGAGTGCGAGGCGGACGGGATCCGGGCCCGCATGGTGGCGGTGGACTACGCGTCGCACTCCGCGCACGTCGAGCGGATCGAGGGCGAGCTCGCGCGTGTCCTGGCACCCGTGAAGCCTCGGGCGGGCACGATCCCGTTCTACTCCACGGTGGACTCGACGTGGCTGGACACGACCCAGCTGACGGGTGAGTACTGGTACCGCAACCTGCGGCAGACGGTGCGGTTCGCGGAGGCGGTCGAGCACCTTGCGGCCGAGGGACGGCAGTTGTTCGTCGAGGTCAGTGCGCATCCGGTGCTGACCATGGCGATCCAGGACACCGTGGAAGGTGCCGCGCGCACCGACGGCGCTGTGAACGCTGTGAACACCGCGAGCACGGTGGACACGGCGGTCGTCGGCACCCTGCGACGCGACGAGGGGGACCTGCGCCGGTTGTTGCTGTCCGCGGCCGAGGCGTTCTGCGCCGGTGCGGCGGTGGATTGGAAGCGGATCACCGCGAACGCCGGTACGGTCCCGCCGGAGTTGCCGACGTATCCGTTCCAGCGGCAGCGGTACTGGCCGCGTGGTGGAGCGGTGGTCGGCGACCTCGCAGGCGCCGGGCTCGGCACGGCGGACCATCCGCTGTTGGGTGCGGCACTGGACGTCGCCGGTGGTGAGCAGCTCGTCCTGACGACGCGCTTGTCGGTGGCGGCGCAGCCGTGGCTCGCCGACCACGTGGTGCTGGATCAGGTCGTGGCTCCGGGGACCGCGTTGGTGGAGCTGGCGTTGCAGGCGGGCGACCGGGTGGGCTGCTCGCACCTCGCCGAGCTGACCATCGAGGCGCCGCTGGTGTTGCCTCGGCAGGTGCAGATCGTCGTCGACGCGGCCGACGAGACCGGAGCCCGCGAACTCGGCGTCTACGCCCGCGAGGATCACGATCTCCCGTGGATGCGGCACGCGACCGCGGTGGTCACCCCCGAGCCCGCTGCCGCCGTGTCCGAGGACCTGCGGCAGTGGCCGCCGGCAGGGGCCGAGGCGGTGGACATCGACGGCCTGTACGACGGGCTGGCGGGTGCCGGACTCGACTACGGGCCGGTATTCCGGGGGCTTCGGGCCGTGTGGATCCGGGGCGCCGAGGTCTTCGCCGACGTCGAGCTGCCGCAGACGGAGCACGGCCAGGCCGGCCGGTTCGGGCTGCACCCCGCGCTGCTCGACGCGGGTCTGCACGCGCTGGGCGTGGCATCGTTCGGCGAGGGCGGGGCATACCTGCCGTTCTCCTGGAGCGGTGTGTCCCTGCTGGCCGCGGGCGCGACGACACTGCGGGTGAAGCTGACCAAGCACGGCAACGAGAACGTCTCGGTGCTGGCCGCCGACGCTCACGGCGACCCGGTGGCGATCGTGGACTCGCTGGTCCTGCGGCCCGCGGCCGCGGCGGCGGCGACCACTGCGACGCAGAACCTGTTCCGGCCGCAGTGGATCACGCTGCCGTTGCCGGACACCGCGGCGGACGACGCCGTCGTGCTGCCGTGGACGTCGGTCGAGGACGACCCGCACCGGACGGCGCACAAGGCGTTGTCCACGGTGCAGGAGTGGCTGGCCGACGCCGCGAACGCCGGCTCGCGACTGGTGTTCCTCACCCGGGGCGCGGTCGCGGCCGGATCCGGTGAGGACGTGCCCGACCTGGCCTCCTCGGTCGTCTGGGGACTGGTCCGCTCCGCGCAGTCGGAGAACCCGGGCCGGTTCGTGCTGGTCGACACCGACGGAACCCAGGCGTCCGAGGACGTCCTGGCCCGGGCACTGGCCACGGACGAACCCCAGCTCGCCCTGCGACACGGCACCGTGCACGCGCTGCGGCTGGGCCGGGTCGACGACTCCGTCGTGCTCACGCCGCCGTCGCAGCCCTGGCACCTGGACGTCACGTCCAAGGGCACGCTGGACAACCTGGCGCTGCTGCCGCATCCCGACGCCGACGCGCCGCTCGACGACCACGAGGTCCGGCTGGAGGTGCGGGCGACGGGCGTCAACTTCCGGGACGTCCTGATCGCGCTGGGCATGTACCCCGACGAGGTCATGCTGGGCAACGAGGGCGCGGGCGTCGTGCGCGAGGTCGGCTCGGCAGTGACCGGTCTGAAGCCCGGAGACCGGGTGCTGGGCATCTTCGCCGGTGGTGTCGGCCCCGTCGCGGTCGCCGACGGCAGGCTGCTGGTGAAGCTGCCCGACGACTGGTCGTTCGTCGACGGCGCGTCGGTCCCGGTGGTGTTCCTGACGGCGTACTACGCGCTGCGTGATCTCGCCGATCTGCGCGGCGGCGAGTCGGTGCTGATCCACGCGGCCGCCGGTGGCGTGGGCATGGCGGCCGTGCAGCTCGCGCGGCACTGGGGCGCGGAGGTGTTCGCCACCGCGAGCCCGGGCAAGTGGCCCGCCGTCCGCGAGCTCGGCGTCGCCGACGACCACCTCGCCTCGTCCCGTGACCTCGACTTCGAGAAGAAGGTCCTCGATGCCACGGACGGGCGCGGTGTGGACGTGGTGCTGGACTCGCTCGCCCGCGAGTTCGTCGACGCGTCGCTGCGGTTGTTGCCGCGGGGCGGGCGTTTCGTCGAGATGGGCAAGAGCGACGTCCGCGACCCCGACCAGGTCGCGGCGGAGCACCCGGGCGTGCGGTACCGCGCGTTCGACGTGATCGAGGCGGGTGCCGAGCGGATGGGGGAGATCCTCCGCGAGGTGATGGCCCTGTTCGCCGAAGGGGCATTGCGCCCGCTCCCGACGCGGACCTGGGACGTGCGGCAGGCCAAGGACGCGTTCCGCTTCATCTCGCAGGCCAAGCACATCGGCAAGGTCGTGCTCACCGTGCCGCGCGAGGCGGAACACGGCACCGTGCTCGTCACCGGCGGCACCGGGCAGCTGGGTGCGGCGGTCGCGAAGCATCTCGTGACCGAGCACGGTGTCCGAGACCTGGTCCTGGCCAGCCGGCGCGGACCGGACGCCGCGGGGGAGCTGGACCGCGAACTCACCGAGTTGGGTGCGCGGGTCCGCATCGTCGCGTGCGACGTGGCCGATCGGGCCGCTCTCGCGGCGGTGCTCGACGACATCGGCGACGCGCTGACGGGCGTCGTGCACACGGCGGGCACGCTCGACGACGGCCTGGTGGACAACCTCACGCCCGAGCGGGTCAGCACGGTCCTGCGGTCGAAGGTCGACGGCGCGGTCCATCTCGACGAGCTGACACGCGAGTCGGACCTGTCGCTGTTCGTGCTCTACTCCGGCGCGGCGGGAGTGTTCGGTGGTGCCGGGCAGTCGAGTTACGCGGCCGCCAACGTGTTCCTCGACGCGCTGGCCCACCGCAGGCGTGCCGCCGGGCGTCCGGCGTTGTCGCTGGCGTGGGGGCTGTGGGCGGAACTCGGCGGTATGACCGCGCACCTCGACGAGACCGATCTGGCCCGGCTCGGCCGCGACGGGGTCGGCGGGCTGCGCACCGAGGAGGGGCTCGCTCTGTTCGATGCGGCGCTCGCGGTGGGCGAACCGCTGCTGGTGCCGATGAAGCTGGACGTCGCGGGATTGCGGAAGCAGCAGCCCGACGAGGTCGCCCACCTCCTGCGGGCCTTCGCGGGAGCAGCGCCCCGAACGCGCCGCGCGGCCGGTGACGCACCGGCGGAAAGCGCACCGCGGCTGGTCGTCCAGCTCGCCGGACGGTCCGAGACCGAGCAGACACGCCTGCTGCTCGACGTGGTCCGCACCGAAGCCGCGGCCGTCCTCGGCTTCCCGTCCGCGGACGACGTGGCGGCCGAACGGGCGTTCCGCGAGCTCGGTTTCGACTCGCTGACCGGGGTGGAACTGCGCAACCGGCTCGGCAAGCTCAGCGGTATCCGGCTCGCCCCCACGCTGGTCTTCGACCACGCCACACCGCAGGCGTTGGCCGAGTTCCTGCGCGGCGAACTCGCGCCGAGCCAGGCCGAGACGGCGACCGCCGGGGTGCTCGGCGAGCTGGAGCGACTGGAGGCCGCGCTGGCCGAGTTCGCTCCGGACGACGGTGCCGCCGGGGAGATCGCCACGCGGCTGCGCACACTGCTGGCCCGGTTCGAGGACTCCACACCCACCGAGAACGAGTTGTCCCAGCGGATCCAGGACGCCACGGCGGACCAGATCTTCGATCTCATCGACAACGATCTGAACCTCTCCTGACCTCGCGAGGAAGCAATGAGCAACGAGCAGAAACTCCTTGATTACCTGAAGCGGGTCACCGCCGATCTGCACGAGACGCGCGAACGGTTGCGCGTCGCGGAGGCGTCCACGGGGGCTCCGGTCGCCATCGTCTCCATGGCCTGCCGGTACCCCGGCGGCGCGAACTCGCCCGAGGAGTTGTGGCAGCTCGTCGCCGACGAGGTGGACGCCATCACGCCGCTGCCGGCCGACCGGGGCTGGGGCAACGCGGCCGGCGAGGGCGGGTTCATGGACGACGCCGGGCACTTCGACGCGGAGTTCTTCGGCATCACCCCGCGCGAGGCTCTGGCGATGGACCCGCAGCAGCGTGTTCTCCTCGAAGTGGCGTGGGAGACGCTGGAGCGCGCACGGCTGGACCCGTCGGCGATGCGGGGAAGCCGCACCGGCGTGTTCGTCGGAGGAACCACGTCCGGTTACGGCCTCGACGGCAGCGCGGACCCCGAGCAGACGCAGGGGTACGTGCTGACGGGCAGTGCCCCGAGCGTCCTCTCCGGACGCCTGGCCTACATGCTGGGGCTGGAGGGGCCCGCCCTCACCGTGGACACGGCGTGTTCGTCCTCGCTGGTGGCGCTGCACCTGGCCATGCAGTCGCTGCGGAGGGGCGAGTGCGACATCGCGCTGGCCGGTGGCGTGACCGTGCTGGCCAACCTCGCCGTGCTGGTGGACGCGAGCGGCATCGACGTGAGCGCGTCGCAGGCCCGCTGCAAGGCGTTCGGCGAAGGAGCGGACGGGACGGTCTTCGCCGAAGGCGCGGGACTCGTGGCCCTGGAGCTGTTGTCCGACGCCCAGCGCAACGGCCACGAGGTGCTGGCCGTGCTGCAGGGCAGCGCGATCAACCAGGACGGCGCGAGCAACGGGCTCACCTCGCCGAGCACGGCCGCTCAACAGCGCGTGATCCGGGAGGCGCTCGCGGCCGCCACCCTGACACCCGCGGACGTCGACGCGGTGGAGGCGCACGGCACCGGTACCGCCCTGGGCGACCCGATCGAGGCGACCGCCCTGCTCACGACCCTCGGGCAGGGCAGGCCGGACGACCGGCCCCTGTACCTCGGGTCGATCAAGTCGAACATCGGGCACAGCCAGGCCGCGGCGGGGATCGCGGGGCTGATCAAGATGGTGTACGCGATCCGGCACGGGCTGCTGCCGCGCACGCTGCACGTCGAGCGGCCGACCTCCCACGTCGACTGGTCCACGGGGTCGGTCGAGGTGCTCACGCAGGCGCGTCCGTGGCCGGAGACGGGCCGTCCGCGTCGTGCGGGGGTGTCCTCGTTCGGGCTGAGCGGCACGAACGCGCACGTGATCGTCGAACAGCCTCCCGCCGTGGAACGCATCGCACGGCCCGACCGGCGGATCCCCGCGGCCGTGCCGTGGCTGCTGTCGGCCAAGTCCCCGGCCGCGCTCCGCGCCCAGGCCGCTCGCCTGCACGCCTGCGTCGAGAGCGAGACGGAGCTGGACCCGGTCGACGTCGGGTACTCGCTGCTCACCACGCGGAGCCTGCTGCCGCACCGGGCCGTGCTCAGCGCGGCGACGGCGAAGGACTTCTCCGAGCAACTCGCCGCGCTCGCCGACGGGGAGCCGGTGCCCGGCACGGTGCAGGGCAGCGCGCTGCTCAGCGACGGCAAGCCGGTGTTCGTCTTCTCGGGGCAGGGATCGCAGTGGCCGGGCATGGGGGCCGCGTTGCTCACCGAGTCCCAGGTCTTCGCCGCGAGTGTCCGCCGGTGCGAGGAGGCCTTCGCGTCCTACGTGGACTTCTCGGTCACCGACGTGCTCAACGGGGTCGAGGGCGCGGCCTCCATGGAGCGGCTCGACGTCGTGCAACCGGTGCTGTTCACGATGATGGTGTCGCTGGCCGCTCTCTGGCGCTCCTACGGCATCGAACCCGCGGCGGTCGTGGGTCATTCGCAGGGCGAGATCGCGGCCGCACACGAGGCCGGGGCGCTGACGCTGGACGACGCGGCGCGGATCGTCGCTCTGCGGTCGCGTGCGTTGACGCACATCGCCGGGCGGGGCGCCATGGCCTCGGTGTCGTTGCCGCACGACGAACTGACCGCGCTGGTCGAGCGGTGGGACGGGCTCTCGGTGGCCGCCGTCAACGGCCCCGCGCTGGGCACCGTGGCCGGTGATCCCGCGGCGCTCGACGAGCTGCTGCAGGTGTGCGAGGACCGGCAGATCCGCTGCCGCCGCATTCCCGGCGCGCCGGGGGCGGGGCACTCACCGCAGGTGGAACCGCTGCGCGACGACCTGCTCGCGGACCTCGCCCCGATCCGCCCGGTCTCGACCGACGTCGCGTTCTACTCCACCGTCACCGGCACCCGTGTCGACACGGCGGAGCTGACCGCGGAGTACTGGTACCGGAACATGCGTCAGCCGGTGCTGTTCGAACCCGCCGTGCGGCAGCTGTTCGCCGACGGGCACAACCTCGTGATCGAGTCGACGCCGCATCCCGTGTTGCGCAACGCGCTGCACGAGGTCGCCGACCACAGCGCGTCGGACGAGGTGGTGGTCGTCGGCACGCTCCGCCGCGACCAGGGCGGGCTGCGGCAGTTCCTCGCCGCACTCGGTGAGGCCCACGTCAACGGCGCCGCGATCGACTGGCCGGTCGCCTTCGAGGGCACGGAACCCGAGCCGGTCTCGCTGCCCCCGTACCCCTTCCAGCGGAAGCGGTACTGGCACGAACCCGCCTCCGCGCAGGACGCTCCGCACGGCGGCGACCCGATCGCGGAGCGGTTCTGGGGACTCGTCGCGGACGAGGACCTGGGCGCGCTGTCCGACCTGCTGGAGACCACCGATCGGGACGCGCTCGCCGCGGTCCTGCCCGCGCTGTCCCGCTGGCGCCGGCAGCGCACCGAGGAGCGGACGGTCGAATCGTGGCGGTACCGCGTGGAGTGGCGGCCGGTCACACTCGGCGCTCGCGCGACGCTCGGCGGCGACTGGCTGGTCCTCAGCCCGGCGGAGGGCGGTGTCGGCAGTGACAGCGGCGACAGCAGTGACAGCGGCGACAGCGGCGACAGCGGCGACACTGCCACGGCGATCGTGCGCGTGCTGACCGAGCGGGGAGCGCGCGTCCACGAACTGTCGCCGGCGGCATCGGAGCTGACGCGGGAGGCGCTTGCGGCCCGCTTGTCGGGGCTCGACGGCCTCGACGGCATCGTGTCCCTGCTCGCCTTCGACGCGGACTCGCGCCCCAGCCACCCCCGGTTCCTGCCCGCCTCGGCGGACGCCGTGCTGGCGTTGGTCCAGGCGCTCGGAGACTCCGGACTCGACGCTCCGCTGTGGACGGTGACCCGCAACGCGGTCGCCGTGGGCACCGGTGACGCGCCCGTCGACCCGGTCCAGGCGTCGGTGTGGGGCCTCGGTTTCAGCGCGGCGCTGGAGCACCCGGCGAGGTGGGGCGGCCTGGTCGACCTCACGCCCGCGCCGACCGAGCGCATGCTGCACGCGCTCGCCGACGTACTGGCCGGGGGAGCCGAGGACCAGGTGGCGTTGCGTGCCGGAGGCGCTTTCGGACGCCGACTCGTACACGCCTCCGTCGCCGACGTCCCGCCGCGGCGCTACCGCCCGAACGGAACCGTGCTGATCACGGGTGGGACCGGTGCCCTGGGCGGACACGTGGCCCGCTGGCTGGCCGCCGAGGGCGCGCAGCACCTCGTGCTCACCAGCCGGAGGGGGAGGGAGTCGCCGGGAGCCGACGAACTGGCGGCGGAGCTCGCGAAGCTGGGTGCCAAGGTCACCGTCGCGGCCTGCGACGTGGCCGACCGCGAGTCCCTGGTCGACCTCCTCGACACGCTGCCGCCGCTCTCCGCCGTCGTGCACACCGCGGGCATCGCGCCGTCCATCCCGCTGGAGGAGACCACACCGGAGGTCCTCGCCGAGGTGTACGCGGGCAAGGTCACCGGCGCCGAACTGCTCGACGAGCTGCTCGCCGACACCGCACTCGACGCGTTCGTCCTGTTCTCGTCCTGCGCCGGAGTCTGGGGCGGCATCGGGCAGGCCGCGTACGCGGCGGCGAACGCCCACCTCGACGCCCTCGCACAGCGACGCCGGGCGCGCGGGCTGTCCGCCTGCTCCGTCGCCTGGGGCGGCTGGGACGGCGGAGGCCTCGGCGACAGCCCGTTCCGGGAGCTCATGGCCCGGCGCGGACTCAGGTCGATGCAGCCCGAACTCGCGGTGCGGGCGCTGGCGCAGGCCCTGGACCAGGACGACACCACACTGGCCATCACCGACATGGACTGGTCGGCGTTCGCTCCCGTGTTCACCACCACGCGCCCGAGCACGTTGCTCGCCGAACTGCCCGAGGCGACGCTCGCGTCCGACACCGACCCGGCCGAGTCGACCGCGTCCCGAGCGGACCTCGCCGAGCGGCTTCGCGCACTGCCTCCGGCGGAACGGCTTCCGTTCGTCGTGGAGGTCGTCCGCTCCGTCGCCGCGGCGGTGCTGGGGTACTCGGACGCCGACTCGTTCGAGCCCGACGGCAAGCTGATCGAGGCCGGCTTTGACTCGGTCACGGCGGTGGACCTGGCCCGGCGCCTCAGCGCGCGCATCGGGCAGCGGGTCCGCACCACGGCCGTGTTCGAGTTCGGCACCCCCGTGGAGCTCGCCGGGCACCTGCTGTCGCTGGTGGGCGAGCAGTCGTCGGAGCAGGGGGCGGCGAAGCCCGGCACGCTCAGCGTCCTCTACGAGAGGG
This sequence comes from Saccharomonospora azurea NA-128, assembly GCF_000231055.2. GTDB lineage: Bacteria > Actinomycetota > Actinomycetes > Mycobacteriales > Pseudonocardiaceae > Saccharomonospora > Saccharomonospora azurea. The sequence goes on along the minus strand of NZ_CM001466.1, from coordinate 2,185,654 downwards.
CGGGCGAACTCGGCCGGGTCGACGACTTCATCGCCCTGCTCAACACCGCGGCCACGTTCCTGCCGACCTTCGACGGCGCCGACGACCTGGCGGTCGACTCCGCCCCCGTGCGGATGGCCGAGGGCAGCGGGCGCACCCGGCTGGTGTGCGTCCCGCCGTTCGTCGGCAAGACGGGGCCGCAGACCTACGCTCGGTTCGCGGGAGGGCTTCGGGACCAGCGCGACGTGTTCGTGTTGCCCCTGCTCGGGTTCCGCACCGGCGAGCCGCTGCCCGCGAGCGCGGAGGCGCTGCTGGACGTCCATCTCGCGGGCCTGCGGGAGCACGTCGGGCAGGAACCGTTCGCGCTCGTCGGTTACTCCTCCGGCGGAGTCATCGCCCACGCGCTGGCGGCTCGGCTGGAGAACGAGGGAACGCGGCCCGAGGCGGTGATCCTGCTCGACACGTACTCGCAGCTCGACCGGGAGGCCATGGACGACGCCATGGACGACACCTGGCGAGGCCTGATCGAGCGCGACCGCACCGCCGACGACGCGTGGGGCGAGGCGTGGCTGACCGCGATGGGCCGGTACTTCAATCTGGATTGGACCGTGAAACCGATCGACACGCCCACGTTGCTCGTGCGGGCGTCCGATCCGCTCGGGGCCGGTGGACAACCGACCTGGCCGTTGCCGCACACCACCCTCGACGTCGAGGGCAACCACTTCCGGATCATGGAAGACCTGGGTGCCGACACCGCACGCGCGGTCGACCGCTGGCTGACCGAGGTGATCGAGTGCTGAGGTGACCGCTCTCCGTCATCGCGGGCCGGGTCGGAAAACTCTGTCCTGGCCCGCGACCGGAGTGAGTCAGGAACGTCGGGCCGGCATCGCGAAGGGGATCTCCCCCGAGACGACGGGGTGCCGGTAGTCGCGGGTGCTGATACCCGCCTTGCGCATGGCCAGTCCGCTGATCGACTCCAGGATCACGCGACGGGCCAACAGCGCCGTGTGGTAACCGGGGTCGAGGTGCGGGGCGACCTCGACGACGTCCATTCCCACCACGGGAAGTTCGTGGCACAGCCTCCGGAACGCGGTCAGGATCTCCCGGCCCGACAGGCCACCGGGCTCCGGTGTCCCGGTGCCCGGCGCGTACGCCGGGTCGACGACGTCGATGTCCAACGAGACGTAGACGACCTCGGCACCGTCACTGGCCTCCGCGATCACCTTGTCGACCACCGCGGGCAGACCGAGTCGTTCGATCTCGGCCATGAAGTGCGTGTGGATGCCCGCCTTGCGCATCCAGTGGAACAAATGGTTGTCCGGCGAGCCGGGAGTGCGGATGCCCGCCTGCACGATGTTGTGGCCGGGGACGCCCAGCTCGTTGACCAGACGCCAGATCGTGGTCGCGTGCGTCTTGGTGTGCCCGTAGATCTCTTCGTGGCAGTCCGGGTGGGCATCGAAGTGGACGACGGCGAGCTTGTCGGCGCCGTACTTCTCCACCAGCGCCCGCACGTTGGGCACCATGACGGAGTGGTCTCCGCCCATGACGATCGGCACCGCGCCGACGTCGAGCACCTCGGAGACCACCTGCCCGATCGTCCGCTCGGTGTTCTCGATGCTCCACAGGTCGACGGCGGCGTCGCCGTAGTCGACGACGGTCAGCTCGTCGAACGGCTTGATGCGCGTACTGGCGTTGACGAGGTCGGACGTGTTGTTGAACAGGTACCGCTCGTCCGCGCGCAGAGCACGGGGCCCGAAGGCGGCACCCCGATGGCCGGTGGACGTGTCCACCGGGGCGCCGAGCACGGCCACGTCGACATCCCCCGCGCGGAGGTCTTCAGGAGTGAGACAGATCGGAAGGCTCATGAACGTCGGAATGCCGACGTACGCCGGCTGGTTCGCGTTGCGATGGACGTTCAGCGGTCCCGGATCGCGTGAGGCCTGCTTGATGGGATAAGGCCAGCTGGCGTTGTCGTCGGTGTGTTCCGACTTCACACTCAAACCCCCAGTATTCGTTTGCGCGTGGTTCGGTCCGGAGATGCCGGGTTTCTACCGCTTCGATTTGGTCAAATAGGGCACACCGACCGCCAGCACGCCGATGATGATGAGACCGATGCTGATGGGGATCTCGAAGCCCTCCAGCGCGTCGATGTAGTTCACCAGGAACCAGCTGTCGCCGCTGTTCTCCTGGAGGTTGTTGATCAGTCCGCCGATGCCCTGGACGGCGAACAGAATTCCGATCAGTTCGAGCATGTCGATGTCCTTCCCAGACTCTTGCTACCGACCACTCTAGAGTCGGGGCGGGCCGACGGTGAATCGTCAATCAGTATCGGTGCTCTCATCCCTTCGGAGGAGCGCGCGACCCGCGAGATTCGATCTCGCGGCCGAGTCGTCCGATCTCGCGCCTCTCGGGTGAAGGCAGGCCACGAGGAGGACGACCCCATGGACACACTGCGTGCCGGCCCGGCGATCGAGACAGTCGGACTGGTGAAGGAGTTCGGTGCGCACCGCGCGCTCGACGGGCTCGATCTGGTGGTCGAGGCGGGAACCGTGTTCGGGCTGCTCGGCCCGAACGGCGCCGGCAAGTCGACCGCCGTGAAGGTGCTGGCCACGCTGCTGTCGCCGACGAGCGGGACGGCGCGGGTCTTCGGCCACGACGTCACGCGCGCACGCGACGAGGTGCGCTCCAGGTTGAGCGTCACCGGGCAGTACGCCTCCCTCGACGACGTCCTGACCGGTGAGGAGAACCTGGTCATGCTGTCCAGGTTGTTCGGCTACGGCCGGAAGGGAGCGGTGAAACGGGCGAAACAGCTGCTGGAGGCGTTCCGCCTCACCGAAGCGGGCGGCAGGCAGGTCCGGACCTATTCCGGTGGTATGCGCCGCCGCCTCGACATCGCCGCCAGCATCGTCCAGTCGCCCGACCTGCTGATCCTCGACGAACCGACCACCGGGCTCGACCCGCGCAGCAGGAACGAGGTTTGGGAGATCGTCCGCGACATCGTGGCGGAGGGCGCGACCGTCCTCCTCACGACCCAGTACCTGGAGGAAGCCGACCAGCTGGCCGACCGCGTGGCGGTGATCGACCGTGGCCGCATGGTCGCCGAAGGCACCCCCGGTGAGCTGAAGGCCTCGACCGGGGCGGGCACCATCCACGTCCGCCTCGTCGACGTCGACGACGTCGACGCCGCCACCGACGTGCTCGCCCGCTCGATGACCACCCCGGTGCGAACCTCGGCCGATCCGCTCGTCCTCACCGCGCTCGTCGAGGCCGAGGGTGCGGAGAAGCAGGCCGCCGTGGTGCTCGGCGAGCTCGCCGCGGCCGGCATCGCGGTGGACAACTTCACGCTCGGCAGGCCCAGCCTCGACGAGGTGTTCCTCGCTCTGACCGACCGTTCCAGCACCCCCGACCCCGAGGAAGCGAAGGCCACCGCCCGATGACCACTCCCGCACTGAAGTCCGTTCTCGCCGAAGGCAAGTCGATGTCCCGCCCGAGCGCTCTGTCGGCCTCGCTGACCTTCGGCTGGCGATCGATGTTGAAGCTGAAGCACATTCCCGAACAGATCTTCGACGTCACCGTGTTCCCCGTCCTGATGACGCTGATGTTCACCTATCTCTTCGGCGGCGCATTGTCCGGCTCGACCGGTGACTACTTGCAATTCCTGCTGCCGGGAATGTTGGTCACGAGCGTCGCCATGATCACCATGTACACCGGAACCGGTATCAACAGCGACATCAACAAGGGGATCTTCGACCGCATCCGGACGTTGCCCGTGTGGCGCCCGGCCGCGCTGGTCGGCGCGCTGCTCGGAGACGCGGTGCGCTACTCGATCGCGGCCGTCACCATCCTGCTCCTGGGATTGTTGATGGGTTTCCGGTCGGACGCCGGCATCCTGCACGTCCTCGCGGCGATCGGGGTGCTGCTGGTGTTCGCGTTCGCGTTCTCGTGGATCTGGACGATGTTCGGGCTGCTGCTCCGCTCGGAGAAGTCCGTCATGAGCATGAGCATGCTGGTCGTCATGCCCGCGACCTTCCTGAGCAACGTCTACGTGCTGCCGGAGACGATGCCCGGCTGGCTGCAGACCGTGGTGGCGGCCAATCCCATCACGCACACCGTGTCGGCCGTTCGCGGCTTGCTCACCGGCTCGGTGCCGATGGGGTGGATCCTGTCGACCCTGGCCATCTCCGCCGGTATCACGCTGATCTTCGGGTTTATCAGTATGCGTCTGTACAACAGCAGGGAGTGACTCGAGCTCATTATCTCGGAGGATGTTTTTCTCGGCGCCATGTGATCGGATATCGGAGTGACCTCGATCATCAGCTCGGTGTTTCGCCGCTTGCCGAAAGAGCGCCAGGACCAGGTGATCGTCCTGGGCTACTTCGTCCTCGGCAGCGTTCTGTACCTGACCGGGATCTACCCGGTGCTCGATCACGGTGACGCCCCGATCTGGCAGCGGATCGCGCTCCTGTTCGCGATCTGCGTGCCGTTGCTGCTGCGGCGGAAGGCTCCGCTGCTCGGTATGGCGATCGCGGTGTTGCCGCTCGCCGGGGATCTCGCGCTCGGCCTCTCGGCGCCGATACTGATCGTCTTCGGCGACCACCTGTACTCCGCGGTGCTCTACAGCTCCCGGCAGGTGAGCCGGACCATCGCCGTGCTGGGCCCGATGTGCGTGCTGGTCGGCACGGCACTCGCGCTGGCACTGGTGCCCAGCTGGCGGTTGGCCATCTTCCTCGTGGTCGCCGTCGCGCCGTTCATCGTGATTCCGGTGTGGTGGGCCGCGAACATCCGCCAGCACCGGGCCCTGCTGGCCTCCGAACGAGCGGCCTCCGAGCAGCTGTCTCGTATCGCGGAGCTCGACCGCAAGGCCGCGGTCGGGGCCGAACGCGCCCGCATGGCCCGGGATCTGCACGACGTGGTCGCCGGACACCTGTCCGCGATCGCCATCCAGTCGCAGGCCGCGATGTCGCTCAAGGACCCGGAGACGGTGAGCAAGGTGCTGGCCTCCGTCAGGGAGAACAGCGTCAGCGCCCTCACGGAGATGCGGGCCATCATCAAACTCCTGCGGGCGGAGGACGCCGCCACCGAGGACAACGTGTCGCCGCCTCGGCTCGCGGAACTGTCCAAGCTGATCGAGTCGGCCACCGCGGCGGGCATCCACGTCGAGGTCCACAACGCGTTGGACGACGCCGGCGTGGAGTTGCCCGCGGCGGTGGACCTCGCCGCCTACCGGATCGCGCAGGAGGCGTTGACCAACGCCATCAAGCACGCACCCGGTGCGCGCGCCTCGGTGTCCATTCGACACAGCGAAGGCATGATCACGCTGGAGATCAGCAACGAGCTGGCCGAGGAGACGACCAGTGGTGACACCGGCATCGGCCTGCTCAACATGAGGGAACGGGCCACGGCCATCGGCGGTTCGTTGTTCGCCGGGCCGGCGGAGCGGGGTTGGCTGGTTCGCGCGGTGCTGCCGGTTGAGAAGATCGGTGCGGTGGCGTTGTGATGGGCTTGCCCGGACGCTCGTGGACTCGTCGCAACAAGGCTTGAGGGGGTACAGGTGACCATTCGTGTGCTCGTCGTCGACGACTACGGTGCCATCAGGGCCGGTCTCGCGATGATCCTCAACGACGCCGAGGGGATCTGCGTGGTCGGTGAGGCCGCCGACGGCGCCACGGCCATCAGCCAGACCAGGGCGTTGCGACCTGACGTCGTGTTGATGGACCTCCGGATGCCGGGCGTCGACGGCATCACCGCGACCCGGGCCATCGTCTCCGAAGGGCTGGCCCAGGTTCTGGTGCTCACCACGTTCGACCTCGACGAGGACGTGTACAACGCCCTGCGGGCCGGTGCGAGCGGTTACATGCTCAAGTCGGTGGACGCGCCGAAACTGGTGGAGGCCGTGCGGGTCGTGGCCAAGGGCGAGGGCGTGCTGTCGCCGGTCATCACCCGCAAGCTGATCAACACGTTCGCGGCCACGGCACCTCCTCCCTCCACCCCGGCGGTCAACCTCGACGGACTGACCAAGCGGGAGCGTGAGGTGTTCATGTGCCTCAGCGAAGGGCTCTCCAACGCGCAGATCGCCAGCCGGTTGCTGATCGCCGAAACCACGGTGAAGACCCATGTCTCCAACGTGCTGAGCAAACTCAATCTGCGTTCCCGGGTGCAGGCCGCGATCGTCGCTCAGGAGATGAGCTGAAGCCGTCGACCCGGCACTTCCGACATGCCGCACGGCTGTGCCTCCACCGTTCGCGATGATGGACCACGACTCAGGACAGGTGACGCGACTGATCGGCCGGGACGAGCCGCTCGGCCGGGTGCGTGGTGCGATCGAGCAGGGCGGGCTCGTGCTCGTCACCGGCGAGTCGGGGATCGGCAAGTCGGCGCTGCTCGACGTGGTGTTGGCCCAGGCGCGGCGCGACGGCGCGCTGGTCGCCGCGGGCTCGTGCTGGTCCTCGGCGGGGCAGACGTGGCCGCGACTGCTGCGCACGTTGCCGGGTGTTCCGAGCACGCCCGGCGACGGCGTGGACGCGGTGGCGAGCGGCTTGGTGGACCTCGCCCGGCGCAAGCCCGTCGTGATCGCGCTGGACGACCTGGACCACGCCGACCGGACCACCGTCGAGGTGCTGAGTTTCCTCGCCCGGCACACGCGGTTCGAGCCGGTGACGTTGCTCGGTGCGTGTGCCACTCCCGAACCGGACTCGGCCCTGGTGCCGCTGTTCGCCCGAGCCCGCGTGATCCCGTTGAAGGGGCTGGAGCTTCCCCACGTCCGCGACCTGGTCGTCGAGGTCACCGGCGAGGCCCCGGATGCCGACGTGGTGGCCGGTATCCACCGGCGCAGCGGGGGCAACCCGTCCTTCGTCGACGAGCTGGCCAGGCTCTGGTACACGACCGGGTCGACGACCGCGGTCACCCCCGCCGTCCGCCGCACCGTGCGTTCCTGGCTCGACCGGCTGCCCGAGCCGGTGGTGCGGGTGCTGTCGGCGGCGTCGGTGTTGGGCCACGACTTCCACTGCGACGTCCTGTCCCCGTTGACCGGGGACCCCGTTCCGCGGATCCAACGCCTGCTCGACACCGCCCTCGGCCTGGTGGTGTGGCAACCCGACGGTCGGTGTCGCTTCGCGCACGGGGTCGTGCGCGACACGCTGTACGAGAGCCTGGACGAGGCCGAGGTGTCTCGGCTGCACGCCGCCGCCGTGGGCGCGTACGAACGGATCCCCGGCAGAGCGGGAGGCCGGTTCCCCAGCGAGGTCGCCCACCACGCCTATCTCGCGGGCACGGAGCTGGACCGGTCCCGAACCCTGAAGTACCTGCTCGCCGCCTCCAGGGATCCGGGACGTCGACTGGCACCGGACGACCGGATCCGCCACTACCGCCGCGCGCTCGAACTGGTCGACGACCCGCACACCAGAGTCAAGGTGGCCCTGGACCTCGTGCACGAGCTGCGGTTGGCCGGCGCGGACGGGCAGGCGTGGCCGATGTTCCACGAAGCGGCCGCGCTCGCGAGGGAACTGGACGACCCTGAGCTCCTGGCGCGGGCCGCCCTCACGTTGTACCGCGGCCCGGGCGGCGACGGCATGATGCTCGCCGAAGCCCACACCCGGCTGTTCGGTGAGCTGTCCGGCAAGCCCGCCGCCCCGGACCTCGCGGGCCGGATCGCCGAGCAGATCGCCCGGCTGGCCCGCAGCAAGGGCGACGACGAGGCGTTGGGGTTCGGACTCTCGGCCCGGCACGACGTGATCTGGGGTCTCGGCACCGCGGCGGAGCGCGAGCGGCTGGCCGGGGAGCTGGCCGCCGTCGCTCGACGCACCGCGGACGCCGAGATGGAGCAGTACGCGGCCGACTTGCGCTGGGTGGCGCTCCTGGAGCTCGGCGATCCCGCCTACGTGGACCACATGCACCGGTTCATCGCACTGGCCGAGAGCACCCACGGGCCGCGAGCCAGCGCGGTCGCGATCGCCGACCGGAGCATCGTGGCCGCACTCACGGGCCGGTTCGCGGAGGCCGAAGCGCTCCTCGACGAGCTGAGCAGGCACTCGCATCCGGCGTTCATCGCCCACCACCTGCGCTGGACGTTGCTGTTGCAGCAGGGCAGGTTCGACGAGCTGGCCCGGTTCCACGAGGAGCTGGGCGAGGATCATCCGTATCGCAGGCTCATCGAGGCGATCACCGCCGTGCAGGCGGGCGACACGGCTCCGGCGGCGCGCTATGTGGCGGAGCGTCCGGAACTTCCTCGGATGGTCACGCCCCTGTGGTTGCGGCTGCAGGCGGAGGTGGCCGTGGCGAGCGAGGACCCGGAGTTGCGGCGTCGAGCGCGCGCGGAGCTGGAGCCGCACGAGGGCCTGTGGCTGGTGTCCCTCTACGGCGGGGACATCAGCGGTCCGGTGGCGCTGTGGCTGGCCGCGCTGGACGCCGCCGAGGGCGACTGGGACGCCGCGACCTCGGGGTTCCGCGAGGCGCAACGGTGTGCGGACATTCTGGGTGCGGTGCCGTGGTCCCTCGAAGCCAGGGCGGGCCTCGCCGAGACGTTGCTCCTCCGGGGGGACGTCGACGCCGGTCGGACGTTGCTCGCCGAGGTGGAGCACGAGGCGACTCGCATCGGAATGCGGCGCCTGGTCGATCGGATCGAGCGAATCCGTGCGACACAGCGGAAACCGGACGCGGAGTTCCGGCGGACCGGCGAGGTCTGGCGCCTCACGTTCGGCGGTGTCACGGCCCACCTGCCCGACGCCAAGGGGCTGCGGGACCTGCACTCGCTGCTCGCCGCCTCGGGCGAGTACGTGCCGGCGCAACGCCTGCTGTCGACGAGCCTCGGTCCGCTGCCGGGCGCGGACCCGGTGCTCGACGAGACGGCGAAGGCGAACTACGCGCGCAGGATCACCGAACTCGACGCCGTCATCGAACGAGCGACACACCTGGGGCAGGAGGACCGCGCCCTCGCGGCCGAGCGGGAACGGGACGCACTCCTCGACCAGTTGCGCGCGGCGACGGGCTTGGCGGGCCGCACCCGGCGGCTGGGCGACGAGGCGGAGCGGGCGCGCAAAACCGTGACGGCACGCATTCGCGACACCCTGCGCAAACTCGACACGCAACACCCGGAACTGGCGCGCCACCTCCGAGCGAGCGTCGTCACGGGCACGAGTTGCGCTTATCAACCCGAGAAACCGGTGCGCTGGCGTTTGTGAGCCCCTGCTCGAAAAGTTTCACTGCGCCACGACTGACCTGGGGGCTTCGGCCTCGGGCCTGACTTGGGCGCCCCCGGGAGGATTCGAACCTCCGACACCCGCTTTAGGAGAGCGGTGCTCTATCCCCTGAGCTACGAGGGCTGACGAGTTCTTGACTCTACGCACACCTTAGCGCGTCGGCCGGTCCACGGTGTGAGCGGGACCTTGACGGAACGCGGGCCGCTCACTGTAATACCTCCACTACTTATCAGTAACCGCTTTGTGACTGGGCGCGGAACGCGCTCCGTCGGCTGCCGGAGGCGCTGTTGATCAAGGTGATGTTCGCCGACGACGAGGAGCTGGTCCGGTCGGGGCTGCGCGCGATGGTGGCGCCTGCTTCAGACATCGAGGTCGCCGGCGAGGCTGCTGACGGCAGAACGGCGGTCGAAGCCGTGCGGCGATTCCATCCCGACGTCGCGTTACTCGACATTCGCATGCGCACCCCCGACGACGGTATTCGGGCGTTGCGGGCGATCCAGACGTTGCCCAACCCTCCCGTCGTCGCCATGCTGACGACCTTCGACATCGACGAGTACGTGAGTCTCGCGTTGCGGTTCGGGGCGAACGGCTTCCTGCTGAAGGACATCGAGCCCACCATGCTGGTGCGCGCGATCCGCGACCTCGCCCGCGGCGGAGCCGTGCTCGACCCGAGCGTCGCCGCGCGCATGGTCAACGCCCATCGCGACGGGCAGCGCGCTTCGGCCCCCGCTCGCGAGCTGATCGCGTCGTTGTCGGAGCGGGAACGCGAAGTGGTGACGCTGATCGGGCAGGGACTTTCCAACGCCGAGATCGGCAGCCGGCTTCACCTGTCCGAGGCCACCGTGAAGGGCTATGTCTCGGCAGTGCTGTCGAAGATTGGTGCGGCCAACCGGGTGCAGGCTGCCCTGCTCGCCTACCGGGGCGGTCTCGTCGACTGACGGATCCACGTCGTTAAGGAGCTTCTCAGCCATCGGGGCCAGACTGGACCCATGCGCATTCTCGTTGTGGACGACGACCGGGCTGTCCGGGAGTCGCTGCGGCGTTCGCTGGAGTTCAACGGCTACCAGGTGGATCTCGCCGGTGACGGCGCCCAGGCACTGGAGAAGGTGGCCGCCGATCGTCCCGACGCCATGGTGCTCGACGTCATGATGCCGCGGCTCGACGGCCTCGAAGTCGCGCGTCGGCTACGCGGCGTCGGCGACGATCTGCCGATCCTCGTGCTGACCGCGCGGGATGCGGTGTCCGACCGCGTGGCCGGGCTCGACGCGGGCGCCGACGACTATCTGCCGAAGCCGTTCGCGTTGGAGGAACTGCTCGCGCGGTTGCGTGCACTCCTGCGCAGAGCGGGCCAGGACGGCGAGGAGAGCGACGGCGACGTCCTCACGTTCGCGGACCTCACGCTGAACCCGAACACCCGGGAGGTGTCCCGCGGAGGTCGACAGATCAGCCTCACGCGCACCGAGTTCGCGCTGCTTGAGCTGTTCATGTCGCGGCCGAAGCACGTGCTCGCCCGTAACCGGATCCTCGAAGAGGTGTGGGGCTACGACTTCCCCACCTCCGGTAACGCCCTCGAGGTCTACGTGGGGTACCTGCGGCGCAAGACGGAGGCTGAGGGGGAGCCCCGACTGATCCACACCGTGCGTGGCGTCGGCTACGTGCTGCGGGAGACCCCGCCGTGACGAGCGGTCCGGAGCTGGAGGCGCGTCCACAGCCGAGACGCAGACGCTTCTCCCTGCGGGCGCGCGTGTCGTTGCTCGCGGCCGTGTGCGTGGGCTGCACGGTGGCGCTGGTGTCACTCGGTGCCTACGTCACGGTGCACCGCAATCTGTACGCGGAGTTCGACGAGAACCTGCTGAACCGCGCGCAGGCCGCAGTGGAGAGCCCGTCCGTCGAGACCCGGCTGCAGTCCGTGCCGGGCGCGTTCCTGGTCAGTAGTGACATCCACATCGGGCTCCTCACGGCACGGGGGGAGCTCGTCTACCCACGTGCGGGAACCCCGCCCCCGTGGGGGAGGAGCGAACTCGCCGTCGCCGACGGGTCGAGCGACTCGTCGCTGCGGACCGACGAGAGCACCGACATGCGGGTCGTCGCGCTGCCCGCGGGCAACGGCGTCGCGATGGTGCTCGCCCAATCGCTCGCCCCCACCAAGCGGACTCTCGGCGAGCTGGCGCTGGTGCTGCTGTTCTTCGGTGGAGCCGGGATTCTGGTGGCTGCGGCGGCGGGAACGGCGGTCGCCAGGGCGGGGCTGCGTCCGGTGGAGCGGCTGACCTCGGCGACGGAGCGCGTCACGCGCAGCATGGACCTGCGGCCGATCCCCGTGAGCGGCGACGACGAACTCGCTCGGATGACGCAGAGCTTCAACACGATGCTGTCGGCGGTCGCGGAGTCGAGAGATCGGCAGCGTCGGTTGGTGGCCGATGCCGGTCACGAGTTGCGCACGCCGCTCACGTCCTTGCGCACGAACTTCGAACTGCTCCTCGCCGCGAGCCGCGAGGGGGCGCCCTCGTTGTCCGCTCGGGACCGCGCGGACATCGAATCGGACATCCGCGCGCAACTCGACGAGGTCACCCAGCTCATCGGCGACCTCACCGAGTTGTCGCGCGAAGACAGCGCCACGGACACCACGGAACGTGTCGATCTCGTCGAGGTGGTCGAACGCGCGCTCGACCGGGCTCGGCGCCGAGCCGGGACGATCGATTTCCAGGCCGACCTGCAGCCCTGGGTGCTGACGGGCGACTCTCACGCACTCGAACGCGCGGTGTTGAACCTGCTCGACAACGCCGTGAAGTTCTCGCCGCAGAACTCCGTCGTCCATGTCGCCCTTCGTCCGTTGGGCGATGGCACGGCCGTGGTCGAGGTGTCCGACTCGGGCCCCGGAATCGCACCCGAGGACCTGCCGCACGTGTTCGACCGCTTCTATCGGTCCAACGAAGCCCGCACGATGCCCGGGTCCGGGCTCGGTCTGGCGATCGTCAAACAGGCCGCCGAGCGGCACGGCGGTACGGCCTACGCCAACAACAAGCCGGAGGGTGGGGCGCTCATGGCCCTGCGTCTTCCCGGGATTTCCGGCTGACGTCGGCGCGGTCCGCGGTACCGCCGTCCGCGGGGTGTCACTCCACGTACGGGTGATCATCACCGTGCGTGTGCTAATTGGCGTACGCTTTTGTGATAGAGGCGTGGTCGCGGGGACGGAGTCGACAGTGCTGGCGCGGCAACGACAGGCGGTCATTCTGGAGGAGGCCCGACGCACCGGTGCGGTTCGGGTGAGTGACCTCGTGAGCAGGCTGGGTGTGTCGGACATGACCATCCGGCGGGATCTCGATGTGCTCGCAGGCCGAGGTCTGGTCGAGAAGGTGTATGGCGGGGCGACCACCGCGACGGGCGGTTCCCGGCTCGACACCTGTGCGGAAACCAGACTGCGGCACGAGGCCATCGCGGCCGAGGCGGCGCGTCGGGTGAGACCCGGCCAGGCAGTCGGGCTGTCGTCGAGTCCGGTGACGAACGTGCTCGCACGTGCCCTCGACCCGGTGCCCGACCTGACTGTGGTCACCAACTCCCTCACCGTGGCCGACATCGCCGCCGCGTCCGCGCAACCGGACCGTGTGGTGATCCTGACCGGGGGCATGCGCGGCGGATCCGACGTCCTCGTCGGGCCGCTCGCCGTGCAGAGTCTGCGCGGGCTGCACGTGGACCTCGTGTTCCTCGGGGTGTACGGGATCTGTGAGCGGGCCGGGTTCACGGTCCCCAACCTGACCGAGAGCGAGGCCGACCGCGCGCTGGTGGAGACCGGCCGCAGCCTCGTCGTCCTCGCCGACCACACACGGTGGGCCACGGTGGGCATCTCGACGGTGGCCGCACTGTCCGAGGCCGATGTGCTGATCAGCGACGACGGACTGGCCGACACCGCGCGCGACGCGCTCTCGGCCCACGTGGGTGAGCTCGCCATCGTGCCGGTGCGACGACGAGGGGAGCGCGCGTGAACAAAGCGGTGCGACACCTCGCGGACGGCCGCCGGATCACCTACTACGACGAGGGACCACGTCCGCTTCCGCGCACGGCGGTGGACAGCCGCGATCTGCCCGAGGTCACGGCGGTGTCGGAGATTCGCTGTGACCCGCTCACGGGCGAGCAGGTGGTCATCGCCGCCCACCGGCAGAGTCGCACGTACAAGCCGGCCGCCGACCTGTGCCCCCTGTGCCCGAGCTCGCTGGGCAGACCGACCGAGGTGCCCGAGACCGACTATGACGTCGTGGTGTTCGACAACCGTTTCCCCTCGTTCTCGGGCGAGGCGGGACACGCCGACGTCGTCTGCTTCACCAGCGACCACGACAGTTCGTTCCGCGAGCTGAGCCCACGCCGGGTGTGCACCGTGCTGGAGGCGCTCGCCGATCGCACGACCGAGCTGTCCGCACGTGACGGCGTCGCTCTCGTCTTCCCGTTCGAGAACCGGGGAGAGGAGATCGGCGTGACGCTGCACCATCCCCATGGCCAGATCTACGCCTACCCGTTCGTGCCTCCGCGGACGGAGCGTCTGCTGCAAGCCGCCCGCACTCACCGCGCCGAACACGGAAGCGAGTTGCTCGCCGACCTGCTCGCCTCGGAGCGGGCCGACGGCAGGCGCATCGTCGCAGAGGGTCGGTACTGGAGCGCGTTCGTCCCTCCCGCAGCGAAATGGCCGGTGCACGTACTGGTCGTCCCGCACCGTCAGGTGCCGGATCTCGCGGCTCTGACGACACCCGAGCGGGAGGACTTCGCTGAGCTCTATCTGTCGGTACTGCGACGCTGCGACGCGTTGTACGACCGGCCGCTGCCGTACGTCGCCGGTTGGCAGCAGGCGCCGGTGCATCGCGACCGCGACCTGGCCTGGTTGCATCTCGAGTTGTTCTCGGTGCGTCGAGCCCAGGACAAGCTCAAGTACCTCGCGGGCTCGGAGTCGGCCATGGCCGTGTGGATCAACGACAGCACGCCGGAGCAGATCGCGGACCGGCTGCGGACGGCCGGGTGACGGACTCGTACCGAGCACACAGACGGAATTCAGCATGTTCTCAGGACTTCGCCCCATCATGGAGACATGACCGAGAACGACCCTTCCGCTCAGGACAGGCCGACTCCGGCGCCGGGAACGCCGGAGCAGCCGGACTCGGCACAGAGTGACGCGTCGACCCCACACGGTGCCGCAAGCGGGCCGACGGGAACCGGTGCGCCGCACGACTTTCAGTACCCACCGCACACGCCTCCGCCCGGCCACGCGCCCGGCGGGTACGGCTCGTCGCCCTACGCGCCGCCGGACTACGGCGCGTACCAGCGGGTGGGAGCGCCCACGGCACAGCAGGGTGGAGCCGTCATGCCGCGTAAGTTCGTGGCCGGTGTCGCGTTGCTCGCGTTGCTCGTCGGTGGCGGCGCCGGTGCGGCGGGTGGCTATCTCGCGGCGGACACCGCAGCGGGACCGTCGGCACCGAACGCCCTCGAGCAGCCTCCCCCGGCCAAGCAGACCGGCAACGTGCCCGAGGGCAGCATCGAATCGGTGGCCGCGAAGCTCGAACCGAGCGTCGTGCAGTTGCAGGTGCAGGGCGTCGGCTCGGCCAACGAGGGCTCCGGCTTCGTCATCAGCGAGGACGGCTACATCCTCACGAACAATCACGTGGTGGAGGCCGCTGCCCAAGGGGGCCGCATCGTCGTGGCGTTCCAGAACGGCGACCGAGCTCAGGCCGAAATCGTGGGACGCGACCCCACGACCGACATCGCCGTGGTGCGCGCCGAGAACGTCAACGGCCTGACCACGGTCGAACTCGGCCGCTCCGACGACCTCCGCGTGGGAGAGTCCGTGGTGGCGGTCGGTTCGCCGTTCGAGCTCGCCGGCACTGTGACAGCGGGCATCGTCAGTTCCCTGAACCGGCCGGTGACCGCGGGTGGTCAGGGCGACCAGGCCACCGTCATGGACGCCATCCAGACCGACGCGGCGATCAACCCGGGCAACTCGGGTGGCCCGTTGGCGAACATGCAGGGCCAGGTGATCGGGATCAACTCCGCGATCTACAGCCCCTCGCAGGGTGGCAACGTGGGTATCGGCTTCGCCATCCCGATCGACCAGGCACGGAGAACCGCCGACGAGATCATCGAGAACGGCCACGCCACGCAGACCTACATCGGGGCCACCGTGGGTGACGCCCCGCAGGGCGGGGCGCGGATCGGCGACGTCCAGGCGGGCAGCCCCGCGGAGAAGGCCGGCCTCGAATCGAACGACGTGATCGTGAAGATGGGTGAGCGGCGCATCGACGACGCGAACACGTTGGTCGCCGCAATCCGCACGAGAGCGCCGGGGGAGAAGGTCACCTTCACTCTCGCGGACGACAGCAAGGTCGACGTGACGCTGGGCGGCCAGCCGGTCGCCGTCAACTGAGCACAGGCCCACGTGGACGGACACGCCCGAACTCGCGGGTGTGTCCGTGGGCCGTCCGGACGCCGTCGAGATCGAGAACCAGGGGAGGTTCGCCCAGGTGCGTCGGGCTTCGAAGTACGCGCGGCTCCGCCGGTCGATGCCGCGGTCGTGTCGAGCCGCGTGCGCGGCGCCGGTCACCCTGAGTCGACGAGTGGCACTACGGTAGTGGTCATGGAACGGGATGCGCAGCGGTTGGGTCGGGCCCTCGTCGTGATCGTGGACGACCGGGTGGCTCAAGGCGAACTGGAAGACGGCACGGGCCCGCTCGTCACCGAGCTCCTGGAGGAAGCCAACTTCATCGTCGACGGCATCGTGGTGGTCCGTGCCGACACCGTCGAGATCCGCAACGCGCTGAACACAGCGGTGATCGGTGGGGTCGACCTGGTGATCACCGTCGGAGCCACCGGGGTCTCTCCGCGCGACGTCACGCCGGACGCCACCGCAGGCGTGCTCGACAGGCCGGTCCCGGGAATCGCGGAAGCGTTGCGCACTTCGGGCCTCGCCGCAGGAGCGATGGATGCCGGCATCTCGCGCGGTCTCGTGGGCATCTCGGGAAGTACGCTCGTGGTGAACCTCGCCGGATCCCGCGCTGCGGTCCGAGACGGCATGGCCACGTTGTCGGCCCTGGTGCCTCACGTCATAGATCAGCTCTCGGGGTTGGACGAGGCCTGACAGACCCTCCCTTTCGAGTGACCTTGGACGACACCGTGCAGCCGAACGAGCAGAGCCGACGAGAACGCCCGCGTCGTCGAAAGACGCTCGACGACGTGTTCGGTGACGTCCTGCCCGACACCACTCGGGACGAGCGGGACAGCTCTTCCTCGGCAGGGCTCTCGGACGACTGGTATCGCGAGAACCGGCCGCCTCATCACGACCGGTGAGATCGCGCCGGCTGTTCATCGCAGTGTCACGGTGACGGGCCGGTCGAGACCGGCTGCGGCGACGTGAGGAGCCTGCTCGTCGGGCACCGACACCAGAACCAACGGCCGGTGCGGCTGGAGCGGTCCCGTGGTCCTGCCGGCCTCCGGTTCCGCCACGGTGACCACGGTCGCGTTCTCGGCGAGGACGTCGGCTTGGTCGCCGCCCTCGGCCGGTACGACGACGTCGATGCGGGTGCCCGGTCTCAAGAGGTCGGTGATGCCCGAGTCCGCCAGTCGAAGTGGGACGGTGGTGGAGCCCGGTGGCGCGCTCCGGTGGTCGGCGAGGCGGACGTCGGTGACCGGTTCGCCTGCACGTGCGGCCCCTACGAACCTTCTGTTCAGGGCTTGCGCGGGCTCGGACAGCACGCCCTCGGGGCGGGCCTCGACGTGCATGTCGACGACGCGGACGTCCGCGGACGACAAGGCTGAGCCCGACGCCACGTCTCTGGCGGTGACGAGAGTGGGAAGCGTCCGTTCACCGCCCGCG
This sequence comes from Saccharomonospora azurea NA-128, assembly GCF_000231055.2. Lineage (GTDB taxonomy): Bacteria > Actinomycetota > Actinomycetes > Mycobacteriales > Pseudonocardiaceae > Saccharomonospora > Saccharomonospora azurea. The sequence continues at coordinate 2,168,635 of NZ_CM001466.1, read as the reverse complement.
CCGGGAGCCGCGGCGAGACCGGCGGCGACCAGGAGCAGAGCAACCGCGAGCCCGCGGCGAAGAATCACGAGTGGTCGCCCGCGGAGCCGGGCCCGCACGAGGCGTCGCCATCCACGTGTACGTGTGTCGTCCATCCCGCTTCCCCCTCGTCCGTTCCTGCCGGTGGCGCACGTCACGCACACCGGGGACGACGGTAGAAGCGAGCCCCCGCTCTTCGGAAGCAGCCGACGAACGACCTGTGGACAACTCTGACCCTGTGGACAACCGGCTCACGCGGGTCGCGTCTGAAGCTGGCCGAAAGCTACGGTCAGGACGCCGCGGCGGCGGAGGTGCTGCTGGAGCCGGCCGAGCTGGAGGAGGTGGAGCCGTTCGACGAGCTCGACGAGGAGCCGTTCGACGACGTGCTGGACGACGAGCTGTCCGAGGACGAGGACGAGGAGTCCGACGAGGGCTTCGCCGCGGTGGAGCTCTTCGAGTCGGACCGCGAGTCGGTGCGATAGAACCCGCTGCCCTTGAAGATGACGCCGACGGACCCGTAGAGCTTGCGCAACGTTCCCTGGCACTCGGGGCAGTCCGTCAGGCTCGCGTCGGAGAACGACTGGACCACCTCGAACCGGTGGTCGCACTCCTTGCAGGCGTACTGGTAGGTCGGCACAAGGTCTCCTTCAGAGAATTCGGCACTCCCGATCTGGCACTCGGGAGCCGGGAGTGCTAACGCAATTCTGCTCGATCGTGTTCCCCGAGCGCAATCGAGGTCCCGCTGGGACGGAGCGGCGTGGCTCACACCTCGGGTCGCTCGGCCAGTGAGACGAGCCCTCGGCCCGGGGTGAGGGCGGCGTGCATCCGCACGTCGTGGGGCTCCGAGGGCAACCGGTCGACCAGCTCGGAGTCGCGCACCACCGCCACGAAACGGGTCTCGCGGGAGGCGAGCACGAGTGACCGATCGTAATAGCCGCCGCCCTTGCCCAGCCGTACGCCGACGCGGTCGACCGCCAGAGCGGGCACCAGCACGACGTCCGCCTCGCGCACGGCGTCCGGTCCCAACCGAGGTCCGGTGGGCTCCAGCACCGGGGGGAACACTCCGGTGGCGAGCGAGGAGGGACCCGAGTACTCGGCCCAGTCGAGAGGGCCTGCTGCGTCCGGGATCACAGGAAGGAGGACTCTGCTGCCCTGACGGGACAGAACGTCGAGGAGTGCCCGGGAACCGGGTTCGGTGCCGAAGGGCACGTAGAAGCAGACGGTCGCCGCCTGAATCTCGGAGAGGTTCCGAGCGAGCGCGGAAGCCTCCGCATCGCGCTGTTCCTGCGGGACGGCGGCGCGCTCGGCGCGAATTCGCTCACGCCATGCCGCTTTGCCACTCGCCGGGGGGTTGTCGTTGTCGGTGCGTTGCACGCGTCCAGGCTAGGCTTTGCGGCCATGACGGGCGCCACGATTGAGAACACGTTCCGGACCGCCATCGTCCCGGCTGCAGGACTCGGCACCAGATTCCTCCCGGCCACGAAGGCCGTGCCGAAGGAGTTGTTGCCGGTCGTCGACACGCCGGGGATCGAACTCGTGGCGAGTGAAGCCGCACAAGCGGGTGCGCAGCGCATGGTGATCGTCACCTCTCCCGACAAGAAGTCGGTGGTGGACTACTTCTCCGGCAAACCCGACCTGGAGGCCACGCTCGAGCGCAAGGGCAAGACCTCGTTGCTGGAGAAGGTGCGGCGAGCACCGGGCTTGCTGGACGTCGAGGTGGCGATCCAGGAGGAGGCGCTCGGCCTCGGCCACGCGGTGGCGCAGGCGGAGCCGAACCTCGACGACGCCGACACGGCCGTGGCGGTACTGCTGCCCGACGACCTCGTGCTGCCCACGGGAGTGCTGTCCAAGATGGCCGAGGTGCGCGCGCGCCACGGCGGCAGTGTCCTGTGTGCGTTCGACATCCCGAAGGAGCAGATCTCCCCGTACGGCGTCTTCGACGTGACCGACACCGACGATGCGGACGTCAAGCAGGTTCACGGCATGGTGGAGAAGCCCGCGCCGGAGGAGGCGCCGTCCACGTACGCCGCGGCCGGCCGATACCTGCTCGATCGGGCGATTTTCGACGCCCTGCGGCGCATCGAACCCGGTTCGGGCGGTGAACTGCAGCTGACCGACGCCGTCGCGCTCCTGATCTCGGAGGGACACCCGGTACACGTCGTCGTCCACCACGGTGGCCGGCACGACCTGGGCAATCCCGGCGGGTTCCTGCGCGCGGCCGTCGACTTCGCACTGGACAATCCCGACTACGGCCCCTCCCTTCGTGAGTGGCTGATCGAACGGATCGGTACTGCCGACTGATGAGTGACACCGAGTCGACCGTCGTCACGCACCCGACAGCCGAGTTGCGGTCGGTGGAGGACCAGCTCGCACTGCTGTTGAAGGCAGCAGTGCGGCCTCGGCCCGTTCGGGTGGCCATTTCCGAGGCGCAGGGACTGCTCTGTGCCGAGGAGGTTGTCGCCGAGCAGGCGCTGCCCGGCTTCGATCAGGCGGCTGTGGACGGTTACGCCGTGCGCAGCGTCGACGTGCGCACGGCCAACGAGGAACCCGTGGAGATGCCGGTGGTCGGCGAGATCCCGGCCGGTTCCCGGCAGCCGAGGCGGTTGCAGCCCGGACAGGCCGTGCGGGTCGCCACCGGTGCGCCGCTGCCGACTCTCGCCGACGCGGTCGTGCCGAGTTCCTACACGGACGGCGGCACGGCGAAGGTGACGGTTCGGCGCGCGGTGCCCTCGCACGGCTACGTGCGCCGTACCGGGGAGGACGTGCAGACCGGTGACGTCGCCGTCCGCAAGGGCGACACGATCGCGGCGGCGCAGGTCGGCCTGCTGGCGGCGGTGGGCAGGTCGAAGGTGCTCGTGCATCCGCGGCCCCGCGTGTCGATCATCTCCGTGGGCGACGAGCTCGTGGACATCGACCGCACTCCCGCCGTCGGTCAGGTCTACGACGTCAACTCCTACGCTCTCGCGGCGGCCGCGCGGGACGCGGGCGCCGAGGTGAGCCGGGTCGGCATCGTCCCGCTCGACCCGAAGCGGTTGCGGGAGACTGTCGAGGGCAGGCTGTTGATGTCCGAGGTCATCGTCGTGGCCGGGGGTGCGGGCGGAAGCATCGGCGACGAGGTCCAGGCCGCGCTCGCCGATCTCGGCGACATCGACACGACGCGGGTGGCGATGCACCCCGGTTCCACGCAGGCCTTCGGCAGGCTGGGGCCCGACGCGGTACCCACGTTCCTCATCCCCGCCAACCCGATGAGTGCGCTCGTGGTGTTCGAGGTGATGGTGCGTCCGCTCATCCGGGCGGCTCGGGGCACCAGGAATCCGCACCGCCGGACGGTGGAGGCGCGACTGCTGTCGCCGATCACGTCCACGAAGGGCAGACGCGGTTACCTGCGCGGGCAGCTCCTGCGCGACGAGAGCAACGGCGAGTACCTCGTCCAACCGCTCGGCACCGGTGGCTCGCATCTGCTGACGTCGCTGGCCGAGGCCAACTGCCTCATCACCGTGGACGACGATCTCGACGAGGTCGCCGCGGGCGAGCAGGTCAGAGTGGCTTTCCTCGCCCCACGCGTGTAGCGGGGCGGAGCATGTCCACCGGGTCCGGCGCGCCGTACGTGACGGAGCCTCAGCGGCCCGGCTGGCCCGCGAGGTTGGGACCGCTGGTGGTGCCCGCGGGTGTGGTGCGACTGCGGCCCGTGCGGTTGCGGGACGGGCCTGAGTGGAGCCGCCTTCGGCTGCGCGACCGCGAGTACCTCGAACGCTGGGAACCCGAGCAGCCCGGCAGTTGGCGAGACCGCAACGGGCTGGCCGCATGGCCGTCGCAGTGGTCCGGTCTGCGTCGGCTCGCCAAGCGGGGCGAGTGCTTCCCGTTCGCGATCACGGTGGACGACGAGTTCGCGGGCCAGCTCACGATCGGCAACGTCATCAGGGCGGCGTTGCGGTCGGCGTGGATCGGTTACTGGGTCTCGTCCACGCAGGCCGGAGGCGGCGTGGCGACGGCAGCGGTCGCGTTGGCGACCGACCACGCGTTCACGGCGGGTGGGCTGCACCGTCTCGAAGCCACGGTGCGTCCCGAGAACGTCGCGAGCCTGGCCGTGCTCGAGAAGGCGGGATACCGGAGGGAAGGACTGTTCCTCCGCTACCTGCGGGTGCAGGGCGCGTGGCGGGACCACCTCTGTTACGCGACCACGGTGGAGGAGAACGGCGAGGGTGTCGTTGCTCGGTTGGTGGGCTCGGGCAGGGCGGCATGGCCCGACGAGCGTTGAATTCGTGTGAAATCGATATCGGCCAACCAGGTGAGTCGGAGAACAGCCCGGCGAGTCTCCACACCTTCCGTTACTCCGGTGACTAGCGTGACGAGAGCCGGAGTGAGGGCGGAGTGCGGGCCTGAGGGCCGGGAGGAGCTCAGCACGACGGCGCGCAGTACAGGTCGGGGGAGGTGACGGGAATGCCCAGCTCGTTGATCATCGTGGGGCTCGCTGCGGCATGGCTTGCCGTCCTCGTTCCCATGGTGGCGCGCAAGCGACAGGTGATCACGCAGACCAACGACGCGGCTCTGGCCGCGCGGGTCGTGCGCAGCGGGAGTGCGCGCGACACGGCGAGCGGCGAGGTCGGCCATGGGGACGTCGACGAGTCTGGGCGTGAGGATGTGGACGACGTGGACGACTTCCGGGGTGCCTACGACGGCGCCGAGGACGTCGACGATGACACGCACGGTGACGACGTCGATGCGTATGGCGACGACCGAAATGCCGGTGGCGTCGACGGCGTCGATGTCGGAGGCGACGCGGAGTTCGCGTCGGACCGCGGCGCGGTGAGTGAGCACCGTTCCGTTCGGCGGCGCTACCGGCCCGGACGCGGGGGATTCGACCCCGAGGCCGCGGCGCTCGCCGCCAAGGCGAAGTACGCGTTCCGTCAGCGGGTCGTGGTGATCCTGCTCCTGGCCGTGCTGACGACAGCGGTCGCCGCGGGATTCGTGCTTCCCGTGCTGTGGTGGGCTCACGGTGCCGCGGACCTGGCCCTGGTGGCCTACCTCGTGTACCTGCGCAGGCAGGTTCACATCGAGGAGGAGATCCGGCAGCGTCGACTCGCGCGGTTGCGCGCGGCCTCCCGGCGCACCCCGCGGCGGGCGGACCCGCTCGAGGACATCGAGGTCGTCCACCACGATGCGGGTGACGTGGTCGGTGCCGAGCGCAAGCCGATGCCCACCACGCGCGTGCGGAGGCAGGCCGTCGTCGTGGATCTCGACGACGAGGATCCCGCGTTCCATGAGCTCGACGACCCGAACCGCTTCTCCTACCGCCGGGCCGTGGGTGAATAGGGACCCCCTTGTTCGATGGGGGTGGCAGGCTTGCTATGCTCATCGAGCAAGTGAAAAGGGGCTGTAGCGCAGTTGGTAGCGCGTCTCGTTCGCATCGAGAAGGTCAGGGGTTCGATTCCCCTCAGCTCCACTTGAGAGGCGCCGAGCACCTGTGAGAGCAGAACTCGGATGCCGTGCCAGAGATGACGAAGGGCCACCCCGGTAGGGATGGCCCTTTTTTCGTGTGCCGTTATCGACCCGGTGCGCGGCATCGTTTGCGCCGCCGGGCACCGGGTCGCAGTGTCGTCCATACTGTCGTCCGTACCCTGCGCGTCGGGCTCACTGCTGGGTGGCGAGCTTCTCCAACGCCTTCTTGTCGGGCTTGCCGTTGCGGTTCAAGGGGAAGTTCGCGAGGACTTCCACTCGGTTCGGCTGCTCGTACACCGGCAGGACGCCGTCGATCACGTCGCGCCAGTACCGGGCGTCGCGTCCCAGGTCGTCTTCCACGAAGAAGATCAACTGGCTTCCCTGCCGCTCGTCGGGCAGCGCCACGATCCGGGCCGAACACCCCGCGGCGGCGACCTTCCGTTCGAGAAGCTCGGGGTAGAGGGTGTACCCCTTGCGGTTCACCGCGTACTTGCGGCCCGAGACGAAGAGATTGCCGTCCTCGGTCAGGTACCCCAGGTCGTTCGTGTGGTACCAGCCACGGTCGGCGACGTCGAGCTCGCCGTTCTCGTCGAGGATGCCCTCCATCATGTCGGGACAGAGTACGACGATCTCGCCGAGTTCGTTGGGAGGCAACGGGTTGTTCGGGTCGCCGTCCTCGCCGACGATGCGCAGGTCGAGCCCCTCCATGACGTTCCCGCAGCCGACCGGGTTGTCGAGGGTGGCGAAAGCGACGTTGCCGAGTTCGGTACTGCCGTAGCTGTCCAGCAGGGGGAGCCCGAACATCTCGACGTAGGTGTCGGACAGCGGCTGGTCGAGCGGTGCCGCGCCGACGCAGAACATCCGGACCGAGCGCAGTCGCTCCCGGAGTCCGGTCCGCTTGCGGACGATGTTGTGGATGCTGCGGTAGGTCGCCGGGGTCGCGTCGATCACCGTAGCTCCACATTGGAGTCCCATGTGCAGGGCGTGGTCGACCCTGCGGTACGGCGCGATGATGAGCGAGCACCGCACGAGCCAGGCGATCAGCACCATCGAGAGCCCGTACTGGTGGGAGAACGGCAGCAGCGGGAGCAGCGCGTCGCTCGCCGTGTGGCCGACCTGCTTGGCGTTGCGCTCCAGGTTGCGCAGGAAGTTGCCGCCGTTCTTCACCACGCCTTTCGGTGTTCCGGTCGAGCCGGACGACCACATGATGAGCCCGTCGGGGAGTTCGCACCACGTGTCGAAGCAGAGCCGCTCGTCGCTCGGCCGGCGACCACCAGCCGCCACGAGGAGTTCATAGAGGAAGACCGGTGTTTCGTCTTCTGCGATGGGGGCGTCGTCGGAGACGAGTACGAACTTCGCGCTGGCTCGACGAGCGATCGCGGTGGTCTGCTCGGCGTTCTCCTGATAGTCCAGCAGGACGATCGATGCACCCACGTGCATCAGAGCGAGGAGCGTGCTGACGTAGGCGGCGGAGTTGCTCGCCTTGAACAGCACCCGCGATCCGGCTTGGATTCCCTGCTCGCGCAGGACGTCGGCCACGCACAGAGCCTGCTGTTCGAACTCTGCGAGGGTCTGTACCGAATCCTTGGCGAAGAGCTTGGGGGACATCGGAATCGTCCTTCCTTCTCCAGGCCAGACGAGACTATGAGCGGACTCCGCCGCAGCGACACCCCTAGTCGTCCCTTACTCGACGCCGACACCATTGTGGATGGTGGCCGACGGAGCCGTGAGAAGGTGGCGATTCCGTTCGACTGAAGGTCGATCACGAAAGCGACCACTATGATGGCCCGACGTTTCAGCCGCGACAAGACCGTGCCACGCGACCTGGTCGAGTGCGACGAAGCGTCCCCAGGGGTTGCCGTCCGCCCTGGTCGCCAGCAGGGTCGGCACCGTTCGACAGCGACGTGAAGGGAACGACGTGACCGCGCACGACGACAACGACTTGTGGATCCGCCGCTTTCATCCCGCCCCGGAAGCCGACACGAGATTGGTCTGCCTCCCGCATGCCGGAGGTTCGGCCAGCTTCTACTTTCCGGTCTCGAGGGCGCTGTCTCCCGGCCTCGAGGTGCTGGCGGTGCAGTACCCCGGCAGGCAGGACCGCCGTACGGAACGATGCCTGGACAGCATCGCCGAGCTCGCGGACGCCGTCGCGGCAGCTTTGCTGCCGTGGACGGACAAGCCGCTCGCCTTCTTCGGCCACAGCATGGGGGCCACGCTCGCCTTCGAGGTCGCTCTCCGGCTGGAGCAGCGTGGGATCGTGGCCTCGGCCGTGTTCGCGTCGGGACGGCGTGCGCCGTCGCGTGACCGCGAGGAATGGGTGCACCTGGAGGATGACGCCGGCCTGATTCGGGAGATCGGTGCGCTTGGCGGGTCCGAAGCACAGGTGCTCCAGGACGAGGAGTTGCTCCGCACGGTATTGCCCGCGATCCGCGCCGACTACAAGGCGGTGGAAACGTATCGGTGTCAGCCCGGGCCGCCGTTGTCGTGCCCGATTTACGCATTGGTGGGCGACAGCGACCCGAAGGCCAGTATCGACGAGGCCCAGGCGTGGAAACGCCACACCACGGGAGAATTCGAACTCCGGACGTATCCCGGAGGGCACTTCTACCTGATCGAGCAGGCGTCGAGTGTGATCGCGACGATTGTCGAGAAGATGGCCGAAACACCGACCGCCCGGCGGTAAGGAAAAGTCATGCCGGGTTCACCGAGGAGTTGCCTCGCAGAGCTCTTTTCGTAATCAGCCGCGAGTCGCAGCGCCTGCGGGACGTGTCAACGACAGTTTTAATCTCTTGAAGGTGCATTAAGGCACACGACCCGAAGGTTGGGCGCAACTCGTTTGCCGCAAGTCGTGCTCGCACCGGGTTGGTCGCCGGTGCGAGCCACGTCCGCGAATCCCGAAGAGTGGGCATCGTGTGTGGTCGTGTCGTCCCCCGAACGGTGGCAGGTCGCGATCGCGTGGGCGGTGACCTGCTCGGATTCAATTATTGACGTAACAACGATTTGCATTGCGCAGTTTGTCCCGTGTGGGCGGAAGCGACCCCTAGGCGACCCCTATTGTCGCGGAAACCCCCGTTCCGTCGGGGCTGCCCCGGTGTTCCCGCCGTCCGCCTGATGGCTGATTACTCGTTGCTGCGTTGGGTGTAGTTGTGGTTGTTGACGTGGCAATGAACTCACTGGATTGGTGGGGACCGTGGTAGCTTGACCGCCGGAAGAGCTACTGTCCGTGGCAGCTGAGCTCATAAGTTTGCAAAGATCACCCGTTTGGGCGATCTGGGGGTACGTGCAGCCTCGGGAGAAAAGAGATTGGCCTGAGGTCTCTTCTTGGAGGATGACTGCGTGGTATTGGTAGAACGTCATGCGATTCTAGCGGAGCTGACCACCCTCCTGGAGGATTCCGCCCAAGGGAACGGGAGGGTCGCAGTTCTCTCCGGTGGAATTGCGAGCGGTAAGACCGCCGTGCTTCGGCAATTCGAGGAGTGTGCGCGCCAGGCCGGGGCTTCGTTGCTGCGTTCGTCCGGTGCCCCGAACGAACGGACACTTCGTTTCGGTGTCATCGAGCAGCTGTTCCTCGGTGTTCCGGCAATCCCTGAGACGTCTGCCGTACTGGCCTCCCTCTCCGAGTCGAATCGCTTCGACTCGGACCCGAGCTCCGCCGACCGGGACGAGGAACGCCTCGCGCGAGAGATCTGTGTGCGACTGCTCGACCTGTCCAGGACACGGCCGCTCGTGATCACAGTGGACGATCATCAGTTCACCGACAGCGCATCGGTACGCGTGTTGACGTACCTGCAGCACCGGATCGCGTCGTCGCCGATCATGCTGCTGCTCAGTCGGCGAGTCGACGAACCGTCGCGCCTGGTTCCGCAGCCGCTGCGGGAGCCCCACACCCGGTGCTTCGCCGTGGCACCGTTGAGCCTCTCCGGTGTCGAGCAGTTCCTCTCGCAACGCACCTCTCCCGCCGACGCAGCCCGCCTCGCACCGTGGTGCCACGACCTGACCGGCGGAAACCCGTTGCTGCTGCATGGAATCCTCGACGACATCGCGGCGAACGCCGGTGCTGCGGCGTCCGGGGTCGGAAATCCCCAGGCCGGTGACTCCTTCGCCCGTGCGGTGCTCGCGTGCCTGCATCGAGGGGGTTCTCATCTCGTCGACACGGCACGTGCCCTGGCGGTGCTCAGCGAGTTCGTGACCCCCAGCCTGCTGGCTCGCTTCCTCGATCTCCGCTCGTCCAAGGTGAGCGGCACCCTGCGGGCGCTCGAGGTCGCCGGTCTCACCGATGGTTACCGGTTCCGGCACGCCGGTACCCGCAAGATCGTGCTGGACGAGTTGTCGGCCGAGGAGCGGGCGGCACTCAACCTCCGTGCGGCGGAGCTTCTGCACCAGGACGGGGCGGCACCGTCGGACATCGTCGGGTACCTGCTCGCCGCGGGTGAGGCGGAGGAACCGTGGGCGGTCGACGTGTTGCAGGCGGCTGCCGACCATGCCGTGGTGTACGCCGAGCAGGTTCTCGCTCTGGGAGACGTCGAGGAGGCGGTGCGGTACCTGGAGTTCGCGAGTCAAGCGTGCGGTGACGAACGCCAGCGTGCGGCGCTGACCTCGCGGCTCGCCTGGGTGCAGTGGTTGATCAATCCGGCGGCGGCCAGCCGGCATCACGGCCCGTTGCAGGCGGCCCTGGATAAGGGGCTGCTGGGCGATCGAGAGGCGATGCGGCTGGTGCGTTCGTTGGTGTGGCACGGTCGTGAGCTCGAAGCCGCCCAGGCACTGGACTGCGTGGGGGGCCGGGCCGACGACACCGGGCAGGTCGACGCGTACGAGCGGGAACTCACTCAGAAGTGGGTGACCTGGTGCTCTCCCGAGGTCATGGCCCGGAAGGACCGCGCCGGTGTGCTGACCCCGCCCCCGCTGGGGCGAACGCCCCGTACTTCGGGCACCGACATGCGAGGCGGACGCGCTCCCGGCACCGCTGCCGCGCTCGAAGGCGCGGAGCGGATCCTGCAGGGCGCGCGCGTTCTGGAGACGCCGGTGGCGGCCGTGGCCTGCGCGTTGCACGAACTGCTCGTGGCGGAGAAGACGGAGCGCGCGAAGTACTGGTGCGACGAGTTGTTGAGGAAGGCGGAACGGTACCGCGCCACGACGTGGCGGGCCGTGCTGCTGGACTGCCGCGCGGCGATCAGTCTCCGCCTCGGGGATCTCGCCGATGCCGAGCGGTATGCGCGCACGGCGTTGTCCCTCCTGTCGGTGCAGAGCTGGGGCGTCGTCATCGGCTCGCCGCTGTCGCACCTGGTGCAGGCGACGACCATGATGGGCAAGCTCGACGAGGCCGCCCAGCACATCGACCGCGCGGTGCCGCCCGCCATGGTGAACACCCGGTACCAGCTGAGGTACCTGACTGCGCGGGGGCACTTCTATCTCGCCACCGACCGGCCGCATGCCGCCCTCGTCGACTTCCAGGCCGTCGGTGATCTCGCGGTGAAATGGAACCTCGACGACCCGGCCACGGTGGCCTGGCGAGGCGACATGGCGCAGGCGCTCGCGCGCATCGGGAGGACCGACCGGGCGCGCGAGCTGATCGACGCGCAACTCGTGCTGATCGGAAGCGGCCTGGCCCGAGCCCGGGGGATTTCGCTGGGCATTCTGGCGTCGCTGAGCGACGTCAAACAGCGATTGGCGATGCTCGGGGAGGCCGCGGACCTTCTGCAGGAGGGCGGCGACCGGTATCAGTTGGCCCGCACGTTCGCCGAACTCGAACAGGTCTGGCAGATCTTCGGTGAGCTCGAACGAGCGCGGCTGATCCGGCGTCGTGCCCTTCAACTGGCCAAGCGTTGTGAGGCCACGTGGCTGTACGACAGATTGTCGACGAACCGGGACCCGTTGATGTCCGCGACACCGACGCGGGAGGAACCCGAGAACATGGCGCTGCTCAGCGAGGCCGAGAAGCGGGTGGCGACCCTCGCGGCGTTGGGGCGGACCAACCGGGAGATCGGCAGGCGGCTCCACATCACCGTGAGCACGGTGGAACAACACCTCACACGGGTGTACCGCAAGCTGAACATCAAGCGGCGGACCGACCTGCCCGTGGTGATGCCGGTGGACATCGCCGACACGGCCTGAGAGCACTGTGGACCGAAGTCAGCCGGGACGCGCCTTGTCGTGCCTGGTTCTGCTCGGCACGTCCTCGGCGTCCTGTGCCGACACGGTGTCGAGGACGATGTCGAGCGGGGCGAGTGATCCGCAGGTCGGCGTCTCGACGTCCCGGTCGGTGATGCGGAGGAAGCTCAACGTGTCGTCGTGCGGAGCCTCCCGGGCGAAGGTGATCCCTTCCACGCCGGTCGACAGGGCGACGTCGACCAGCCACCAGGTCGACTCATCGCCCGGCGGAGGCGGCACCCGCCGGGTGTAGAGCTGGGTGGGAAGGCCGGTGTCGACGGCGGCGCGGATGTCGGCGAGCAGCGCCTGTTCGGTCCGGCCCCCGGCGATGTGGCCGCGCGTGTGCGGGTCCGCCCAGTCGTCCATGCAGACGCGCAGAGCATCCACGCACTCGGCGAGGTCGTCGGCGCGGTCTCGCAACCGTTCGGGGCCGGTGGTGAGGCTCACCGTGCAACCGTCGTCCGTCAGATGCTCGGCGATCACGGCGAGGTCCGTGTGGTGCAAGGGCTCCACCTCGACGATGTCGACGGTGAGCAGACCGGTGCAGGCGAGTGCCCGGGCGACTCTGCGGTGCGGCGATTCGGTGGAGGAGACGTCCGCGACGTGATGCGGCCGCACGACCGGAGACCAGCGGATGCCGACGGTCGTGGAGCCACCCAGTTCCTGGGGAGAGGCGTAGCGATCCGCGATGAGGTCACTCGCGCGGAGTCTGGCACGCCCCACCGTGGTCAACGCGCCCCGATGATGGGTTCTTCCGGTCAACGGGTCGTGCGCGACGAGGTGCCCCGCACGGACGCCGACACCGAAGACACGCGGTTTCGCACGTGCGTTATCGCGCGACGACTTCATCGAACAACTCCTAGGGAAAAATGGGAGGAGATCGGCGAACCACCGTCAACGGTGAAGCCTTCTGCATAGGGAGTCGCATTGTCGGTTCAATTTTCTATCAATGACGCCGATACCACGATGACAGGATCCCGACCCTACCATCGGGCGGTCGACGCGGACTCCGCCCTCGGTAGGGGGAAAGGTCCTCCGTCCGAACTACTTCTTCCGCGCTCGGCTAATAGTTCGACAGTTCAGGGGCCGATCCTGCGTCTCTTTCGGAGCCCTGTGCCCGTGCAATATCGGGCTTTGCCGGACCCGTTTCGGTCGTTGTCGCTTTACGGAAGGAAGGAGTGTCCTCACCGCGCGGCGGTGGCCCCTCATCGCCTTCTGCCGACCCCTAGAGGTGCGGCGGCGTCGGCGTTGTCGAGTGGGCCGCACCGGAAACCGGTGTAAGCCGGGGTTCGTAGGGGTTGTGGCGCAGGAATGCGCGACCGTAGATTCGGCGTCGCCACGAACCCTGAACGCTCAAGACAATGCCCTCCGGCGTTCGCGGGAGGAGTACGATGATCGTCGCTTGCTGGCAGGCCACGTCCCACTGTGGGAACCCGTCGGCCCCCCTCGACAGGATTGCCGAGGTCGCCGGACGCGCGGCTGCTGCCGGAGCCGAACTTCTCGTCACACCCGAGTTGTCGGCCACCGGATATCCGCGTGCACTGGCCGATGTGGACTCGGTCGCGGAGCCCGTCGACGGCCCGACCGCTCGTGCCATGGCCGACATCGCCGCCACCGCGAACATCGCCATCGCCTACGGCTGGCCGGAGTGGAAGCGCGACGGAGTGCGCAACTCCGTCGCGCTGGTCGGTTCCGACGGCAGCACGCTCGCCGTCTACAACAAGGTGCACCTCTACGGCCACCGGGAGCGCGCCGCGTTCGTCCCCGGCGACGAAGCCGTGGTGCAGGCCAGGGTCGGTGACGTCACGGTCGGCCTCCTGGTCTGTTTCGACGTGGAGTTCCCCGAGCCGGTGCGCGCGCATGCGGTGGCGGGTACCGATCTGCTCGTGGTGCCCACCGCGTTGGAGAGTCCGTGGGACATGGTCGCGGACACCGTCGTACCCACGCGCGCGTTCGAGAGCCAGCTCTACCTCTGTTACGCGAACTGGGCCGGGCCCGAGGGCGACGGGCACTTCTGCGGACGCAGCCGCATCGTGGGGCCGGACGGACGCGGAGAACCCGCGGGCGGTTCGGGGGAGGAGCTCCTCCTGGCCGACGTGGATCACGAGCGACTCCGGGCGGCCCGAGCCGTCACTCCCTATCTGCGAGACCGCAGGCCCGACTTGTACCGGGACCTGCTCTGACCCACGACCGACCGAGAGGTGGGCTCATGACTCTGGCCGGCTCCGAGCGAGTCACCATGCTCGTGCCGGATTTCCCGTTCGCGTACGACGACTGGGTGCGGCATCCGGCGGGGCTGGGTGTCGTGCCCGAACACCGGCGCGGCACCACGGTCGCCGTGATCGGCGGGGGAATCTCCGGGATGATCGCCGCGTACGAGCTCATGCGGCTCGGGCTGCGGCCGGTGGTGTACGAGGCCGAGCAGATCGGCGGCCGCATGCGGTCGGTGCCGTTTCCCGGGCACCCCGACCACGTGGCCGAGATGGGAGCGATGCGGTTCCCGACGTCGGCGACCACGCTGTTCCACTACATCGACGAGCTCGGGCTGCGTACCTCACCGTTTCCCAACCCGTTGGCGCCGAGCACCCACGCCACCGTGGTGAACCTGGAGGGGCGCAGCCGCTGGGCCCGCTCGGCCACGGACCTGCCGTCGGAGTTCCAGGAGGTCGCCGACGCCTGGGCGAAGGCACTGCAGGAACGCGCGGAGTTCTCCACCCTGCAGGACGCGATCCGGCGTCGTGACGTCACGACGTTGAAGGCGATCTGGAACGTGCTGGTCAAGGAGTTCGACGACCAGTCCTTCTACGGGTTCCTGGCCACGACACCGGCGTTCGCCTCGTTCCGGCACCGGGAGATGTTCGGCCAGGTCGGTTTCGGTTCCGGTGGCTGGGACACCGATTTCCCCAACTCGATCGTCGAGATCCTCCGGGTGGTCATCACCGAGGCCGATGACGACCACGTGCTCATCGAGGGAGGGTCGCAGCAGCTGCCCGCCGGACTGTGGACGCACCGGCCGGACGACCTCGTGCACTGGCCTCGGGGCACGTCGCTGGCGGACCTGCACGGCGGTGCTCCGCGGCCCGCGGCGGTGCACATCAGCCGTGACGGCTCGGGCTACCTCGTGGAGGACGAGCACGGCGGGGCCAACCGGTACCCGGCCGTGGTGTTCACCCCGCACGTGTGGATGTTGCTGGGTCGCGTGGACAGCGACCCGGACCTGCTGCCGCCGTCGTTGTGGACCGCGGTGGAGCGGACCCACTACATGGGGTCGTCGAAGTTGTTCGTGCTGACGGATCGCCCGTTCTGGCGGGACGTCGACCCGGAGACGGGACAACCCGTGATGGGCATGACGTTGACCGACCGGATGCCGCGCAGCGTCTACCTGTTCGACTCGGGCCCGGACGAGCCGGGCGTGATGTGCCTGTCCTACACCTGGAACGACGACTCGCTGAAGGTCGCCACCCTCTCGCCGGAGGAACGCCTCGAGGTCCTGCTGTCGAAGCTGGAGCACATCTACCCCGGAGTGGACATCCGGTCACACGTCATCAGCGAGCCGCTGACCGTCACCTGGGAGACCGAGCCGCGGTTCATGGGCGCGTTCAAGTCGAACCTGCCCGGACAGTACCGCTACCAGCGCAGGTTGTTCACCCACTTCAAGCAGGAGGAGCTCGCGGAGCGACACCGGGGATTCTTCCTCTGCGGAGACGACGTGTCGTGGACGGCCGGATTCGCCGAGGGAGCCGTCACGACGGCGCTCAACGCGGTGTGGGGTGTGGTGCATCACCTCGGCGGGCACACGCACCCGGCGAACCCCGGGCCCGGTGACGTTTTCGACGACATCGCGCCGATTCGGCTCGACGAGTGAGCCCCTGAGGCGCGAACCCCTGCTCTCTCCGTGGCGCACCTCACGTTCCCGCCTCTGTCGGTGGCGGGTATCACAGCAGGTGGCGGCATGTGATGTTCGCGGTCTTGCCCCGCTGGCCATCCCGATGTTTCGTTGAGGTTTAACGATTCGGGTCATCGACCAGTTCTCCAGGAGGCGGGTGTGCCAATCCACGAACGGCTCGAAAGCGTCTACGCCGAAGTACTGGCGCGTAACCCAGGCGAGACGGAGTTCCACCAGGCCGTCCGTGAGGTGCTCGAAAGCATCGGACCCGCCGTGGGCAAGCATCCCCAGTACGCGGACGCGAAGATCGTCTCTCGGATCTGCGAGCCGGAGCGCCAGATCATCTTCCGCGTGCCGTGGGAGGACGACCGTGGCGAGATCCACATCAACCGCGGCTTCCGGATGGAGTTCAACAGCGCACTCGGCCCCTACAAGGGTGGTCTCCGCTTTCACCCGTCGGTGTACCTCGGCATCGTGAAGTTCCTCGGGTTCGAGCAGATCTTCAAGAACGCGCTCACCGGGCTGCCCATCGGCGGCGGCAAGGGCGGCTCGGACTTCGACCCCAAGGGCAAGTCCGACCGCGAGATCATGCGGTTCTGCCAGAGCTTCATGACGGAGCTGCACCGCCACATCGGCGAGTACACCGACGTGCCCGCGGGCGACACCGGTGTCGGCAGCCGCGAGATCGGCTACCTGTTCGGCCAGTACAAGCGGATCACCAACCGCTACGAGTCGGGCGTGCTGACCGGTAAGGGCCTCATCTACGGCGGCGCCCGCGTGCGCACCGAGGCCACCGGATACGGCACCGCCTTCTTCGTCAACGAGATGCTCGCGGCGCGCGGCGACAGCTTCGCGGGCAAGACCGTCGTGGTCTCCGGTTCCGGAAACGTCGCCATCTACGCGATCGAGAAGGTGCACCAGCTCGGTGGCCGCGTCGTGGCGTGCTCGGACTCCGCCGGATACGTCGTGGACGACAAGGGCATCGACGTCGAGTTGCTGAAGGAGATCAAGGAGGTTCGCCGCGAGCGGATCTCGGCGTACGCGGACCGGGTGCCCCACGCCCGGTACGTGGAGGGCCAGCAGGTCTGGGAGGTCCCGTGCGACGTCGCGATGCCGTGCGCCACGCAGAACGAGATCACCGGCAAGGAGGCGGAGCGCCTCGTCCGCAACGGCTGCACCGTCGTGGCCGAGGGCGCCAACATGCCGACCACCCCTGAGGCGGTGCGCCTGTTCCAGGATGCCGGTGTGGCGTTCGGTCCGGGCAAGGCCGCCAACGCGGGCGGGGTGGCCACCTCGGCGCTGGAGATGCAGCAGAACGCCTCCCGCGACTCGTGGTCGTTCGAGTACAGCGAGGACCGGCTCGAGGACATCATGCGCGACATCCACACGCGCTGCCTGGAGACCGCCGACGAGTACGGCATGCCCGGCAACTACGTGGCGGGCGCCAACATCGCGGCCTACACCCGGGTCGCGGACGCGATGCTCGCGCTCGGCCTCATCTAGCGACGACTCTCGTCACCCGCGCGGCAGCGTCGCGACGATCTCGCTCGCGAGCTGCTGCGCGGGTTCGCACGGGACCGGCTCGTCCTGGCTGTACGTGATCGACACGTCTTCCATGTGCCGGTCGTCGATGTGGCGATGCGCCCAGTGGACTCTGCAGTAGATGCGGTCGGCGTCGGTGACCATCTCGGCCTCGACGCCGTCCAACGACACCGGCCGGCTCGTCGCGCCCTCGGGCGGCTCGCTCCCGGGGAAGCCGGGCGCGATGCGCAGCCGGGCGGAGCGGGAGCCCTCCCACCGGCAGGTGTGCAGACCGTCGAACGTCGGCTTCGTGGGGCCCAGGACGTCCCGCACCGCCGCGTCGTCCAGCAGCAGGCAGGGGTCCAGGGGGTAGGCACTGCCGGCGGGGTGGTCGAGCAGGACGTCGTCGCCGCGCAGCCGCTGCAGTGCTTCCTCGACGGCCTGCTTCGGTGCCTCGCACGACTCCGCGTCGGGGTCGTGGACGCTGAGGCTGTAGCCGGGTTGTTCGGGCAGTTGGATGGCGGCCTCGCACCCGGTGAGGGTCGTGAGGTGCACCGTTCGGCCGCTGGTGCCCGGTTCGGGGATGCCGCTCTGGAACCGGGTCGCGAGCGAGAGCAGGATCCGGGTCGACTCGCTTCCCGAGTAGTAGCAGGTGTCGAGCGAGTACGAGTCCGTGTCGGGGACGAGCGGGCCCCACGAGGGGATTCGGGCCTCCACCAGCAGCGTGCACGGGTCGACGCGACGCAGTCGTTCGACGGACAGCGCCTCCTCCTCGCCGACCTGCGGCTCCGACGCCTGCACGGGCGGTGTGGATTCGCTGTCGTCGAGGACGTTGACGAGCACCACCACGAGCACGGCGACCAACGCGGCGGTGAAGGCCGCGACCGGGACCGGGAACCCGCGACGCCGCGTACTCGGGGTGGGCGCAGCGCTCGGGGGAGCCGGTGGAGGCGGGGCCTGGGCGACCGTCCGCAACCGCTGTTCCTGCCGCACGACGAGTGCCTGCACGGCCTGGGGCCACGGCGCGGTCGCCGAGGTCACCGGGCCGAGGTGGTCGACGAGCTGCTGCGGGGTGGGACGCCGCGCCGGATCCTTCGCCAGGCACGGTTCGACGAAGGTCCGCAGCTCCGGCGCGAGCCCGTCGAGGTCCGGGTCGAGGTGCGCCACGTTGTACAACGTCTGCGGCGTCGACGTGCCCGCGAACGGCCGGGTTCCGGTGGCGGCCGTGAGCAGCAGCGACCCCAGCGAGAAGACGTCGCTCGCCGGGGTGATCTGCCCGCCGAGGGCCTGCTCGGGGGACATGAAGGCCGGTGAGCCGATGAGCGCGTTGGTGGCCGTGAGGTCCGAGCCGTCGGCGGCCCGCGCGATACCGAAGTCGATGACCCGGGGTCCGTCGTGGGTGACCAGCACGTTGCCCGGCTTGAGGTCCCGGTGGATCAGGCCCGCGCGGTGGATGTCGGCCAGTGCCACCGCCAGCGTGACGGCGAGGTGGCGGACTCCGGCGACGTCGAACGGCCCGGCCTCGTCGAGCACGTCGGCCAGTGACGGACCCGGCACGTACAGCGAGGCGAGCCACGGGGTGTCGGACTCGGTGTCGGCGTCGAGCACGGAGGCGGTGTAGGCGCCGGAGACCAGCCGGGACGCGGCCACCTCCCGGCGGAACCGGTCGCGGAAGACGGGATCGTGTGCCAGCGACGAGAAGACCAGCTTGACGGCGGCGAACCGGCCGTCCGGGCCGACCGCCAGCAGGGCGCGGCCCATACCGCCCTCGCCGAGGACCGCCAGCGTCCGGTAACGGCCCACGAGGCGCGGGTCGTCGGCCCCCAACGGTTTCACGGCTGCGGCAACCTTTCGAGCACGAGTGTGGCGACGGATCGGGCGGCCTCGCAGGCGTCGACCGTCGTGGAGCCGTGAGGCCGATAGCGCAACCTCACGACCTGGGTCAGCGAATCGTCGTTCGTCAGGTGGGCCCAGCTCAGCGCACAGGGCGGGTTGGCCGTCCCGGCGTCGGTCTGCCGGTAGACGGTGTGCTCACCCAGCTCGTCCTTCGTCCAGGTGTCGGGCAGCTTGGCCGGGTCGACCTCGTTGCCGAGGTCGAGCGTGAGGACGCCGCCGACATCCCACTCGCACGAGTGCAGGCCTGCGGGGGTGACGGTGGGGGTGGTCGAGAAGACGTCCTCGACCTCGGACGTCTCGATCAGCGCACACGGGTCGGTCGTCGCGAAGGAGCCGGGGAGCGGGTCGGGTTCCGGCGCGTCGGCCTGGATCACGTCGAGTGCTGTCGCGAGCCGCTCGTGCGCGGCAGTGCACGGCTTGTCGACGACGTCGCCGACGCCCGGGTCCACGTCGACGCTGACGGTGATGTCCTGGTCGTCGAGGATCGCGCCGACCTCGCAGCGTCCCTCGCCGCCCTCGTCCACCACGAGCCAGAGCCCGTCGAGGGTGTCGTCCTGCACCTCGTCGCTGGGATCGGGGTCGCCGGGCACGTGGTCACCGAGGGTGAGGGCGAACCAGCGTCCGTCGTCGTGCTCGTACGTGCACGCCGACAGGTGCACGCCGATCTGTGGAACCAGGTCGGATTCGTCGGCCAGGACCTTGCAGGGGTCGATCGAACGCAGCCCGGCGCGGCTCAACGGGTCGACGTCCTCGGGCTCCTCGTCGGTGCCGTCGGCCGAGCCGTCGGCGGGCAGCGCGCGGGGAGCCGGGCCCTCGCCCGGCGACGCGTGTCCCGCGAGGGTGCGATCGCCGCCGGCGAGCCCGATCGTGGTGAGCACGCCGGTGACGGCGAGGACCGCCGCGACGCCGACGAGCAGGCGCCGCCGCGCCCGCGTCGGCGTCGCCTCGGCGGGCGGGGTGGTGAGGATGCGATCCGCCTGCGCTTCCAGCGTGCTGATGCGCTCGTGCACGCCGTACGGCCACGGCGCGGTGCCTGGTTCGACGGCGGCGATGTCCACGAGCCGGTCGAGCAGCTCCTCGGGCGTCGGTCGCCTCTCCGGGGCCCGAGCCAGGCACGCGGCGACGACGTCGCGCAACGGCTCGGGCACACCGCGGAGATCGGGTTCGGCGTGCACGACGTTGTAGAGCGCCTGCACAGCCGACGAACCGGCGAACGGGTTCGTGCCCGTTGCGGCGAACACGAGCACCGTGCCCAGGGAGAACAGGTCGGTCGCGGCCGTGAGCGCGTGTCCGTGCGCCTGCTCCGGCGACATGTACTCGGGCGAGCCGATCACCGAATCGGTTCCGGTGAGTTCGACGTCGTCCTCCACCGCGCGGGCGATGCCGAAGTCGATGACGCGGGGCCCGTCATGGGCCAGCAACACGTTGCTCGGCTTCAGGTCCCGGTGCACGAGCCCGGCTCGGTGGATGTCGGCCAGGGCGGTGGCGAGCCCCACGGCGAGGCGGTGTACCGAGGCCGCGGGGAGGGGCCCGCCGTCGGTCACGACCTGCTGCAGCGACGGCCCCGGGACGTACAGGGTCGCCAGCCACGGCGTCGGCGCGTCGGGGTCGGCACCCAGGACGGGGGCGGTGTAGGCGCCGGACACGAGCCGGCACGCGGCGATCTCGCGACGGAACCGTTCGCGGAACACGGCCTTGCGCGCGAGCGAGTCGTGCACGAGCTTGACGGCGGCGGGACGGCCGTCGGGGCCCGCCGCGAGCAGCACGCGGCCCATACCGCCGCCGCCCAGCGCGGCGAGCGTGCGGTACGGGCCGACGTGCCGAGGATCGTGTGGCTGAAGCGGCGTCACGGCCGCGAGGCGGTCATCGGGCGCCTACGGCCTTGCGCACCCCGGACAGCACGCGGCTCGCCCGCTCCCGCGCCCGCTCGGCGCCGCGTGCCAGCACGTCGTCCAGCTCGCTTCCCGGCTCCATGTAGGCGTTGTAGCGCTCCCGCATCGGGGCGAGCTCGTCGTTCAGCACCTCGAACAGCACGTTCTTCAGCTCGCCCCAGCCCATGCCGCCCGCTTCGAGGCGCTTGCGGGTGTCGGCGACGACGTCCGCGGCCGAGGCCGGGGCGAACTGGCGCAGGATCTGGAACGGCGCCGAGCTGTCGGGGTCCTTCGGCGCCTCCACCGGAGTGCTGTCGGTCGGGATGCGGCGCACCAGCTTCTTGAGCTTGTTCTCCGGCAGGAACAGCGGAATCGTGTTGTCGTACGACTTGCTCATCTTCCGGCCGTCGAGGCCCGGCAGCACGTCGCCGGTGCCGCTCTCCGGGATGAATCCCTGCGGGATTTTGAAGGTGTACCTGTCGCCGAAGAGGTGGTTGAAGCTGCCCGCGATGTCGGCCGCGTACTCGACGTGCTGTGCCTGGTCCTTGCCGACCGGCACCACGTCGGTCTCCATGATCAAAATGTCGGCGGCCATGAGGACCGGGTAGTTGTACAGCCCCATGTTGACGCCGGCGTCGGGCTCCTCGCCCGTCTCGACGTTCCGGTCGCGCGCGGCCTTGTAGGCGTGGGCCCGGTTCATGAGGCCCTTGCCGGTGACGCACGAGAGCACCCAGCTCAGTTCGAAGATCTCGGGAACGTCCGACTGGACGTAGAACGTCGTCCGCTCCGGATCGAGCCCCGCGGCAAGCCAGGAGGCGGCCACCGAACGCGAGTAGTGCCTGAGCAGCTCGGCGTCGCGGATGGTCGTCAGCGCGTGGTAGTCGGCGATGAAGTAGAGCGAGTCGTACTGCTCGGCCAACCGCAGCGCCGGACGAATCGCACCCACGAGGTTGCCCAGGTGGACTTCTCCGGTTGGTTTGATGCCGGTCAAGGCGACCTTGCCTGCGGGTTCTGACATGTCGCCATCCTAGCGACGTGCTCGGCGCCGCCCTGCGAGCCCGCCGACCGTCGAGGGACGCTCGCCGGGAAGGTCGGTGGCACCGAGGGCCGCTCTCGTTCTGCGTCTGCGCACGAGCACCTCCGAAATGTGAGCGTGCTCCCAGGCTCAGACGCCAGGATTGGTCCAGACAACCACCGATCGGGTGAGCGGGGCGCCGATGTCGCTCAGCTCGGCGGGCGCAACGCGCTCCGGAGCCGGTCGAGCACCGTCGGGTCCTCGATGGTGGACGGCACCGTCACCTCGCGACCGTCGGCGATGCCCCGCATGGTGGCACGCAGGATCTTCCCCGAGCGGGTCTTCGGCAGGGCGTCCACCACGGCGACGTCGCGGAACCCAGCCACGGGGCCGATCTCGGCCCGCACCGCCGCGACGAGCTCCTTCGCGAGCTGCTCCTCCGAGATGTCGGCGCCCGCCTTGAGCACCACGAACCCGCGGGGAAGTTGTCCCTTGAGGGGGTCGGCCACGCCGATCACCGCGCACTCCGCCACGGCCGGGTGTGCCGCCAGCACGGCCTCCATCGCGCCGGTCGACAGGCGGTGTCCCGCCACGTTGATCACGTCGTCGGTGCGGCCCATCACGAAGAGGTAGCCGTCGGAGTCGACGTAACCGGAGTCACCGCTGAGGTAGTAGCCCGGATACCGCGACAGGTAGGAGGCGACGAAGCGCTCGTCGTCGCCCCAGAGCGTGGGCAGCGAGCCCGGCGGCAGGGGCAGCCGCACGGCGATCGCGCCTTCCCGGCCCGCGGGCTGCTCGCGGCCCGCCTGGTCGAGCACCCGCACGTCCCAGCCCGGCATGGGCACGGTCGCGGAGCCCGGCTTGACGGGCAGTGCTTCCAGGCCCCGCGGGTTGGCCGCGATGGGCCAGCCCGTCTCGGTCTGCCACCAGTGGTCGACGACCGGGATGCCCAACCGCTCGCTCGCCCAGTGGTACGTCTGCGGGTCCAGCCGTTCCCCGGCGAGGAACAGGGTGCGCAGGGCGCCGAGGTCGTACCGGCCGATCTCCGCGCCGTCCGGGTCCACCCGCTTGATCGCACGCAATGCGGTGGGCGCCGTGAACAGTGCGTGTACGCCGTACTGCGACGCGACACGCCAGAACGCGCCCGCGTCCGGGGTGCCCACCGGCTTGCCCTCGTAGAGCACCGTGGTCGCACCCACGAGCAGGGGTGCGTACACGATGTAGGAGTGGCCGACCACCCAGCCGACGTCGGAGGCCGTCCACCACACGTCGCCCGGGCCGATGCCGTACACGGCGGACATCGACCAGGCCAGCGCCACCGCGTGACCACCGTTGTCGCGCACCACGCCCTTCGGCTTCCCGGTCGTGCCCGAGGTGTACAGCACGTAGAGCGGGTCGGTGGCCGCCACCGGCACCGGGTCGGCCGGCGCGGCCGAGGCCACCACCTCGTTCCAGTCGAGCTCGCCGTCCCGAAGCTCGGCCCGGGCGGTGTCGCGTTGCAGGACGACGACGTGTGCGGGCTCCGTCGCGCCCTCGTCGCGCACCAGCTGCAGCGCCTCCCGCACGATCGGCACGTACTCCACGACGCGGGTGGGCTCCACCCCGCACGATGCCGTCAGCACCACCTTCGGCGCGGCGTCGGCGATGCGCGCGGCCAGCTCCTTCGGGGCGAAGCCGCCGAACACCACGGAGTGCACGGCGCCGAGCCGGGCGCACGCGAGCATCGCCACCACGGCCTCGGGCACCATCGGCAGGTAGATCACGACGCGGTCGCCCTTGGCCACGCCCAGTGACCGCAGCGCGCCCGCCAGCGTCGCCACCTCGTCACGGAGCCGTCGGTAGCTGTAGCGCGCGGAGCCGCCGGTGACCGGTGAGTCCCACACGAGCGCGTCCTGCTCGCCCCGGCCCGCGTCGACGTGCCGGTCGAGGGCGTTGGCCGCCGTGTTGAGCTGCCCGTCAGGGAACCACCGGTACAACGGCGCGGCGGTGTCGTCCAGCGCGACGGTCGGAGGGCGGACCCAGTCGACGGCTCGTGCGGCGTCCAGCCAGAACGCCTCCGGGTCGTCCAGACTGCGCCGGTACTGCTCGCGGTACGCGCCTGTGCCCATGGTTCCTCCTCGGCGTTGAGGGGCGGGTGGGGACTCTCGTGAGGACTCCTGCGACGACCGTAAGGCGGGTGATCGCTGGACACCAGGCCGTGACAGCGGCGATCGGCACGGCAGCTCGTAGTGTCGTGAGGCGGTACCACTCGGTGACGGTCGACTGTGGGGTACCGGCTCGCCCGCCGTAAGCTCGGGTGTGGGCACAGGCATACTGTGCCTTTGGACGATGCCGGGCGACGCGGCGAAGGAGCGAGGGGTGGAATCGATCGCGAGCGCGCTGCTCTCGCTCGCCTATCAGCTGTTCCAGCCGGGTTTCTGGCCCGGCGACTGGGCGTGGGCCACGAGCATGGCCGGTGCGTTGATCGGGTTGTTCCCGGTGGGAACGGCGGTCGGCGTCGCGTTGATGCGCAAGTTCACCGGCAACCGCTACCACGGTGGTGCCCTGGCCGCGCTGGGCGTTCTCGGCGTCGTCGGCATGTTGCTGATCCCGTGGTTCCTCACCACCGGTGTCTCCAGCGTCTTCCGAGCGGCCTTCGCGGGGCAGAGCACCGGGTTGTCGGTCGCCGAGGTCGCCGCGATGCAACAGGACTACGGGCTCGGCCCGCAGACCGAGTACCTGGGCGGGAAGCGCAACGTCTACGAGACGCTGTTCTATCCGTCGGACAACGTTCTGACCTACGGGTTCTACCTCGTCACCCTCGTCGGGTTGCCGGTGCTGATCCTGCTGGCGATCATGCTGCTGGGCCGCATCGCCCTGCGGCGGGGGCCGAAGTGGCCCGGCAGGTTGCTGTGGGTGCCGTTCGTCGTCTTTGTGATCGTCAGCGCGGGCGTCGAGGTGAACGTCGCCGTGCACGTGTGGCTCGGGTTCCTGCCCGTCGCCATCCTCGGCGTCATCCCGGTGTCGCTGGTGGGCCCGCCCAGCTGGTCGACGATCGAGAACTCCGACCGGCGGCCCGAGCCGAAGGCCGCGGAGCAGCCGCAGCAGCCGGTCCACCTCAACCCGCGGGAACAGGAGTCCCCGCCACCGGCACCGCCCCCACCGGCCAAGCAGTACGCACCGACCTCGGTCGCGCCCGCGCCGGAGCCGACCGTGGCCGCGTCCGAGCCCCCGGCCGAGCTCGCCGCCGCCCCGGGCCCGGTGCCCGTCGTCCCGGGCAGCGCGCCGACCGGCAGCTCGCGGTTCCGCCGGGTCAAGCGGCTGGGCCATGGTGGCTTCGGCACCGTCTGGCAGGCCATCGACACGCAACTCGGCCGCACGGTCGCCATGAAGATCGCCCACGCGCCCGACCGCGACACCGAGGAGCGCATGCAGCGCGAGGCGCGGGCGCTCGCGGCGCTCAGCCATCCCAACTGTGTGCGGGTGTACGACCTGGTGGAGGAGCCCGACGGGCTCGCGCTCGTCATGGAGTACCTCGAAGGCCAGCCGCTCGCCGAGGTCGTCGACAACGGCGGTCCGTTGGACGACGTCGCCGCGGGACGGCTGTGGGCCACGATGGCCAGCGCGTTGGCGGCCGCACACAGCAAGGGCGTGCTCCACCGGGACATCAAGCCGTCCAACATCATCATCGACCCGATGGGCGTGGCCCACCTCATCGACTTCGGCATCGCCCGCAGTCGTGGCGACTCGAAGCTGACGGCCACCGGCATGATGGTCGGCACCCCCGACTACGTCGCCCCCGAGGCGGCCGCGGGCGCACCCGCGAGCCCGGCCTCCGACGCGTGGCAGCTCGCGGCCACCGTGAGCTACGCGCTGACGGGCCAGCCACCCCGCGGCACCCGTGAGACTCCGATGGCGGCGCTCATGGCCGCTGCACGGGCCGAGGCGCCCACACACCTGCCGCGGCAGAGCGTGCACGCCCGGCTGCTGGCCGCGTCGCTGGACCAGCAACCCCGCAACCGGCCGACGCTCAACGTCGTGTACCGCGAGGTGGAGGGCTGGTTGTCGCGGGCGGGTACGTCCACCGACGGCCCCGTGACGAAGCTCGTGCCGCGTCAGCAGTGAGGTGAGGCGCGGCGGCGCACCGTTCCCGGCCGCCGCAGCGCGCCACCGCCCTGCCCTGGCCCTGCGGGTCAGCGGTCCGGTCACCCCGTCAGCGCCACGACGGCAGCCACAGCTCCGCCTGCCAGCGGTCGTAGGTGATGGGCTCGCCGACGAGGATCGGCCACAACCACACGAAGTTCGCCACGACGAGCCCCACGTACAGCGACACCGCGAGCAGCCCGGTGCCCCGGCGTTCGGAGTTGCCGCGCGCCCCCAGGACCTGCCCGAGCACCAGCGTCAGCCCGAGAACCAGGAACGGCGCGAGCGGGGTGGCGTAGAAGAAGTACATCTGCCTGTCGAGGTTGGTGAACCACGGCAGCAGGCCCGCGAAGTAGCCCACGAGCACGGCGGCGTAGCGCCAGTCGGCGCGGAACACCGCCCGCCACAGCCCCCACCCCAGGACGGGCAGCGCCAACCACCACATGGCGGGCGTGCCGACGAGCATCGTGGCGCTGACGCACTCCGTCTCGCCGCAGCCGGTGACGTTCTCGCCCGACTCGAAGTAGTAGAGCATCGGGCGCAGCCCCATCGGCCACGTCCACGGCTTCGACTCCCACGGGTGCGGATCGCCCTCGGGGGTCGAGAGGTTGCTGTGGAAGTCCAGCACGTTCGTGGTGTAGAGGAACAGCGAGCGTAGCGCCGCCGGAACGAATCCGAACGGGCCGTCGCCGACTCCCTCCATCTCCACGTAGTGCCGGTCGGTGGCGGTTTCGCTGGCGAACCACGCCCACCAGCTCCCCAGGTACACCAGCACGGAGACCACGCCGATGGCCCAGGCCGCGGGGAGCAGGTCCTGCCGCAGCGCGCCGACCCACGGCCTGCGCACTCCCGCCGTTCTGCGGGCGGCGATGTCGAACGCCACGCACAGCAGCCCGAACGCGATCACCCAGTACGCGCCCGACCACTTCACGGCGGTCGCGAGCCCGAGCAGGACCCCGGCGCCGAACCGCCACCAGCGGAAACCGAGTCTCGGTCCGTAGGGCGACGAGTCGATCCAGCCCTCGCGCACGGCCGTCGCCAACCGCTCGCGCACCTGATCGCGGTCGCACAGCAGGCAACCGAACGCGGCGAGCACGAACAGCGCGATGAAGATGTCGAGCATCCCCATCCGCGACTGCAGGTGCAGCACCCCGTCGCAGATGACCAGCACTCCCGCGATCGCGCCCAGCAGCGTGGACCGGGTCAGCCGGCGCGCGATGCGGACGGTGAGCAGGACGATCAAAGCCCCGGCCACGGCCGCGCTGAACCGCCAACCCCAGCCGTTGTAGCCGAACAACCATTCGCCCACGGCGATCAGCTGCTTCGCCAGCGGCGGGTGCACGACGAGTTCGTAGCCGTAGTTGTCCTCGTAGCCGCCGTTGCGCAGCATCTGCCACGCCTGCGGCACGTAGTGCTTCTCGTCGAAGACCGGCGTGCCCTTGTCGGTGGGCACACCGAGGTCGAACAACCGCAGGAATCCGCCGATCGCGGTGAGCACGACCGTGACGACCAGCGCGCGCAGCCGGTCACCGGGCAGGGGCCTGCCGAGGAGCGCGGCTTCGCGGTCGCTCGGGGGCTCGGAGACCTGTGGCGCTCGGCCCACGCCGCCCGCCGACGAACGGGTGAGGAGTGCGGTCACGGGCCCCGATACTACGGGCTAGCCTCTGGCGTTGTGACGCTCGTACTGGCTGCCACTCCGCTCGGCGACTCCCGCGACGCCTCGCCCCGACTCGCCGAGGTCCTGGCCGAGGCCGACGTGGTGGCGGCCGAGGACACCCGGCGCTTCCGGGCGCTGGCGACGACGCTGGGGGTGACTCCGCGCGGTCGGGTCGTCAGCTTCTACGAGGACGTCGAGGCGGCGCGCCTGCCGAGGCTGCTGGAGGCGCTGCGCGGTGGGCAGACGGTCGTGCTCGTCACCGACGCCGGGATGCCGAGCGTCTCCGATCCCGGCTACCGACTCGTCGCCGCCTGCGTCGAGGAGGGCGTGGGCGTGACGTGCGTGCCCGGGCCGTCCGCGGTCACGACCGCGCTGGCGGTGTCGGGGTTGCCGCCGGACCGCTTCTGCTTCGACGGTTTCGCTCCTCGCAAGCCCGGGGAACGGGCCCGGTGGCTGCGGGAGCTCGTGGACCAGCCGCGCACGGTGGTGTTCTTCGAGTCGCCGCACCGGCTCGCGGCGACGTTGTCGGAGGCGGCCGAGGTCCTCGGCGCCGACCGCAGGGCGGCCGTGTGCCGGGAGCTGACGAAGACCTACGAGGAAGTGCGGCGCGGCGGGCTGGGCGAGCTGGCCGCGTGGGCCGCCGACGGGGTGCGCGGCGAGATCACGGTGGTGGTGGAGGGGGCCGCACCGCGGGCCGTCGCGCTGGCCGATCTGGTGGACGAGGTGCTGGCGCGCGTGGTGGCGGGCGAGCGGCTGAAGTCGGTGGCCGGGGAGGTCGCCCAGGCGGCGGGGGTGTCGAAGAAGGAGCTCTACGACGCCGCGTTGAAGTCGCGCGGCTGACCCGACCCGGTCTCTCGGATGTCTCCGGTGCCGTTCCCGCGTTACGGTCGACGACGTGGTGCGGGTGGGCGAGACGACGCGGATCGGTCCGGTGACCGGCGCGGGCTCGCCGAGTGACACTGACGAGCGCTACAACGTCTTCGCCACCGATCTCGGTATCCCCTGGGACGCCGGAGACGGGCGGGTGCTGGTGGCCTTCGGCGACACCTACGGCCGTGGCTGGGGAGGCAGCGGGCCCGGCCCCGGGGACGCCGACTGGCGGTGCAACGTGCTGGGTTGGTCGTTCGCCCGTGATCTTGCCGGGGGCATGCCGCTGGACGGCGTCGTGGCGCGGCCCGACGGCAGTGCGGCGCAGGTGCTTCCGAAGGGTGGAGGCCGGGAGATCACGGTGATCCCCAACAGCGGTGTGACCGTGGACGGGGTGCACTACCTGCACTACATGTCGGTGCGCGAGTGGACCCGGCCGGGCATGTGGAAGACGAACCACGCCGGTCTCGCCGTCTCCCACGACGGCGGCTGGACGTGGGAGAAGCCGCGGGATGCCCGGTGGTCGAACCGGTGGGGCGACAACCGGTTCCAGCTCGCCGCGTTCGCCCGGGCCGACGATCACGTGTATCTCCTCGGCACCACCAACGGCCGCTACGGCGACGCCTACCTCGCCAGGGCGGACCCCGCCGCACTGCCCGACGTCCGCTCCTTCGAGTACTGGACGGGCAGCGGCTGGAGTCGTCGTCGGCGCGCGGCGGTCGCCGTGGCGGCGGGGCCGATGGGGGAGATGTCGCTCGGTTTCCACCGGACGCTCGACCGGTGGCTGTTGATGCACCTCGACGAGACACGCCGTGGCATCGTGCTGCGCTCGGCGGAGGAGCTCACGGGTCCGTGGACGCCCGGCGAGGTCGTGGTATCGGGCGACGAGTACCCGGCGATCTACGGCGGCTTCCTGCACCCGTGGTCGTTGGACGGCCCGGACCTGTACTACCTCGTCTCCCAGTGGGGGCCGTACAACGTGTTCCTCACCCGCAGCAGGCTCCTGCTCGACTGATTGCTGTCCGGTGGCGTCCGTGAAGTGCGAACACGCGTCGCTGGGCCGCGGACACGGGTGCACAGGTCGCGGACACGCCGGGGTGGGGGTCAGACCAGCACGTCGGTGAGGGTGAACGGGTAGACCAGCGCGTGGTGGCCGATGCGGCCGTCGGCGGTGTGCTCGTGCAGGCCGAGACGCGGATGGAACCACCCGGCGCGGCCGGGGACACCGTTGTGCCACGCCGACCACAACACGACGTCGTCGTCGGCCCACTTCTCCGGCCGGAAGCGGCGGTGCCAGTGCTCCACCTCGGCGTAGACGAGCACGCGTCGGATCACGGCCTCCTGCCGCAACGTCCTGATCCAGGTACGGACGAACCGGTCGTCGAGCCCCTCGGCGCGCGCGTCCAGGGTGGGGGCGAGCGTGCCCGGGGTGAACGCCCCGAGCGACTTGCCGACCTGGACGACGTGACGTGCCTGGTCCTGCGGCGCACCGGGTCTGCCGCGATGCCGGATCCCGGCGTAGACGCCCGCCTGCACCGCGTCGGCCAGCTGGGCGGCCGCCAGGCGGTCGACCCAGTTGCTGTTCTCGGTGACGCTGATCGAGGCGAACGTGACCGAGCGGTCCGCCGCGAGGGCCCGCCAGTCGGGCAGCGGCGCGTGCGGGGCCAGGCTGATGCCCGTCACCTCGCCCCGCACGCCGTGCCCGGTCATGGCGGCAGGCTAGTGCCGCCGGTGGTGTCGTGCCTGTTCACCACGCCGCGGGCTCACGCGTTCTCCTTGCGGAACGTGCTCGCGCCCCACCACACGGCCAGTACGGTCAGCGCCGCCAGGACGAGACTGCCGGTGAGCAGGCCGTCCGTCGTGAAGTCTCCGCGGAACCCCGCGCGTTCGGCCTCGACGATGTGGCTGAACGGGTTGATGCGCGACAGCGTGTACAGCCAGGTGGGCGCGAGACCGGTCGTGATGGGCAGCAGGATGCCGGACAGCAGCAGCACCGGCAGGAGCACGGCGTTCAGCAGAGCAGGGAAGCTCCTTTCGCTCTTCAGCGTCAGTGCCAGCGCGTACGACGACGACGCCATCGTGACGGCGAGCAGCGCGGCGATCACGAGACTCAACAGGATGCCGCCCAGTGGTGCGCGCAGGCCGAACACGACCATCGCCAGTCCGATGAGGATGAGCGCCTGAACCAGTGCCTGGAGCACGTTGTTCAGTACCTTCCCCAGCAGCAGGGCGACCCGGCTCACCGGGGTGACCCGCAGCCGCTCGACGACGCCGCTGCGGTACTCGGCGAGCAGCCCGAACCCGACGAACGAGGTGCCGAACAGCGCGATCATCACGATCAGCGCCGGGGTGAAGATGGTCCAGACGTCGCCGGGCGGGAAGCCCGGTGTGCTGGCGACGACCTTCTCCATCAGGGGACCGAACAGCACGAGGTACAGCACCGGCTGCATGATCTGGATGATCAGCCAGGTGGGGTTGCGCGCGGACAGGGCGAAGTCTCTGCGGAAGATCAACCAGGTGTCACGCCACATCGGTGGCCTCCTCCGTTCCGCTCTGGGCCTCGCGCAGGCTGCGGCCCGTCATGGTGAGGAACACGTCGTCGAGCGTGGGCCGCTGCACCTGCATGGAGGTCATCGAAAGGCCCCGGGAGTCGAAAGCCCGCAGCAGCTCGGGCAGCACCACGTCACCGCGCGGCACGCGGAACCGCACGAGTCCACCGCTCACGCTCACCTCGTGGGCACCGTCGAGCCTCTCGACCAGCGCGGCGGCCTCGGCGGCCTGCTCTCCGGTGTGGTCGAGGCCGATCTCCACCCGGTCGCCCGAGACGCGGGCCTTGAGCTCGTCCGGGGTGCCCTCCGCGACGATCCGGCCCCCGTCGATGACGAGGATGCGGTCGCACAGGGCGTCGGCCTCGTCGAGGTAGTGGGTCGTGAGGAACACCGTCACGCCCTGCTCGGCGTGGAGTTCGGCGATGTGGTTCCACAGGTTCGCGCGGCTCTGCGGGTCGAGCCCGGTGGTGGGTTCGTCGAGGAAGACCAGCGGCGGCCTGTGGACGAGTCCGAGCGCGATGTCCAACCGGCGTCGCTGCCCGCCCGACAGCGTCTTGGTGAGCCGGTCGTCCAGGCCGGACAGGTCGAGCTGGTCGGCCAGCGCGGCGGCGCGGCGGGCGGTCTCGGCCTTCGACAGCCCGTACAGCCTGCCCTGCAACCCGATCTCCTCGCCGACCGTGCACTCGGGCAGGGTGCCACCGCCCTGGGCGACGTAGCCGATGCGTCTGCGCACCCCGAGCGGGTCGCGCAGCAGGTCGCGCCCCGCGACCTCGGCCTCGCCCGCCGTGGGCCGCAGCAGCGTGGTGAGCATGCGCAGCGTGGTCGTCTTTCCCGCGCCGTTGGGTCCGAGGAATCCGACGAGTTCACCCTGGTCGACGTCGATATCGACGCCTCGGACGGCCTCGACCGTGCGGCCCCGGGCGGAGAACCGCCGGGCAAGGCCGCGTGCCCTGATCATGCGTGCCCCTCTCTCGTCGTCGAGCCCGGTTACCCCGCGCACGCCGATGCTGTGCCGGATGTCCCGTAGTGGGGCCGGGTCGAGTACTCGGGCGTCTCGGGACCCCGAACGAGTGAACCGGTGACCGGATGGCCGAGACGTCGCGACGCCATCCCTTCCCGACGTGTCCCTCGCGCACGAAACACCGAAGGAGGTCCGTAGGCTAACCAGGTATGAGCACCCCAGTGTTGACCGCGGTGGCCTGGCCCTATGCCAACGGCCCCCGCCACATCGGCCACGTGTCCGGCTTCGGCGTCCCGTCGGACGTCTTCTCCCGTTACCAGCGAATGGCCGGCAACCGGGTGCTCATGGTGTCGGGTACGGACGAGCACGGCACGCCGATCCAGGTGCAGGCCGAGAAGGAAGGCCTCACGCCGCAGCAGGCGGCCGACAAGTACACCCGCCAGATCACCGAGGACCTGCGCGGCCTCGGCCTGTCCTACGACCTCTTCACGCGCACGAGCACCGGCAACCACGCCGAGGTGACGCAGCAGATCTTCCTGGCGCTGCACCGCAACGGCTACGTCATCCCCAAGACCACGACGGGTGCCATCAGCCCGTCCACGGGCCGCACCCTGCCCGACCGCTACATCGAGGGCACGTGCCCCATCTGCGGCTACGACGGCGCGCGCGGCGACCAGTGCGACAACTGCGGCAACCAGCTCGACGCCGCCGAGCTGCGCAACCCGCGCTCGCGCATCAACGGCGAGACGCCGAAGTTCGTCGAGACCGAGCACCTGTTCCTCGACCTGCCCGCGTTCACCGAGACGCTGGGCAAGTGGCTGTCCACCAAGACGGACTGGCGGCCCAACGTCGTCAACTTCACGAAGAACCTCGTCGACGACATGCGGCCGCGGCCCATCACCCGCGACCTCGACTGGGGCGTGAAGATCCCGCTCGACGGCTGGCGCGACCAGCCGCTGAAGCGCTTCTACGTCTGGTTCGACGCGGTGATCGGGTACTTCTCGGCGAGCGTCGAGTGGGCGCGCCGCACCGGGAACCCGGACGCGTGGCAGGAGTGGTGGAACAACCCCGACGCGCGCAGCTACTACTTCATGGGCAAGGACAACATCACCTTCCACGCCCAGATCTGGCCCGCGCTGCTTCTGGGGCACAACGGTGAGGGCGACCGCGGTGGCGAGCCCGGACCGTACGGCAAGCTCGCGCTGCCCG
Organism: Saccharomonospora azurea NA-128; assembly: GCF_000231055.2. Lineage (GTDB taxonomy): Bacteria > Actinomycetota > Actinomycetes > Mycobacteriales > Pseudonocardiaceae > Saccharomonospora > Saccharomonospora azurea. The sequence goes on along the minus strand of NZ_CM001466.1, from coordinate 2,135,477 downwards.
ACGAGATCGTCTCCAGCGAGTTCCTCACGATGAGCGGCTCGAAGTTCTCGACCTCGCGCGGCACCGTGATCTACGTGCACGACTTCCTGCGCGAGTTCGGCCCCGACACGCTGCGCTACTTCATCAGCGTCGCCGGGCCGGAGACCCAGGACACCGACTTCACGTGGGACGAGTTCACCCGCCGCATCAACTTCGAGCTCGCCAACGAGTGGGGCAACCTGGTGAACCGCTCGATCTCGATGGCACACAAGAACAACGGCGGGGTGCCGAGGCCGAACACGCCGACCCAGGCCGACGAGGACCTGAAGGCCCAGGCTCGCGCCGCGTTCGACACGGTGGGCGGGCACCTGCGCCGGTCGCGGTTCCGCCAGGCCGTGCAGGAGGCCATGCGCGTCGTGTCGGCGGCCAACAAGTACCTGTCGGACCAGCAGCCGTGGAAGCTGAAGGACGACCCCGACCGCCGCGACACGGTGCTGCACACGGCACTGCAGGTGGTGTCGGACGCCAACACGCTGCTGACGCCGTTCCTGCCGAACGCGGCGCAGAAGGTGCACGAGGCACTCGGCGGTACCGGAGTGTGGGCGGCCCAGCCCGAGGTGCAGGAGGTCGCCGACCTCGACCTGCCCGACCGGGTGAACCCCATCCTGACCGGTGACTACACCGTCGAGCAGGCCCGCTGGGAGTCCACGCCGATCGAGGTGGGCAGGCCGCTGGCCAAGCCGACACCGTTGTTCACCAAGGTCGACCCGAAGCTCGCCGAGACCGGGCCGGAGTGGGCGCCGATCCAGGTGGCCGAATGAGTCGTCGTGAGCTGCCGCCGGTGCCGGAACGCCTTCCCGTGCCGACGGTCGACTCGCACACCCACCTCGACGCGTGCGGCGCGACGACCCCCGAGGGCGTTCGCGCCGCACTCGACCGGGCGGAGGCGGCGGGTATCGCCGCCGTCGTCACCGTGGCCGACGACCTCGCGTCCGCGCGCTGGGTCGCCGAGGCGTCGGGGTGGGACGACCGGCTCCACGGTGCCGTCGCCCTGCACCCGACGCGCACGAAGGACTTCTCCGACGAGGAGAAGGCGGAGCTGGAACGCCTCGTGCGGGCCGAGCGCGTCGTCGCCGTGGGTGAGACCGGGCTGGACTACTACTGGGACTACTCGCCGCCCGAGGCGCAGCAGGACGCGTTCCGCTGGCACATCGACCTCGCCAAGCGCGTGGGCAAGCCACTCATGATCCACGACCGGGAGGCCCACGACGACGTGCTGGCGATCCTGGAGTCCGAGGGCGCGCCGGACGAGGTGGTGTTCCACTGCTTCTCCGGAGACGCCGACGTGGCGCGGCGGTGCGTCGACGCGGGCTACGTGCTGTCGTTCGCCGGGACGGTGACGTTCCGCAACGCGCGGGCCCTCCAGGAGGCCGCCCGGCTGGTGCCCGACGAGCAGTTGCTGATCGAGACGGACGCGCCGTTCCTCACGCCGCATCCGTTCCGCGGGCGGCCGAACGAACCCTACTGCGCGGCGTACACGGTCGTGGGACTCGCCGAGTTGCGGAAGCAGCCGGTGGAGGCCGTGGCCGACGCCGCACGGCGGAATGCGGAGCGCGTGTTCCGCCTGCGTAGCGGTGGCGGCGAGATCGTCTGAGGTTGCCCTGAGTTCTCGTGAGGAAGATCACTAGTGCCCCTAGGGGTGATTGCGCAACCCTCAGGCACTCGTTATGGTCCCGTGACCGTGCTGGGAAGTGGTCCGCGAGTGACTGCAACGCTGCGGATCGCCACCAGCCTGGCCCACAGTCACGTCGGTGTACGTCGGGGAGAGCATCCTGCGGGATGTGAGGGCGGCGCTGGCTGCGGGAGTCGGTGTACTTACGTGAAGGGATCGACCCTGTGACTGGTAGAGACGGGCATACGGCTGCCTCCACGGCCCTGCTCGACTGGCCGAGCGAAGCCGAGGATCTCGACTTCTCGCCCGAGCCGGAAGTCACACCCCAGGACGTGCTGACCGCTCTCGGACCCGACGCCGAGACGATGATGGCCGAGGCCGGGGTCGGCGTGGACGAGCTGATCAGGCTCATCAACGCCGAGACCACGATGCTTCCGCCGATCGTGCTGCCGGACGAGGACGAGTCCCCGACGCAGTCCGCGGAGGCCACAGCGGCGTCCTCGGAGCCCGAGGACGGTCTCGTCAGCGCCGTCAAGACGTGGAAGAAGCGCTTCCTGCGGGGCACGGTCCTCGCGGTCATGATCACGCTCACCGGTGGCGGTGCCGCGGCGCTCGCGATGAACAAGAGCGTCACGGTCGACGTCGACGGCGAGAAGCAGACCATTCGCAGCTACGGCGACACGGTCGGCGAGGTGCTCGAGGACGCCGGCATCAGCGTCGGCGCTCACGACGCCCTCTCGCCTTCTCCGCAGGCGCCGGTCGGCGACGGCGGCGTCATCAAGCTGGAGCGCGGTCGGCAGCTCACCCTCGTCGTCGACGGCGAGTCGCGCGACTCGTGGGTCCGCGCCACGACCGTGCGCGAGGCGCTGAGCCAGCTCGGACTGGACCACCTGAGCACCGGCGGCACGTGGTTCTCCGCACCGCTGTCCGGCGAGGTGCCGCTCGACGGCATGCGCCTGGAGGTCAAGACCGAGAAGACCGTCACCCTCTTCGACGGCGGTGAGAAGCCCCGCGAGGTCACCACCAACGCCGTGACCGCAGAGGAGCTGCTCGCGGAGCTCGGCCTCGACCTCGGCAAGCAGGACAAGATCGAGGAAGGTTCCGACTTCAAGCTCGCCGACGGCGCCGAGGTGCACGTCAACCGCACCGGCGTGTCGATGGTGAAGAAGACCGAGGTCATCGAGCCCGAGGTCGAGACCATCGAGGACGACACCCTCGACAAGGGCAAGGAGATCGTCGAGGAAGAGGGCAAGGCCGGCGAGAAGATCGTCACCTACCGGGTGACGAAGAAGAACGGCAAGGTCGTCGACAGCGTCGAGGTGTCGACCGAGGTCGTGCGGGAGGCCGAGAAGAAGGTCGTCCGGATCGGCACCAAGTCGGCGGTGCCCGACATCGGCGACGCCTCGGTGTGGGACGCGCTGGCGCAGTGCGAGTCGACCGGCAACTGGGGCATCAACACCGGCAACGGCTACTACGGCGGCCTGCAGTTCAACAAGCAGACCTGGGACGCCTACGGCGGTTCGCAGTACGCGGCGTACCCGCACGAGGCCACGCGTGAGCAGCAGATCGACATCGCGGAACGGGTGCGGGACGATCGCGGTGGCTACGGTGCCTGGCCGCACTGCTCGTCGCAGCTCGGTCTGCCGAAGTAAGCCCACGGCTCCGCCGTGGAACGCGGTCTCTAGGCTGGCCCGGTGACCGAGACACCGGGCCTGCTGGGAGCGTCCGAGATCCGCCGGTTGGCCACCGAGCTGGGAGTGCGGCCGACGAAGAAGCTCGGCCAGAACTTCGTGCACGACGCCAACACCGTGCGCCGCATCGTGGACCTCGCCGACGTGCGGTCGGGTGAGCCGGTGCTGGAGGTCGGCCCGGGCCTCGGCTCCCTCACCCTCGGTCTGCTGGCCGCCGGGGCGCGTGTCCTGGCGGTGGAGATCGATCCCGTCCTGGCCGAGCGGCTGCCCACGACCGTGGCCGAACACGCGCCTGAGGCCGCCTCGCGGTTCACCGTGCTCGAACGGGACGCGCTGCGGCTCCGCGCCGAGGAGCTGCCCACCGAACCCACGGCACTCGTGGCGAACCTGCCGTACAACGTCGCGGTGCCCGTCGTGCTGCACCTGCTGGCCGAACTGCCCTCGCTGCGGCACGCCCTCGTGATGGTGCAGACCGAGGTGGCCGACCGCATGGCCGCCGCGCCCGGCAGCCGCATCTACGGGGTTCCGAGCGTGAAGCTCGCGTGGTACGGGCGGGCGCGCAAGGTCGCGGCCGTGTCCCGGTCGGTGTTCTGGCCCGTGCCCAACGTCGACTCCTCGCTGGTCGCGTTCGAACGCACGGCTCCGCCCGAGGGAGTCGACCGCGACCTCGTCTTCTCGTTGGTCGACGCCGCCTTCGCCCAGCGCCGCAAGACCCTCCGTGCCGCCCTCGCCTCCTGGGCGGGCTCGGGGGAGCGCGCCGCCGCGCTGCTCACCGCCGCCGGTATCGACCCGGCCACCCGAGGTGAACGGCTCACCGTCGAGCAGTTCGCCGAACTGGCCCGCTCTGCGGCGAAAGTGTGATCTCGCCCCGGCTCGCTTGCCAACGGCGGGCCACCTCGGATGTACTGTGGGCGCATCCATCCCGAGCGACCGAGAGACCTGGCTCCGAGACGTCGCAGCAACCGCCCCACTGGGGAAGGTGCTAACGCCAGGACCGATGGAGGATCTCCGTGTATCGCACGCCGCTCCTGACGCAGCGCCGAGTAGTCGACCAGGGCCGCCGCACCGTGTGTGCTTGTTGTAGCCACACGATGTCTCGCTGAGGCCCTTTCCTTCGTCGAGTTTCGGTTTCTTCTGCCGTCTGTCTTCAGGACGTCCCCGTACGGACGCCCGACTTTGAGCTGCCTGGAGCTGTGGTGATCACTGTCGAGAACGTCAGCAAGTCGTTCCCTTCCACCCATTCCCCCGTGGTCGCGCTGCGGGAGGTCAACCTCGTCGTCAACGCGGGGTCGCTGTTCGGCATCGTGGGGCCGAAGGAGGCGGGCAAGACGACGCTGGCGCGCTGCGTGGCACTGCGGGAGCGGCCCGACCGGGGCACCGTGCGCTACGACGGCATGGACACGAGCCGGTTGGCGGGCCGCAAGCTGTGGGGAGCCCAGCGGCAGGTCGCGATGATGGAGCCGACGCTGCGGCCCGAGCGGACCGTCGCGGGCAACATCGCCGCACCGCTGGAGCGGATGGGCGTGGAAGCCGATCGCCGCCGGAGCCGCGTCGGCACGCTGCTCGACGTCATCGGTCTCTCCCGGTCCGGGGCCCGGCTGCCGTCGGAGCTCTCGCCGGGGCAGCAGCGTCGCGTGGCCATCGCCCGGGCCCTGGCCACGGAGCCGTCGGTGCTGCTGGCCGACGACCCGGTGGACGGCGTGAGCAGCGAGGAGTCGGGGGCCGTGCTGTCCGTGCTCGACCGGGCCCGGTCCGAACTCGGCGCCACGGTGATCGTCACGTCACGCGACGCCGACATCGCCCGCCGGCTGTGCGACGAGGTCGCGCTCCTCGACCGGGGCACCGTCGTCGAGTCGGGCACGCTCCTGAGCCTGCTGGGCAAGCCCGGCAGCCCCATCGCGGAGGCGCTGTTGCCGCGGGTCGACACCCCGAGGGCGCTGCTGTCGTCGTACGACCGGGCCGTGGACGTGATCCTCGTGGGCTTCGCCGCGGTGGGCGCGTTGCTGCCCGAGGCGTCGGCGCGCTTCGACGTCGACTTCACCACCATCGGCGGTGGCCTGACGCGGTTCGGTGACACACCGGTCGCGCGCTTCCGCCTCGGTGTCGAGGGCCAGCGGGCGGACGCCGCCCTGGCGTGGATGGCGGAGCGTGGCGCGCACCTCAGCACGCCGATGTTCGGGCTGCGCGACGTCGCTGCCTGAACCGGCGTCGGAGGGTGGCCAGTAGGCTGGGGCCGTGCTTGCCGTCGTACCGCCGCCCGTCACCGTGCGCGTGCCGTCGAAGATCAACCTGCATTTGTCCGTCGGTGACCTGCGGGAGGACGGCTACCACGACCTCACGACGGTGTTCCACGCGTTGTCGCTGACCGACGAGGTCACGGTGTACGCCACGCAGGAACCCGGGATCGAGGTCTCCGGGGAGGGCGCGCGGCTGGTGCCCACCGACGGCGGCAACCTCGCGATGCGGGCGGTGCGCGCCCTGGCCGACCACGTCGGCAAGCCCGACGAGGCGGAACGCGTGCGTGTGGTGATCCGCAAAGGCATTCCGGTGGCCGGCGGAATGGCGGGCGGCAGCGCGGACGCCGCCGCCGCGCTGCTCGCGTGCTCGACCCTGTGGGGACTCGATCTGCACCGCGACGAGCTGGCGGAGGTGGCCGCCACCCTGGGCAGCGACGTGCCCTTCGCGCTCTACGGGGGCACGGCGTTGGGTACCGGTCGCGGGGAGCGACTCGTGCCCGTGCTGTCGCGGCACACGTTCCACTGGGTGCTCGCGTTCGACCAGCGAGGCTTGTCGACTCCCAAGGTGTACGGCGAGCTGGACCGCCTCCGGGAGTCGGGGGACCCGCCGCGGGTCGGCCCACCCGAGGCGCTGTTGGAGGCGCTCGCCTCCGGGGACCCGCGCCGCCTCGCGCTGCTGCTCGGCAACGACCTGCAGGCCGCCGCCGTGTCGCTGCGGCCGGGCCTGCGCCGCACTCTGCGGGCCGGGGTGTCGGCCGGTGCGCTCGCCGGCGTGGTCTCGGGGTCGGGTCCGACGTGCGCGTTCCTGTGCACCGACGGTGATGCGGCGCTCAAGGTGGCCGCCGAGCTCGCGGGCGCGGGCGTGTGTCGCACCGTCCGCGTGGCCCACGGGCCCGTGCCGGGCGCCCGCGTGTGCGACGAGTGACGCGAAACAGGAAAGGACGTTGATGGCCGCGCATCTCCTGGGAGCTGAGGGTCTGCATCTGGAGTACCCGACCCGGGTCGTGTTCGACTCTCTGACGCTCGGTGTCGAGGAGGGCGACCGGATCGGGATCGTCGGCCGCAACGGCGACGGCAAGTCGAGCCTGCTGGGCATGCTCGCCGGGCGGATCGAACCGCAGGCGGGCCGAGTGACCCGCCGCAACGGCGTCCGGTTCGGGGTGCTGAGTCAGGGCGACGATCTCGAGGACGGGTACACGGTCGGCCACTCGATCGTCGGTGACCGGCCGGAGCACGAATGGGCGGGCGATCCCGCCGTCCGCGACGTGATCGGCGGGCTCGTGTCCGACATCCCGTGGCAGGCGAAGGTCGACGAGCTCAGCGGTGGGCAGCGTCGCCGCGTGGCGCTCGCGGCGCTGCTCGTGGGCGACTGGGACCTGATCGCGCTGGACGAGCCGACGAACCACCTCGACGTCGAGGGCATCGCCTGGCTCGCCGAGCACCTCAAGCGGCGATGGGCCGCCAACTCGGGCGGTCTGCTGGTGATCACCCACGACCGCTGGTTCCTCGACGAGGTGTGCACCGAGACGTGGGAGGTGCACGACGGGATCGTCGAACCGTTCGAGGGCGGATACGCCGCCTACGTGCTCCAGCGGGTCGAGCGTGATCGCATCGCGGCCGCCGCCGAGAGCAAGCGGCAGAACCTCCTGCGCAAGGAACTCGCGTGGCTGCGCCGAGGCGCGCCCGCCCGGACCTCGAAGCCGAAGTTCCGCATCGACGCGGCCAACCAGCTGATCGCCGACGTGCCCCCGGTACGCAATCCCCTCGAACTGCAGCGGCTCGCCGTGGCCCGCCTGGGCAAGGACGTCGTCGACCTCGAAGACGTCAGCGTGAGCTTCGGCGACCGCGAGGTGTTGCGGGACGTGACCTGGCGGATCGCGCCGGGGGAGCGCACCGGCATCCTCGGGGCCAACGGCGCGGGGAAGTCGACGCTGCTCGGTCTCGTCTGCGGCACCGTCACGCCCACGTCGGGCCGGGTCAAGCGCGGCAAGACCGTCCGCATCGGACTGTTGGACCAGCAGTTCTCACAACTCGCCGACATCCGGGGCGACCGGGTGCGCGAGGTCCTCGCCCGCACCAGGGCGACGTTCACCATCGACGGCAAGGAACACACGCCCGCGCAACTGCTGGAACGCCTCGGCTTCGCCCGCGAACACCTGTCCGCCCGGGTCGACGACCTCTCCGGCGGACAGAAGCGGCGGCTGCAGTTGCTGCTGCTGTTGCTCGGCGAGCCCAACGTGATCGTTCTGGACGAGCCCACGAACGACGTCGACGCGGACATGCTCGCCGCCGTGGAGGACCTGCTCGACTCCTGGCCCGGCACGTTGATCGTGGTCTCCCACGACCGGTACCTGCTGGAGCGGGTCACCGACCAGCAGTACGCCATTGTGGATGGACGCCTGCGGCACGTGCCCGGTGGCGTGGACGAGTATCTCCGGCTGCGCAGCGAGCAGCGTTCGACCCCGGCGAAGGATCGTCCCGACGTCGCGCGGGCGAACCCCACCCCGACGAACGAGACGATCTCGGGTGCGGAGCGACGGGCTCTCCAGAAGGAGCTGTCCGCCATCGAACGCCGGTTGGAGAAGCTCGCCAAGACCATCGAGAGCGTCCACCACGAGATGGCCGAGCACGACCCGAGCGACTACGAGGGGCTGCAGCAGCACACCGACCGGCTGCGTGGGCTCGAAGCGGAGGTCGAGGAGCTGGAGGAGAGCTGGCTGGAGCTGTCCGAGCAACTCGGCTGAGGTCGCCGCGGGAGGCGTAGCGCGCATCACCCGGGGAAGGGGCTCCGCCGAAATGGCGTGCGCCCGGGCACGGTTAGAGTGCTACTCATGAGCCGGTTCGTGGACACCATGGTCACCACCGCTAACGCGGGTGGCAGAGAACGCGGAATGGTCACCGGAGAACCCCGGGAACCCGTCCGGAGAACGTGGTTCGAGGTGCACCAGCGGGCTCGCCGTGTCGCCGGAGGGCTCGTCGAGGCGGGACTCGAACCGGGCGGAGCGGTCGCGGTGCTGGCCGGAGCTCCCGAACTCATCGCGCCCACCGTCCAGGGGGTGTGGCTCGCGGGTGGCAGTGTGACGATGCTGCATCAGCCCACCGCGCGCACCGACCTCGCGACGTGGGCGGAGGACACCCTCCGCGTGCTGCGGATGATCGGGTCGTCGCTGGTCGCGCTCGGTGAGCCGTTCGACGGCCTCGCGCCCGTCCTCGACGAACACGGCATCGCCTACCGCTCGATCAGCGACCTGCTCGACGCCGGTCCGCTGCCCGAACCCGTTCCGACGGGCGAGGACGCGTTGGCGCTCCTGCAGCTCACCAGCGGATCGACCGCCGACCCGAAGGCCGTGAAGATCACGCACGGCAACCTGTACTCGAACGTCACCGCGATGGTGCAGCGGGCCGAGTTCGACTTCGACACCGACGTGATGGTGTCGTGGCTTCCCCTCTTCCACGACATGGGCATGGTCGGCTTCCTGACCGTGCCGATGACGTTCGGCGTCGAGCTCGTCAAGATCACCCCGGTGGACTTCCTCACGGGTCCGCTCGTGTGGCCGGAGCTGATCAGCAAGTACCGGGGCACCACCACGGCGGCGCCGAACTTCGCGTACGCCATCGTGGGCCGCAGGCTCGCGAAGGTGGAGGACGACGACGCCTACGACCTGTCCTCGCTGCGCATCGCCCTCAACGGCGCCGAGCCGATCGACCCCACCGCCGTGCGCACCTTCACGGACGCGGGCGCGCGATTCGGCATGCCCGCCGAGTGTGTCTTCCCCGCGTACGGCCTCGCGGAGGCCACGCTCGCGGTGTCGTTCGCGCCGCTGTTCACGGGGCTGACCATCGACGTCGTCGAGGCGGACGCGCTGGAGGCCGACGACCGCGCGGTGGCGGTGCCGGAGGGCGATCCGCGGCGGGGTACCGACGAGGTCCGGCAGTTCGCCGTCCTCGGTCGTCCGCTGCCGGGGCTGGAGGCGCGGATCGTCGGAGACGGCGGTGCGGTGCGCGGTGAACGCGAGGTCGGGGAGATCCAGCTGCGCGGCGAGGCCGTGTCGCCCGGGTACCTGACCGTGGACGGCCCGCTCGACACGCGCGACGCCGACGGCTGGTTCCCCACCGGCGACATCGGCTACCTCGTCGACGGGCAGATCGTCATCTGCGGCCGGAAGAAGGACGTCATCATCCTCGGTGGCCGCAACGTGTATCCCACGGACATCGAGCGAGCGGCGAGTTCGGTGTCGGGAGTGCGGCCCGGCAACGCCGTGGCGGTGCGCATCGACGCCGGCACCCGCCGGGAACGGTTCGCCGTCGTCCTCGAATCCACTGTGGCCGGTGACGCCGACGCGGAGAACACGGTGGCGAAGGAGGTCGCGGCGCGGGTTCGGGACGCGGTGGACGCACGCCCCTACGCGGTCGTGGTGCTGCCGAAGGGAAGCCTGCCCAAGACCCCCTCGGGGAAGGTGAAGCGCGCCGCCACGGCGACGCAGTACCGCGAGCTCATCGACTCCCGAGCCTGAGCGGTCGGCCTTCCCCTCAGACCAGCTTGCGCCACAGGGGTGGACGGGCGTTGCTGTGGTCGAGCGCCGGAGCCAGGTAGGGCTTCGCCATCGTGGCGGACTCCCTGGCTCCGAGCGCCGACTCCACCAGTCGCAGGAACGCGTCCACCGCGGCGGGGTCGTAGCCGATCGTGCGGCGCGCGGGCGGGCACAGGGTGAACGCCACCTTGTGGACGTCGGCGGCCGTCACGGTGTCACGACCCTCCAAAGTAGCCGCCACCCGGTCGAGGAACGCGTCGACCTGCATCCGGTTGTAGCCGCGGGTTCCGAACGGTGCGGGAGGAAACCAGGCCCGGTCGACGTCGTCGGCGGTGAGCTTCATCAAGCTTCGTGGACCTCCACCGCGGCGGCGGCCCGCCCGAGCCCGCCGCTCGCCACGAGCTGTGCCTCCACGGCGTCGAGGAATTCGTCCACCTGCTGTTCGTCGTAGCCGCGCCGGCCCAGCAGCGGCCGTCCGAACCGGACGTGGTGAACCTCGGGTGCGGTGAGGTCGTCCCGTCCCGCCAACGTTTCCGCGATGCGCGTGACGAAGGCGTCGACCTCGGTCTTCGAATAGCCGCGGCGCCCGAACGGCGCGTTGGCGAACTCGATCTCGTGGATGTCTTCTGCGGTGAACGACATGGGACCTCTCTCGGACGTCGTCGCTGTGCGCAACGGCCTAGCCACGAGAAGTGGGTCCGGAAACCTGACCGAGGAGAGGATGACCCTGCCGGGTGGCGGTGAGCACCCGGTCGAGCGATGACAGGACGCGGGTCAGTGCGTCCGGTGTGGACGGCGGTTCAGCGGCTGTGGAACTCGTTCTGAGCGGCCGCCAGGCCCTTGCCGATCAGAGCCTCGACCGCGTCCGCACACAGGTCGATGTTCAACGCCAGCTCACGACGTTCCGTGGTGGAGAAGTCCCGCAGGACGTAGTCGGCGGGGTCCATGCGCCCCGGCGGGCGATCGATCCCGAAGCGCACGCGGTAGTAGTCCTGCGTACCCAACGACTTGGTGATCGAGCGCAGTCCATTGTGGCCACCCGCGCCACCGCCGAACTTGAGTCGGACGGAGCCGTAGGGCAGGTCCAGCTCGTCGTGGATCACGACGAGGCCCTCGGGTCCGATCTTGAAGAAGCGGGCGGTGCCCACGACCGGGCCGCCCGAGAGGTTCATGAAGGACCGCGGCTTGGCGAGCACGACCCGGCGCCCCGCGAGACGTCCCTCGCACACTTCCGCCCCGCTCTTGTGCGCCTTGAACCGGCCGCCGATCCGGTCGGCGAGTTCGTCGAGAACGAGGAAGCCGATGTTGTGCCGGTTGCCCTCGTAACGCGGTCCTGGATTGCCGAGACCGGCGAGCAGCACCTGCTCGCCGGTCCCAGGCAGATCGTGAGTCACGGTCATGTCCTCGCGGGAGAACTCACTCGGCTTCGGGCTTGTCCTCGACCACGCCGGCGCCCTCGACGTCCACCGACGCCTCCATGGCGGCCTCGCTCGGGGCCTCGACCACGGCCACGAGCAGCGCCTCGGGGTCGGTCACCAGCGTCACGCCCTCCGGCAGCGACAGGTCGCCGGCGGTGATCTGGGTGCCCGCCGGGGAGCCGGCGACCGACACCTCCAGTTCGTCGGGCAGCCGCAGCGCGTCAGCCTCCACCTGGACGGTGTCCTGCTCCTGCGTCATCAGGGTGCCGGGAGCGGGCTGGCCGGCCACGACGACCGGGACGTCGACGACCACCTTCTCGCCGCGCTTGACGGCGAGGAGGTCGACGTGCTCGATGTAGTTCTTGAGCGGGTGGAACGTCACGGCCTTCGTGAGCGCGAGCTGCGCGCCGTCGGAGCCCGCCACGTCCAGGGTGATGACCGCGTTCTGCCCGTTCTCGCGGATGACGCGCGCGAACTCGATCGCGGGCAGCGCCAGGTGCTGCGGGTCCACGCCGTGGCCGTAGAGCACCGCGGGGATCTTGCCGGCGCGACGCGTGCGGCGCGCAGCGCCCTTGCCGAACTCGGTGCGTGGTTCGACGGACAGACGTACCTCGGACACGGGGATGCTCCTCTTGCGGTGGAATCGAGACGTTGCTTGTGGCTGTCCGGCGGCGAGTCCACGACGTGCGCGCACGAAGGCCCTCAAGCCGCCGCGTCGATCACGTCGGGCGCCGGCGACCATTCGCGGCACCCACCTCGCCGAGACAACCGCTTCAGTCTAGGCCAACCCGAATCTCCTCTTGACAGCACCCGTCGGTCACTGTTTGTGAAACGGACAGACCGAAGGCCACCGCCCCGCGTGGGGCGATGGCCTTCGGGTGGAGCGGACTGCGGATCGGGCAGGATCAGGCAGGATCAGGCGCTGCCGTCGAAGAGGCTCGTCACGGAGCCGTCCTCGAAGACCTCCTGGATCGCGCGCGCGAGCAGCGGCGCGATCGAGAGCACCGTGAGGTTCGGGAAGCGCTTCTCCTCGGGGATCGGGAGCGTGTTGGTGACGACGACCTCCTTGACCGGCGCCTTGGCGAGGCGTTCGGTGGCCGGGTCGGACAGGATGCCGTGCGTCGAGGCGATCACGACCTCGCCGGCGCCCGCCTCCTTGAGCGCGTCGGCGGCCTTGGTGATCGTGCCACCGGTGTCGATCATGTCGTCGATCAGCACGCACAGCCTGCCCTTGACGTCGCCGACGACGCGGTTGGCCACGGCCTGGTTGGGCTTGTCGGGGTCGCGGGTCTTGTGGATGAACGCGATCGGCCGGTCACCGAGCTGCTGCGCCCACTTCTCCGCCAGGCGCACGCGACCCGAGTCCGGGGACACGACGGCGATGTTCTGGTCGCCGTAGTGTTCGAGGATGTACTGCGCGAGGACGTTCTGTCCGTGCAGGTGATCCACCGGGCCGTCGAAGAAGCCCTGGATCTGTGCCGTGTGCAGGTCGACCGTCAGGATGCGGTCGGCGCCCGCGGTCTTGAACAGGTCGGCGACGAGCCTCGCCGAGATCGGCTCGCGGCCCTTGTGCTTCTTGTCCTGCCGCGAGTACGGGTAGAACGGCACGATCGCGGTGATGCGCTTCGCGCTGCCGCGCTTGAGCGCGTCCACCATGATGAGCTGCTCCATGATCCACTCGTTGATCGGTGGAGAGAAGCTCTGGAGGACGAACGCGTCCGTGCCGCGGACGGACTCCTCGAAGCGGACGTAGATCTCGCCGTTGGCGAAACTGTGCAGCGTCTGCGGGGTGATCGTCACATTGAGGTGCTTGGCGACCTCTTCGGCGAGTTCGACGTGCGAACGACCGGAGAAGAGCATGAGGTTCTTCTTCGGTGTGCCGGATTTCGGGCTCATTCTGGCGACTCCCCGTCGTTTTCGGTTTCCTGCTGTGCGGCGAGCGCCTTCTCCGCTGCCTCCGCCGCGGGTGTGCCGGGCCTGCGCCGGACCACCCAGCTCTCGATGTTGCGCTGCGGTGCTCCCGAGACCGCCAGCGCGCCGGGAGGAACGTTGCGTCGGATCACCGTTCCAGCCCCACTGTAGGCGCCGTCTCCCACGGTGACCGGCGCGATGAACATCGTGTCCGAGCCCGTGCGCACGTGTGAGCCGACCACCGTGTGGTGCTTCTGCACACCGTCGTAGTTGACGAACACGCTCGACGCACCGATGTTGCTGTGCTCGCCGATGGTCGCGTCGCCGACGTAGGTGAGGTGCGGCACCTTGGAGCCGCGGCCGATGTCGGCCTTCTTCGTCTCGACGAACGTGCCGATCTTGCCCTGGTCGCCGAGCTTGGTGCCGGGCCGCAGGTACGCGAACGGACCCACCTGCGCGCCGTCGCCGATGACCGCGCCGGAGCCGTGCGTCCGCACGACCTGCGCGCCGACGCCCACGGTGACGTCGACCAGCGTCGTGTCGGGACCCACCTCGGTGCCTTCGCCGATCGTGGTGTGACCGTGGAGCTGCACGTTGGGCCGCAACACGACGTCGCGGGCGAGCTGCACGTCCGCGTCGAGCCACGTGGTGGCCGGGTCGATCACCGTGACGCCGGTGCGCTGCCAGCGCTCGACCAGCCGCCGGTTCAGCTCCGCGCCGAGAGCCGACAGCTGCACCCGGTCGTTGACGCCCTCGGTGAGCCACGGATCGGCCACGGCGAGCGCCCCCACACCGCGGCCGTCGCCGCGCGCGATGCCGAGCACGTCGGTCAGGTACAGCTCGCCCTGGGCGTTGTCGGTCGACAGCCGGGACAACGCGTCCACGAGCACCGCTCCGTCGAAGGCGTAGACCCCCGAGTTGATCTCGGTGATCGCGCGCTGGGCCTCGTCGGCGTCCTTGTGCTCGACGATGCCGGTGACCTCGCCCGCGTCGTCGCGCACGATGCGCCCGTAGCCGGTGGGGTCGTCGACGATCGCGGTCAGCACCGTGACCGCGTTGCCGCGCTCCTGGTGCTCCGCCAGCAGGCTCGTCAACGTCTCGGTGTCCAGCAGCGGAACGTCCCCGTAGGTGACCAGGACGGTGCCCGCGGCCGCCGCCGGCACCGCGTCGAGCGCGCACGACACGGCGTGCCCGGTGCCCTTCTGGCTCTCCTGCACGGCGCTCGTGACGGCGCGACCCAGGACGGTCTTCAGGTGGGAGAGATGCCGACCGACGGCCTCGCGGCCGTGACCCACGACCACGACGAGTTCGTCGGGATCGAGCCCCGCCGCGGCTCGCACCGCGTGTTCGATCAACGGACGCCCCGCGATCGGGTGGAGAACCTTCGGGAGACTGGATCTCATACGGGTGCCCTCACCCGCGGCGAGAATGACGGTGCTCAGCGGGCCGGTCACGGTGCTCCTCGGAAGAATTTCGAAGGGATGTCCGACGGCCCACGATCCTACGGGTGCGCCCCGGCCGCCGCCGTGGGGTCGGTCCCCTGGGAGTGGGTGGCGCCACGTTGGCCGACGGGCTCGGGCCGCGCGAAGTCCGGTCCGTCGCCGTCGGAGGCTCCGGAGGCGATCTGGTTGCCGCCACGGCGCTTCGCCTGGTACATCGCGGCGTCGGCGCGGGAGAGCACCTCCTCGGCGCTCTCCTGGGTACGCAGGCACACCAGCCCCACCGACAGCGTGACGCCGTGGGAGAGGTGCCGGGGAAGCGAGGCCACCGCCTTCACCGCGCGGGTGAGCGCCTGGGTCGCCGCGGGCTTCGCGGCTCCCGGGAGCAGCACGATGAACTCGTCGCCGCCGTAACGGGCCACGATGTCGTCGGCTCGCAACGCGTCGCGCAGCGTGCTGGCCACCACGCGCAGCACCGCGTCGCCCTCGGCGTGCGAGTGCTGGTCGTTCACGTCCTTGAACCCGTCGAGGTCCACCAACGCCACCGACAGCGGGTCCGACGCCGTGGAGGTGGCGAGCGTGCGCAGGCGCTCGTCCAGCGCCCTGCGGTTGGGAAGGCCGGTCAGCGGATCCTGCATGGCCTGCTGTGTGATCGCCCCGTGCTCAGCGGACAGGCGCTCGTGCTCGCGGCGCGTGTTGAGCGTCGCGATCCGCGACTCGCGCAGTGACCAGAGCTCGGCCTCCAGCTCCGCGGCGTACTCCAGGAGCAACTGGGGCGCCGACTCCGTGATGTCCGGCGATCCGGTGTGCTCGGTGCCGTCCGGGTCGCCGGTGGTCCGCTCCGCCTTGAGCCCGCCGCTGAGCACCGTGAGCTCGCGGAGCAGGTTCAGCCGCATCGACGGCCGCGACGCGGACTCGGTTTCGATGTGGTGTGCCTCCAGCAGGGTCCGCATCGCCTCGTCCTCGCGGCCGTCGGCGGCGAGGCAGCGGCCCAGCGCGATGGTCACCAGCGACCTCTCGTGCGGGTAGCCTCGCTCGAGGGCGAGCCTGCGGAGCCGCTCGATGTGCGCCGCGGTGGGTGCGGCCAGGGCCAGCGACGCCGCCAGCACGCCCACCTGGTCGACGGCCGGGACGTCGGGCCGGCGGGGGAACAGCGACTCGGCGAAGGGCGCCTCCACCGCGATCGCGATCGACGCGGCCGTGCGGAACTTCTCGCCCGCCTCCTCCACGCGACCGACGCGTTCCAGGCGAAGTCCCCACCCGAGCAGCATCTTCACGCGGTTCAGCAGCTGGAGCGTGATCTCGTGCGGCCCCGCGCTGTCGCGGATGGCCTGGTGGGCGCGGGCGATGACCTCCTCCGCCGCCTCGTAGACGCCCAGCTGGTTCAGCACGATCCAGCAGTCGTTGAGTGCCGAGGACAGCATGCGGTCCCACGCGCGCCTGCCGAAGTGGACCTCCGGTGCGGGCAGGTCGTCGAGCAGCGCGAGCGCCCGGGCGATCTCGGTGAGCGCGGCGTCCTCCTGCTCGTTGAGCACCAGCAGCCTGCCCCGCAGCGCGTGCGCGTCGGCCCGCAGCAACGCGAGGCCGTGCCGTCTGGTGTGGGTGAGCATCTCGTCGAGCAACGGCTCCGCCTCGGCGGCGGCACCGCGGATCACGAGGCGGGCGAGTCCGGAGGCCCGCAGCAACTGGGCCACCAGCATCGGTTCACCCCGGCGCCGGGTCTCTTCGAGGAGCTCGTCGAGAAGGGCGGTGACACGACACTGTTCGGCGGGATCCGTGCGCTGTACAGCGGCGATCAGCTCGCGGGCGCGGCCCAGTACCCATGCGTCGGACATGTCCCCCAACGCCGGGTGACGCTCGCCGGCCACGTCGTCCTCGTGCAGCGCCCCAACCCCCTTCAGGCATCTCCTGGCACGTCAGGAGCCACCTTCTGCTCCGCCGCCAGGACTCGAACCTGGACTGTCAGAACCAAAATCTGAAGTGCTGCCAATTACACTACGGCGGATTGCGCCTGGTCAGGATAGCTACTTCGGAATCGGGTACTTACCGAGGGGCGGTTCGGTGGGGGTTTGGGCTCTCCACAGCCAAGGAAACCTCCTGTAGCGTAACTTACGGCAACGTAGGTAAGGGCGACCTTGCCGACCCTCGTGGAAAGAAGTGAAGCGCATGACGGCCACCCTCGACGAATCCGCGGCGAAGCCCGCGCGAGGACCCAAACCGATACTCGACGGCAAGCGCGGACCGGGTGTGCAGTTCGCGGTGTACTTCGGTGTCATCGCGCCGTTGGTCGCTCTTGCCGCGGCTGTGCCCTTCGCCTGGGGCTGGGGCCTGACGTGGGTCGACGTGGGCCTGTTCGTCTTCTTCTACGCCTTCACGGGGCTCGGGATCACCGTGTCGTTCCACCGGCACTTCACCCACGGCTCGTTCAAGGCCAAGCCGTGGCTGCGAGTGGTCATGGCCATCGCGGGCAGCATGGCGTTGCAGGGCCCGGTCATCACGTGGGTCGCCGACCACCGGCGTCACCACGCGTTCTCCGACAAGGAGGGTGACCCGCACTCGCCGTGGCTGTTCGGCACCACGCCGCTCGCCATCGCCAAGGGCTTCTGGCACGCCCACATGGGCTGGTTGTTCGATCGCGACGTCAGCAACGCCGAGCGGTTCGCCCCCGACCTGCTCAAGGACAAGGCGATCGTGCGCGTCGACAAGCTGTTCGGTCTGTGGACGGCGCTAAGCTTCGTGCTCCCCGCCCTGCTCGGTGGTCTCATCACGTGGTCGTGGTGGGGTGCGTTGACCGCGTTCTTCTGGGCCGGTCTGGTGCGGGCGTGCGTGCTCCACCACGTGACCTGGTCGGTGAACTCGATCTGCCACATGATCGGTGAGCGGCCCTTCGCCGCGCGCGACCGGTCGGCGAACTTCTGGCCGCTGGCGATCTTCTCGTTCGGCGAGTCGTGGCACAACCTGCACCACGCCGACCCGACCTCGGCGCGGCACGGTGTCAAGCGCGGTCAGATCGACATCTCCGCACGGATGATCTGGATCTTCGAGAAGCTCGGCTGGGCGTACAACGTGCGCTGGCCGACGCCCGCCCGGTTGCAGAAGCTCTCGGCGGCGAACAGGTAGCACTCCCGCGTCCGCGGACGCGCCCCGTCCTCCTGAGCCGTCTCGCGGCCACCGGGCTAGGCTGCCTCGGTGGCCGCGAGACGACGAGCGAAACGGGACGTGGTCACCGGGTCCGGCTCGGATCGCCCGGTGACGCGCGTACGCATGACCGGCGCCGAGCGCCGGCAACAACTGCTCGACGTGGCGCGGTCCCTCTTCGCCGAGAAGGGGTTCGACGGCACGTCCGTCGAGGAGATCGCCCAGCGGGCTCACGTGTCGAAGCCGGTGGTGTACGAGCACTTCGGCGGCAAGGAAGGCATCTACGCGGTCGTGGTCGACCGCGAGACCCGGCTGCTGCTCGACCGCATGGTGTCGACCCTGCACGGCGGCCATCCCCGGGAGTTGCTCGAACAGGCCGCGGTGGCGCTGCTGGACTACGTCGAGGACTGCCACGACGGCTTCCGCATCCTCGTGCGCGACTCGCCGGTGGCGAGCTCCACCGGAACGTTCTCCACTCTGCTGAACGACATCGCGAGCCAGGTGGAGTACGTCCTCGCGCAGGAGTTCGACGCCCGTGGTTACGACGACAAGCTCGCCCCGCTGTACGCGCAGGCGTTGGTCGGCATGGTGGCGTTGACGGGGCAGTGGTGGCTCGACGCCCGCAAACCCAAGCGCGACGAGGTGGCCGCCCACCTCGTGAACCTGGCCTGGAACGGGCTGTCCAATCTCGAACACAAGCCGAGGCTCCGACTCAGGCGTTCCTGAGCCCCTACCCGCGTGTCCGCGCTCTGCGCACGCGTGTCCGCACTTCCCGCACGCGTGTTCGCACTTCCCGCACGCCTAGCCGCGGTGTGGCGTCACCCGGAGTACGGAGTCGTCCTGCCCGTCGGACGTCGTGACGTACAGGGAGCCGTCCGGCGCCGACCGCACGGCGCGCAACCGGCCGAATCCCTCGTCGAACTCCGGCGGCAACACGACCTCGGTCACCTTCTCCCCGGCGTCGTCGAACGCGAACAGCAGCAGCTTCTGCCCGCGCAACGCGCCCACGGCGAGTGCCCCGTTGAGCGGTCCCCACTGCGCACCGGACAGGAACGCCGCTCCCGACGGCGCCTCGGTGGACGACTCGCCCGAGGTCCACAGCGGAGGCACCGCGTCGGGGAACCGCTGCAGGTCGGTCATGGGAACGTCCTCGTCGTACTCCTCGGTGTTCGTGCCGCCGCGCGAGGGGTCCCAGCCGTAGTTGCGCCCGGGTCGGATGCGGTTGACCTCGTCGAAGCCGGTCGGTCCGTGTTCGGAGTTGAAGACCTGGCTGGTCCCGGGCCGGACGGCCACGCCCTGCACGTTGCGGTGGCCGTACGTGTAGACCCGTCGTTCGTCGGCGTTCCGCGAGGAGGCGAACGGGTTGTCGCGCGGGCCCTGTCCCGTGTCGAGGTCGACGCGCAGCACCTTGCCGCCGAGACTGGTGCGGTCCTGCGGGATCGTCGGATCGCTCGCCGCGTCGCCGGTGCCGACCAGCAGGCTGTCGTCGCCCATGAGGGTGGGACGGCAGCCGGAGTGCCTGCCGCTGTCGTTGGCGGGCAGTCCGGTGACGAGGTCGCGTACGTGCGTGGCGCTGCGGGCGTCCTCCGACAACCGCCAGGTGACCAGCCGGACGTCGGACGTCGCGCCACGCCGGTGGTTCTGACAGGTGGTGAACAGCCGCGACGATGCGAAGTCGGGGTGCACCACCAGTCCCATGAGGCCGCCCTCGCCCTGTGCGTGCACCGTCGAGAGGTCGGCGGCCACCGCGTGCGTGCCCTCGTCGTCCACCAGCACGATCCGCCCGGGACGTTCCGTGACGAGCAGTGCGCCGTCGGGCAGGAAGCCGACGTCCCACGGGTGTTGCAGGCCCTCGGCGACCGCGTCGACCCGCAGGGTCATCCCGCCCGGTGCGCGCCGTGACGTGGTGGGTTCCCCGGGGGCACCGCGGTCCAGATCGTCTCCACACGCTGTGAGAACCGTGCCGAGAACAGTGAGCAGGACGAACCACGTGAGGCGAGGAGCTCGGGCGCGCATGGGCTCAGTGTGCCCCGGTGCAGGTGCGGTCGCTGCTCGAACGAACCCGTACTCTGGAAGGACGAAGCCCCGTGTCCCCCGTCGCTCGGGCAGGGGTGTGTCTCGTGTTGAGGGGAAGAACGCGTCCGTGACCGAATCGCCCACCGGCTCGTCGTCCGGATCACTCACCGGGTTGCTGTCCGCACTGCTGTCCGACCCCGCCGTCCGCGGTGTCGTGGACCGTGCGGGCGCGCCGTTGCTGGACCTCGACGGGCCCGCCGCCGTTCACCAGATCGTGGTGGCCGCGCTCGCCGCCGACGAGGGTGCGGGCCGTCCCGTGCTGGCCGTGACGCCCACGGGTCGTCAGGCGGACGAACTGACCGCCGCTCTCGTCAGCCTGCTCGGCCGGGATGCGGTCGCCGACTTCCCGTCGTGGGAGACGCTGCCGCACGAACGGCTTTCGCCGCGGGCCGACACCGTCGGCAAGCGGCTGGAGGTGTTGCGACGGCTGGCGCACCCGGATGACGGGGGCCTGCGCGTGGTCGTGGCTACGGTGCGAAGCCTGATCCAGCCCATGGCGCCCGGACTCGGTGAGCTGCACCCCGTCGAGCTCCGCGTGGGGGAGGAGAGCGACTTCGAGAACGTGCTGGAACGGCTCGTCGAGCTCGCCTACACCCGCGTCGACATGGTGGAGAAGCGCGGCGAGTTCGCCGTCCGCGGTGGCATTCTCGACGTGTTCGGCCCGACGGCGGAGCATCCTCACCGCATCGAGTTCTGGGGCGACGAGGTCAGCGAGATTCGGGCCTTCGCGGTGTCCGACCAGCGGTCGCTGCCGGGCGAGGTCTCCGAGGTGATCGCACCGCCGTGCCGGGAGGTCCTGCTGACCCCGGAGGTCAAGGAGCGGGCGGCCGAACTGGCCCGCACGCACGAGTCGGACACGCAGCTCGCGGAGATGCTCGGCAAGCTCGCCGACGGTATCCCGTGCGAGGGCATGGAGGCGCTCATCCCGGTGCTGTGCGAGGGCGAGCTCCAGCTGCTCACCGACGCCGTTCCGGAGGGCGCCCACGTGGTGCTGACCGACCCGGAGAAGATCCGCGCCAGGGCGGCCGACCTCGTGCGCACCGGCCAGGAGTTCCTGGAGGCGTCGTGGATGACGGCCGCCGACGGCGGTGGGGCGCCGATCGATCTCGGCGCCTCGGCCTACCGCGACCTCGACGAGGTGCGCACGCACGCGACGGACACGGGTCGCTGCTGGTGGACGCTCTCGCAGCTGACCAGTGAGGACGACGTCCACCACGTGGCGATCGAGGCCGCGCCCGCGTACCGGGGCGAGCTCGATCGCGTGGCCACCGACCTGCGGGCCCACACGGCCGCGGGCGGCGCCGCCGTGGTGGTGGTCGCGGGAGCGGGCACGGCGAGGCGTGCCGTCGACCAGCTGTCCGGCGTCGACGTGCCCGCGGCACTGGCCGCCGACGGGCTGGCCGCCGAACCGAAGCCCGGCGTGGTGACGGTGACCTGCGGCGGGGTGTCCGACGGCTTCGTCGTGCCCGGCAGCGCTCTGGTGGTGCTCAGCGAGGCCGACATCACCGGGCGCGGCGCGACCGCAGGCCGGGCCAAGGTCGACCTGAACACCAAGATGCCGTCGCGGCGGCGCAACGCCGTCGACCCGCTCGCGTTGAAGTCGGGCGACTACGTGGTGCACGAGCAGCACGGCATCGGCCGGTTCGTCGAGATGGTGCGGCGCACGGTCGGCGGCGCCACGCGCGAGTACCTGGTGCTGGAGTACGCGCCGTCGAAGCGCGGACACCCCGGCGACCGGCTGTTCGTGCCGACCGACCAGGTCGACGAGGTGACCCGCTACGTCGGTGGCGAGGTGCCGACGCTGAACAAGCTCGGCGGGTCCGACTGGAGCAAGACCAAGGCGAAGGCCCGCAAGGCGGTCAAGGAGATCGCCGCCGAACTCGTGCAGCTCTACGCCGCCCGCCAGGCCGCGCCCGGCCACGCGTTCGCCCAGGACACACCGTGGCAGCGGGAGCTGGAGGACGCGTTCCCGTTCACCGAGACCGCCGACCAGCTGGCCGCGATCGACGAGGTCAAGCGCGACATGGAACGCGGTGTGCCCATGGACCGGGTCATCTGCGGCGACGTCGGCTACGGCAAGACCGAGATCGCGGTGCGCGCGGCGTTCAAGGCGGTGCAGGACGGCAAGCAGGTCGTCGTCCTGGTCCCCACCACGCTGCTCGCCCAGCAGCACCTGACGACCTTCACCGAGCGGATGCGCTCGTTCCCCGTGACGATCAAGGGCCTGTCGCGGTTCACCGATCCGTCCGAGGCCGAGCAGGTGATCAACGGGCTGGCCGACGGCGAGATCGACATCGTGATCGGGACGCACCGGCTCCTGCAGTCGACCGTCCGCTACAAGGACTTGGGCCTCGTGATCGTCGACGAGGAGCAGCGGTTCGGTGTCGAGCACAAGGAACACATCAAGGCGTTGCGCACCCACGTCGACGTGCTGACGATGTCGGCGACGCCGATCCCGCGCACGTTGGAGATGAGCATGGCGGGCATCCGCGAGATGTCCACCATCCTGACGCCGCCCGAGGACCGGCACCCGATCCTCACCTACGTCGGCGCGTACGACGACAAGCAGGTGGCGGCGGCCATCCGCAGGGAGCTGCTGCGCGACGGCCAGGTTTTCTACGTGCACAACAAGGTGTCGTCCATCGAGAAGGCCGCGCGCCACATCCGGGAGCTCGTGCCCGAGGCCCGCGTGGTGACCGCGCACGGCCAGATGAACGAGCACCGGCTCGAACAGATCATCCAGGGGTTCTGGGAACGCGAGTACGACGTGCTCGTGTGCACCACGATCGTCGAGACCGGGCTGGACATCTCGAACGCGAACACGTTGATCGTGGAGCGCGGCGACCTGCTGGGGCTCGCGCAGCTGCACCAGTTGCGGGGCCGGGTCGGGCGTGGCCGCGAGCGCGGTTACGCGTACTTCCTGTACCCGCCGGACAAGCCGTTGACCGAGACCGCGCACGACCGGCTCGCGACCATCGCCCAGAACACCGAGCTCGGCGCGGGCATGGCCGTGGCGATGAAGGACCTGGAGATCCGCGGCGCGGGCAACATCCTGGGCGCGGAGCAGTCGGGCCACATCGCGGGAGTCGGGTTCGACCTGTACGTGCGGCTCGTGGGCGAGGCGGTGGACGTCTTCCGCAAGCACGCGGGAGCCGACGGTGTCGGCGAGGAGGAGGCCGCTCCGGCCGAGGTCCGCGTGGACCTGCCGGTGGACGCGCACATCCCGCACGACTACGTGCCGGGCGAGCGGTTGCGGCTGGAGGCGTACCGCAAGATCGCGGCGGCGGCCGACACGGCGGAGCTCGACGCGGTGCGGGAGGAGCTCGTCGACCGTTACGGGCAGCCGCCCGAGCCGGTGGACCGACTGCTCGCCGTGGCGGCGTTCCGGCAGGTGTGCCGCGACGCGGGCGTCACCGAGGTGACCGTGCAGGGCAAGAACCTCCGCTTCGCGCCGATGGAACTCGCGGACTCGCAGCTCGTGCGCCTGCGGCGGCTGTACCCGAAGGCGGTGTTCAAGGCCGCCACCAAGACGGTGTCGGTGCCTCGGCCCACCGAGGGACCCGCGGGCGGGCGTATCGGAGCGCCGGTGTTGCGCGACGAGGCCCTGCTCGACTGGTGCGCCTCGTTCATCCGGTCGTTGACGAAGCAGCCGGCCGCGGTCGGGGCGTAGGCGGGCCGGACACGCAGACTGATCACAGTCTTGCGGTCCCGTGCGGGGTGTGTGAGAAAGTACGCGCTGTGATTCGGACCATCCGCCGCCACCACAGCCACCGCCGCCGCTCCAGCCACTCCGGACCGTTCCGCCGCTCCGCCGGGCTCGTTCTGACCCTCGCCGCCGCACTCGCGCTCACGGCGTGCGGGTCGGGTCCGAGCACGACCAACGCCGCGGCCGTCATCGGTGATCGCACGATCGCGCTCGACGACGTGCAGGACGAGATCCAGTGGTTGCTCGACAACGCGCCGCAGGCCCAGCAGGCACAGCAGCAGCGCAGTGTCGGCCAGATCAGCCGGGAGATCGTGCGCAGCCGCGTCGTGCACGAGCTGCTCGCCATCGCCGAGCGCCGGGAGAACCTGCGCGTCGACGAGGACAAGGTCGACGCGCTGATCGACGCCACCGGCGGCATGGACGCGGCGGCGCGCAACATCGCCGTGGAGCCGTCGCGGGTGCGCGAGGTGGCGCGCGACCAGGTGCTGCTGGAGGAGCTCGGCAGGGTGGCGCAGGACCGGGTGACGGTCCGCTTCGTCGGTGCGATGGTCACCGAGTCGAGCGTCGAGGCCACCGACTCGGAGACCGCGCGTGAGCTGGGCCGGCGCATCGCCGCCGACCCCGGCAACGTGGAGACGATCGTGCGGGAGTCGGGTCACCAGGTGATCGACCAGCGGGTGTCGCTGGCCGACGCGGTGGTTCAGGATCCCGAGCTCGCGATCAGCGCGGTGTTCGGCGCCGAGGAGGGCTCGGTCATCGTGATCCAGCCGAGCCAGCAGCAGGTCGGTTGGCTCGTCGCTCTGATCGAGGAGCGCACCGTGCAGCCGGGCGACGAGCAGCAGCAGGCACGGCAGGCGCAGCAGGTGAACCCGCAGCTGCTGTACTGGGTCGGCCTGCGACAGCTCCAGCCGATCGCCGACGAGCTCGGCGTGGAGATCAACCCCCGCTTCGGCGTCTGGGACAGCGCGGGCCTCGCTCCGGCACCGACCGAGGACGAGGTGTCCGGCTACCAGTGGGAGTCCCGTACTGTGCAGCCATGACGTCGTATCCGACCGCGGCGGCGACGGTGGTGCTGGTGTCGCCCGCGATGCCGGAGGTTCTGCCCGCGGCGGCGTGGCCCGCACTGCGGGCCGCCGAGGCGGTCTACGCCGCCGCGGACCTGCCCGAGGCCACCCGGAGCGCACTCGACGCCAAGGCGGCACCGCATCCCGAGGTGCTCGCGCGCATTCCACGGGTGGTGCTCGTGGCTCTGAGCACCGACGACGCCGGGGCCGCGGAGCTCGTGCGCCGCGGGGCGGCGGTCGTCGAGACACCCGTTCCGTCCCTGGTGCGCGCGGTCGAGGTCATGGACCGTCTGCGTTCCCCGGGCGGCTGCCCGTGGGACGCCGCGCAGACGCACGAGTCGCTGCTCCAGTACCTGGTGGAGGAGACCTACGAGCTGCTCGACGCCATCGAGCAGGGCGACCGGTCCGCCATGCGGGAGGAACTGGGCGACGTCCTGCTCCAGGTGCTGTTCCACGCGCGGGTGGCCGCCGAGCACGGCGCCGACCCGTTCGACATCGACGTGGTCGCCGACGAACTCGTCGGCAAGCTCGTCAACCGGCACCCGCACATCTTCACCGGCGGCGAGACGGTGCACACCCCGGAACACCAGCAGCAACGCTGGGAGCAGCTCAAGCAGGCGGAGAAGCAGCGCGACTCCATCGTCGACGGGATCGCCCTGGGCCAGCCGGCGACGGCGCTCGCGGGCAAGCTCGGCCAGCGCACCGGGCGCCGCGAACTGCCGTTCGACCTGTTCCCGGCCGGGGGTGACGAGGGCTCGAAGCTCTTCCGCATCGCCGCCGCCGCGCGGCGGGCGGGAGTGGACCCCGAGGGTGCGTTGCGCACGGCGGCGAAGGACTTCGCGGAGAAGGTCCGCGCGGCCGAACTCGCGGCGCGGCGCCACGGCGTGGACCCCACGCGGCTCGACGCCGACGGCTGGCGCCGGTTCTGGCCGCGGGGCTGACCCCGACTAGTCCTTCCGACTCAGCGCCACCCGCGCCGAGACCTGCCCCAGCGCGTCCTGGTACTCGGGTGTCGGGTTCATCGCGGTGGCGATGCGAAGCTGCGCCAGAGCCTCCACCCACCGGCCGAGTCGCTGCAGCGTCCTGCCGAGCACCAGCCGTGCGTAGTGGTCGGTCGGGTCGAGTTCCACGACCCGGGTGAGCGCGCGTTCGGCCCGGTTGAGCTGCGCCGAATGGAAGTACGCGCGGCCCGCGAGCAGTTGCACGCTGGGCTTGTCGGCGTCGGATTCGAGCAGTGGGCGCAACGCGTCGAGCGCTTCGAGCGGGCGCCGACGCACCAGCTCCTCGGCCCGGCGGAACGCCGCCAGCCGTTCGTGCCCGGAAACCCCGGGCCGGTGTGGTGAGCGTGTCTCGTCAGCCATCGTCTCGACGGTACCGCGCAGGCGGATGCCGTCCACCCTCGTCGAGCGTCTCGAATCGGTCTTGAAGAGGAGGTGGCCGACGCCTTCGCCGAGGTGAAAGCCGCTCTCGTGGCCTCCCGTCTCGACCGCACGATGGTCGAGGACGGCGACCCCGATGACTTCCTCGCGCTGCTCGCACCCAGCGCGCGGGACTGGGCCGACGAGCAGTTCACCGGTGAAGTGTGGCCGTTCGCCGTGGCCACCCGGATCGATCCCTCGGTGTCGCTGCTGCCGGTGGAACCGAAGGTGAAGGGCTCGATGCCGGCCGAAGCGGGTGCCGAGGCCGACGAGCTCGTCGTTCGGACGCGCTACACCTTCGCCTACGCGTTCGACGCGGACCCGGACGAGGTGGTGGCGCCGCTGGACATCGTGGCCGCCTACCGGGTCGACACGGAGTTCGCGGTGCGCCGGGGCGTGGGCTGGTACGAGCGTGACCGGGACTGTCCCTGGAGGCCGCCGACGTCCTGGCCTACTCGATCGCGTGCGGCCCTCTCGACGGACACGGTCTGCTCTCGCCCGCGTACACAGAGCGAGCACTGACCGGTGCGCCCGACACCCGACGGCCGCCGGAGTACTTCGATCCCGACCGCGAGATCGCCGGGACACCCGACACGTGCGGCGGCGCTCGGCCGGTCGATTCCGGGCCGTCCGGACGCTGAGGCGCCCGCCACAAGCAGCTCGAATCCGGCGGGGTGGTGAACGGGGGAAACCTCGATGTGGTGGACTTGCACGTCATGAGCGACGAAGTCCCGAGGTACCTCGGCCTCGCGCCGTACCTGTACTACACCGACGCGACCGAGGCCGTGGAGTGGTTGACGCGGGTATTCGGGTTCCGTGAGCGGGTGCGCTACATCGACGCCACGGGGGAGGTCTTCCAGGCCACCCTGCTGGCGGGTGAGGCGGAGGTGCAGGTCACCGCCGTCGACTCGACCTACTGGGAGTCCAAGGGAGTCGACGGGCCGGTCGGCCAGCTCAACGTCGTGTACGTGGACGACGTCGACGCCCAGTACGAGCGGGTGCGCGAGGCGGTGGGGGAGTCGGTCGAGCTGACCACGCCCCAGGACCAGCCGTACGGCGCGCGCCTGTTCACGGTGCAGGACGTCGGCGGCAACAGCTGGACCTTCTGGCAGCACATCTCCGACATCGTGGACCTGCCCGTCGGCTGGCAGGAGATCCGCGCCGACGAGAACGGTGAGGCCGGCACGGGTGAACCCGCGCTCGGCGAGGCAGTACGGAACGACTCGGACCTGGGGTGACGCCCGGGCGGGCGTCGCCCTCGCACGGTGTCCGCACCGTGGACGACTAGTCTGAAGCCGTCGACCGCGCCCGGACGGGTGTGGTCAGGTCCGCGACAGCCCAGCAGTGGCGACAACCGGATGAGGAGCTGAGTGTGGCGGTTATCGAGCAGGTAGGCGCGCGCGAGATCCTGGACTCGCGCGGCAACCCCACGGTCGAGGTCGAGGTGGCCCTCGACGACGGCACGCTGGCGAGGGCGGCGGTTCCCTCGGGCGCGTCGACCGGTGAGCACGAGGCTGTGGAGCTGCGGGACGGTGACCCCAAGCGCTACAACGGCAAGGGTGTCGAGCGCGCGGTCGCGGCCGTGTGCGACGAGGTCGGTCCCGGCCTCGTGGGTGTGGACGCTGTCGAACAGCGCGTCGTCGACCAGCGCCTGCTCGACCTGGACGGCACGCCGGACAAGAGCAGGCTCGGCGCCAACGCCATCCTGGGCGTCTCGCTTGCCGTGGCGAAGGCCGCGGCCGAGTCCGCCGAGCTGGAGCTGTTCCGCTACCTCGGCGGGCCGAACGCGCACGTGCTTCCCGTGCCGATGATGAACATCCTGAACGGCGGTGCGCACGCCGACACCGACGTCGACATCCAGGAGTTCATGATCGCGCCGATCGGCGCCGAGTCGTTCCGCGAGGCTCTGCGGTGGGGCACCGAGGTCTACCACGCGCTGAAGTCGGTGCTGAAGAGCAAGGGTCTGGCCACGGGCCTCGGTGACGAGGGCGGGTTCGCCCCGAGCCTGCCCAACAACCGGGAGGCGCTCGACCTCATCGTCACCGCGATCGAGAAGGCCGGCTACCGCCCGGGTCAGGACATCGCGCTGGCGCTCGACGTGGCGGCCACGGAGTTCTTCTCCGACGGCGCCTACCAGTTCGAGGGCACCCAGCGCAGCGCCGCCGACATGTCCGCGTACTACACCGAGCTGGTCGACGCGTACCCGCTGGTGTCGATCGAGGACCCGCTCTCGGAGGACGACTGGGACGGCTGGGTGCAGCTGACCTCCGACCTCGGCTCGCGGGTTCAGCTCGTGGGTGACGACCTCTTCGTCACCAACCCCGACCGGCTGGAGGAGGGCATCTCCCGCGGCGCCGGCAACGCCCTGCTGGTCAAGGTCAACCAGATCGGCACCCTGTCCGAGACGCTCGACGCCGTGCAGCTCGCGACGTCCTGCGGCTACAAGTCGATGATGAGCCACCGCTCCGGCGAGACCGAGGACACCACCATCGCCGACCTGGCCGTGGCCACGGGCGTGGGCCAGATCAAGACGGGTGCGCCCGCGCGCAGCGAGCGCGTGGCGAAGTACAACCAGCTCCTGCGCATCGAGGAGGCGCTGGCCGACGCTGCCCGCTACGCGGGTGACCTCGCCTTCCCGAGGTTCAACCCGGAGGGCTGAGCGGCGTGGCCGAGCGCGGCAGACCGCGGAGCAGGCGCGGCGGGGGAAAGGAGGCTCGCTCCGTCCCCCGCCGTCCTGGTCGTGTGGGCAGGGAACGCCGGGTCGCGCGGCTGCGGCGACTCGGTGCCGTCCGCATGGCCGACGCCGCCAAGGCGCTCGGGCTGTCCACCACACGGCGGGCCGCGCTCGTGGCCATCGTGGTGTGTGCGCTCGCGTTCACGATCGCCGTCCCGCTGCGCACCTACCTGTCGCAGCGTGCGGACGTGGCCGCGCACGAACGCGAGGTCGAGCGGCTGGAGGCGGAGGTCGACGGCCTCGAGAAGCGGCGTGACGAGTTGCGGGATCCCGCGCAGGTGGAGGCGGAGGCACGGCGCAGGCTGCGGTACGTGATGCCGGGCGAGACGCCGTACATCGTGCAGTTCCCCGAGGATCGCGCGCAGTCGGGCGCCGGTGCCGACGACGGCCCGACCGAGCCGGAACCCTGGTACGAGATGGTGTGGAACAGCGTGACGGAGAGGTGAGTCCGATCGAGTTCGAGCCGGTGACCGAGGCCGACCGCGAGGTCATCAGGCAGCAGTTGGGCAGGCCGCCTCGCGCGTTGCGTGCCGTCGCGGCCCGGTGCCCCAGCGGCCATCCGTCCGTGGTGCAGACCAACCCGCGCCTGGAGGACGGGACTCCCTTCCCGACGCTCTACTACCTGACCTGCGCGACGTTGACGTCGATGGTGGGTCGGCTGGAGGCGTCCGGGATCATGCGCGAGATGACGGACCGGCTCGCCGAGGACGCCGACCTCGCCGAGGCGTACCGGCAGGCGCACGAGTCGTATCTCGCGCAGCGCGACGCCATCGAACCCTTGGGCCATCAGGTGACGGCCGGAGGCATGCCGACGCGCGTGAAGTGCCTGCATGTCCACCTCGCACACACGCTCGCGTGTGGTATTGGTGTGAACCCGTTCGGCGACGAGACGCTCCGCCTGTTGCGCGAGGACGGGTGGCCACTCGGTGATTGTGCGCAACCGCGTTAGTCCTTCCGGGGTAATCCGAGTTTGATTCGCTCCCGAGGGGGTGAAACCACCGGAGAGTTTGCGGCAGGCTGTGCCCCGCAACGACTCGTGCGGTCGCGGGAGGGGTTCGATCTTGGGTGCTCGCGGTGGAAGAGGCGCGTCCGCGCGTTCCGGGATCGGCCGCAAGGCCACCATCGCGGTGCTCAGTGGGTCTCTCGCGATTCTTCCGGTGCTCGTCGTCAGCGACAGCACAGCCCGCTGGTGGGGCCTCCCGGAGCGGGACAGCACGTCGTCGCCGCTGGAGGGGGGCAGGCCGAACGCGCTGGGCCGGGTTTCGGTCGACGGCAGTCTGCCCGACTCCGTGACTCCCGAGGAGCTGAGCCTGTACGACGAGCCCGCGGAAGGGACTCTCGGCATTCCCCACTCGGCACTCGACGCGTACCGCCGCGCGGCG
Source organism: Saccharomonospora azurea NA-128 (assembly GCF_000231055.2). GTDB lineage: Bacteria > Actinomycetota > Actinomycetes > Mycobacteriales > Pseudonocardiaceae > Saccharomonospora > Saccharomonospora azurea. Next base: position 2,105,080 of record NZ_CM001466.1, on the reverse strand, counting down.
ACTCAGGTTGCGGCCGAACATCCGGGCTGCAACATCGACTGGGCGTTGCTCGCGAGTATCGGGCGGATCGAGTCCAACCACGCGTCCGGCGGGTACGTCGACTCGGCCGGCGACACGCTGGAAGCGATCCTCGGCCCGGTGCTCGACGGCCAGGGCGACGTCGCGGCGATCCCGGACACGGACGGCGGCCGTTACGACGGGGACACGACGTGGGACCGCGCCGTCGGCCCGATGCAGTTCATCCCGTCGACGTGGGCCCACTACGCCGCCGACGGCAACGGCGACGGCGTCACCGACCCCAACAACATCCACGACGCGGCCGTCGCGGCGGGCCGGTACCTGTGCTCCGGTGGTGTCGACCTGTCGGACTCGGAACAGCTGCGCGCCGCCGTCTACCGCTACAACAACTCGTGGGCGTACGTCGACACCGTGATCCGCTGGGCCAAGGCCTACCGCAACGGTGTGACGACCCTGCCCGACAGCGACCTGCCGTCGGCGGTGCCCGAAACCCTGCTCGCGCACGGGGCGGGCCAAGGGCACGACGGCTCGTTCGGTGCTCACCCGCCGTCGGGTGGAGCGGAGCCGACGCCACCACCGGGATCCACCGACCCCGCGCCCGACAAGCCCGGGACACCGGGCGAGTCCGAGGACGCCGACCCGAAGCCGACCGACCCCAAGCCGACGGAGCCGTCGGACCCGACGGACCCGCCTGCCACGGACCCGACCGACCCGACCGACCCGAGCGACCCGAGCGACCCGAGCGACCCGAGCGACCCGAGCGACCCGAGCGACCCGAGCGACCCGAGCGACCCGAGCGACCCGAGCGACCCGACCGATCCGGGGCCCACGGATCCGGAGGAGCCGACCGACCCGCCGGACCCCACGGATCCACCGACGACCGAACCCGAGCCGGACCCCGGCGAGTGCGATCCGGATGACGGCGAGGAGTCGGAGACCGGCACACCGACCACCACGCCGACCCCGACGCCGACTGCTGTCGGCACCACGGACACCACGACCGCGTCGTCCACGTCGTCCGAGTCGTCCATGCCCGGGGACTCCGACCCGACGGACCCCGACGAGCCCACCGACCCACCGTGCGAGGACGACGACACGGGCGACGGGAAGGACGACGGCACGGGCGAGGGCGAATCCGCCCCGGAGCAGACGTCGGCCACGAGGGAATCGGGCGCGGGCGAGGACTAGGGTTGGCCGCATGCCACGGGTAGCTGCCATCGACTGCGGGACCAACTCCATTCGTCTGCTCGTCGCCGAGCTGACACACCGGCACGACGGAAGCGTCGACCTCCGGGATCTGCACCGCGAGATGCGGATCGTGCGGCTCGGTCAGGGCGTCGACGCCACCGGCAGGCTCGCACCCGAGGCGCTGGAGCGGACCCGTGAAGCCCTGCAGGCGTACGCGATCGCGGCGCGGCGCAAGGGTGTCGAGCGGCTGCGCATGGTGGCGACGTCCGCGACGCGCGACGCGAGCAATCGGGACGAGTTCTTCTCGATGACGCGCGACCTGCTCGGCAGCGAGGCCGAGGTCATCAGCGGCGACGAGGAGGCGCGGCTGTCGTTCGCGGGCGCGGTGGGCGAGCAGGACTCCGAGGACGGTCCGTTCCTCGTCGTCGACGTCGGGGGCGGCTCCACCGAGCTCGTGCTGGGTGCCTGGGACGGCCGGGAGGCGGACGTGTGGGCGGCCCGTTCGGTCGACATCGGGTGTGTGCGGCTCACCGAGCGCACCCTGCACTCGGACCCGCCCACGGCCGAGGAGATCGCCGAGGCGCGGGAGCTGGTGGCGCGCACGTTGGAGCCCGCGTTCGAGGCGGTGGACGTGTCGAAGGCGAGCCGGTGGATCGGCGTCGCGGGCACCGTGACCACCCTGTCGGCGCTCGCGCAGAAGCTTCCCGAGTACGACTCCGAGCGCACGCACCTGTCGACCATCGCGCGCACGGACCTGGACACCGTGGTCGACGAGGTGCTCGCCTCCGACCGCGACACGCGTGCGGCGAACCCCGTGATCCATCCGGGCCGGGTGGACGTCATCGGCGGCGGCGGCCTGATCGTGCGCACCCTGGCGGAGGAGATCGCCCGGCGCGGCGGCCCGGCCGACCCCCTGGTCGTGAGCGAGCACGACATCCTCGACGGCATCGCGCTCTCCCTCGCCTGACGGTGCCGCCGCGCTGACGGCGGCACCGTGTCCGCGAGCTACGCACGCGTGTCCGCACTTCCCGCACGCGTGTCCGCACTTCCCGCACAGCGGTCCCGCTACCGGCGACTGTGTTGTCGTTTCCGGTTCCGCACCAGTCGAAGGACCAGCACGAGAAGCGCGGCGAGGGCGATCCACAGCAGAACGGTCGCGTCGGACACTGTGGCGGCGACGTCCCGCAGCCATACCTGCAGTGAGAACTGGGCGTCGACGCCGGTGAGGCCGCCGAGGTTGGCGGTGCCCTCGGTGAGCAGGAACAACAGTCCGACGCCGATGAACAGCAACCCGGACACGAGGCTGGTCGTGTGGGTGGTGAGCGGTCCGATTCGGACCGGACGTCCCCGTAGCCAGCTGTTCGCGCCGATGTCGAAGCGATCCCAGACCAACGCCAGGACGAACAACGGTGCCGCCATGCCGAGCGCGTAGAGCGCCATGAGCACCCCGCCGTACGCCGGGTCGCCGCCGGCCGCGGACACGGTGAGCACACTGCCCAGCAGCGGGCCCGAGCAGAAGCCGGCCAGCGCGTAGACGGTGCCCAGTGCGAACACCGAGGCGCCCGACGAGATGCGGATGCGGGCGGTAGCCCGTTGCGCGGCCGCCGAGCCGAAGCCGAGGCCGAGGATCATCGCGATGCCGAGCAGCACGAGGACGATCCCGCCCACCATGGTGGCGATCCCGCGGTAGCGCGTGAGCAGGGCACCGATCGCGCCCACGCCCGCGCCGAGCGGCACCAGCACGGCGAGCAGGCCCGCGTAGAACACCGCCGTACGTCGTGCCAGTGTCCCGACGCGCTCGAACGCGTAGGCGAAGAACGAGGGCAGCAGCAACGCCGAGCACGGGCTGAGCAGGCTCAGCACACCTCCGAGGAAGGCTCCGAGGAGTCCGATCTCAATCATGGGCGGCGTCGGCGGCGGCGTCGATGACGGACGTGAACGTGTCGAGCGGCTGGGCGCCGAGGACGGGTTGTCCGTTGACGACGAAGGTCGGGGTGCTGGACACCCCCACGCCGGTGCCTTCCCGGATGTCGGTCTCGATCGCGGCGTCGAAGCGGTCGGAGTTCATGTCCTTGGTGAAGCGGTCGAGGTCGTCGACACCGGCTTCGCGGGCGAAGTCGCGCAGCGCGTCGGCGGTGAGGTCGGGGTGTCCACGGTCCGGGGCGGCAGCGTAGACGGCTTCGGTGAATTCCCAGAAGCGGCCCTGCTCAGCCGCGGCGCGCCCAGCCCTGGCGGCCAGCAACGACTGCTCCCCGAAGATGGGCAGGTCTCGCCATTCCATCCGCAGCACACCGGCGTCGATGTAGCGGTCGATGAGGGACGGGGCGATGTCCCGGCTGAACTTCGCGCAGAACGGGCAGCGGTAGTCCTCGTACATGACCATGGTCACCGGTGCGTCCGTGGCGCCGAGCGCCATGGGATCGCCGGTTTCCCGCCGCGGCAGGTCGGCCAGCGGACTGGAGCCGGTCTCGGCGCTCGACGTCTGCTGTGGGCCCGGCTCCGTGCCAGCCTTCGCGTCCTCACCCGACCGTGAGGTGGCCAGGTAGATGATCAGCCCCAGTGCTACCAGGACCAGAACGGCCACGAGGACACCGTCGCGCTTGGACGTGTCCCGCCGCGTTGGTGCGGTCATCGGCTCTCCCATTCCACTCGCTCTGATTTACTATGTAGCATAGTAAATCAGAGGGGGATCGAGAGCGGAGACCCATGACGACCACGGTTGCCTCGGACCGGCACACCCGCCGCAGATTCGTCCGCGCCGCCCTGATGGGCGTGCTGACGCTGGTGGTGGTGTCCGTGCCGACCGACATCATCGACACGCCACTCTTCTCCAGGGAGGTCCCGGTCCGCTGGTGGGAGTACCCCGTCGTCGCGGCCACGGTCGCCCTCACGGTCGCCTGGTTCGCGATCCAGGGTCCGCCGCCGACCGAGCGCGCGTCCCAGCGGCCACTGGGCGGGGTGTTGCTGGCGGTGTTCGCGGTGGGTTGCCCGGTGTGCAACAAACTCGTGCTCGTCGCGCTCGGCACGTCGGGCGCACTCGGCCTCTGGGCGCCGTTGCAGCCCTTCCTGGCGGTCATCTCACTGGCGTTGCTCACCGCGGCCGTCGTCCAACGCCGTAGGCGGAGTGCCTGCTCGACGGAGGCCTGTGCCCCGCAGACTCAGCCGACGACGGCCAGGCAGTAGAGCGTGACCAGCAGCCCGATCGTGGCGACGGACAGGGCGGCGGGCACCGTGGTCAGTGCCGCGGCGGCCGCGTAGTCGGCTCGGACCGGCAGCCTTCGAGCGGGCAGTCGGCCGTCTTCCAGCCACAGGAGTCGAGCGTCGACCGCGTCCCGCGACATCGCGAGCGCCGTACTCGGTGTCTGCCGTGCCGTCACTGTCAACAGCGCCGACCGGACCGGCCCCGGCCCGTGGCGGCGTGCGGCCGCCGCGTCGGCTGCCAGCTCCACCAGCACTCGCACGGCCGCGGGAGCCCGGCGGCACAAGGGGACGAAGGGCAGCGCGGCCGCGGCGATGTCGGCGGCGAGTACGAGTGCGTGGTGGCGTCCTCGCAGATGGGCCAGCTCGTGCGCCAGCACCGCGTCGCGCTCGTCCGCGTCGAGCCGCTGGACCCCGTGGGTCGCGACGATCGTGCCGCCGCGACCTCCGACGCTGTAGGCGATCGGTGTCGTGTCCGCGAGCCACAGCACCGCGCCGTCGGTGCGGCCCAACGACCGCAGCAACGCGACATGTTCACGCCGGTGGCGCCGGTGGCGGCGGGTCCGGAGAACACCGACGACCCCCAGCCGGGCCGTGAGCGTCAGGAGGATGGCGGCGCCGCCGAAGCGTGCGACGTCGGCCCACGCCACGTCGTCGCGGGCGAGGAACACGTTCACGCAGTTGTCGGCCATCCCGACGAGGCCGTCCAGCCCGGAGTCGGCGGGGAGGGCCAGCAGGAGACCGGACAGCGGGATCGCGAGCACGACGGCGAGCAACGAGTGCATCCACCCCGCGAGCGCGAGTCCGGGGCGCAGCCTGGGAGTGACCGCGATCCGGAGGTACCCGGGCGCGGCGACACCGATCACCACGGCCGCGGCCAGCAGACCGAGTGCGAGCGTCATGACGGCTTCCCCCTCCGCAACGCCCGCCGCAGGATGTCCGATTCCTCGGGCGTCGCCGACTCGGCGAAGTGGAGCAGCACCTGTTCGGTGTCACCGCTGGAGTACAGGACCTCCCGCAGCAACCGAGCACCGACCTCCTCGCGCGACTCCGCCGCGGTGTACTCGTAGGCGCGTCCGGTCTTGTTTCGTCGCACGTATTCCTTGCCGTGCAGGTTGTCCAGCACGGTCATCACCGTGGTGTAGGCGAGGGGACGGCCCGTGTCGAGCCGTTCGAGCACGTCCCGTACCCGCAGAGGCGCCTCCGCTGACCACAGCACGTCCATGACCTTGGCTTCGAGTTCCCCGAGACCACGCATAACGACCCGTCCTTCCGCCGCGTCCGATGATAGGGGCGGACGTCACCGATCCTCGTAGGCGACGTAGTCGGGGCCACTGCCCGCGGTGCGGTCGGAGGGCGTGGCTCCCGGACGCGGCGGCAGAGGAGCGAGGAGGATGTCCGACGCGGCCGCCACGGGTACGGGCCAGTCGCCGTCGCCCAGCAGCCGACCGCTGAGGACGTCGACGGCCACCGATCGGCCGGCCCGAGTGCCGTATCCGACGCCGTCGTGGGCGAGCGTGATCTCGGGAGACCCGACGCCTGCGTCGTCACGCCACAACTCCGCGCCGGTGCGGATGTCGAGTGCCTTGGTCGTCCGGTACTGGTCGAGGCCGGACACAACGGCCGTGTTCGTGGTCTGGTCCACGGTCGTCCGCAGTTCGGGTTGGTCGCCCAGGTCCGCGATCAGCCTGCCGCTGCCGAGCTCGTGCAGGGACGTCCTCCCGGTGTCGTCGTCCGGTGAGTGCGTCCAACGCAGTGCGACGAGGTCGCCGGTCGAGGCCATGGCGGCGTCGAGCAGTGTCACGTGTCGCAGACCCTCGTCGAATCCGGACGGGGCTTGAAGTGTGTCGGAGTGCCACAACGTCGCGCCGCTCGCGGTGTCGACGGCCGTGATGACGTCGTCGTGGGCGAACAGGCCGGTGCCGTGGTGCTCGTAGAGCGGCACCGCTCCTTCGGCGGGCGGCCGCACCGGGTCGCCCGAGTGGGCTGCGAGCATGAGGCGTTCGCCCTGGGCGCCGCCGACGATCGACGGCGTCGCCTGACCGAAGATCAGGCCGGGGCCCACCATGGGGCCCGGCACCGGCGCCGCTCCCCACAGCCGGGTGCCGTCTCGCACGTCGTAGGCGTTGGCCGTGGTCCGTGTGGCGACCTTGCCCTCCCGGTTGTCGGCGTCGCTGGCGAGCACCACCGCGGCCGCGGTGCCGTCCACGCTCGTCACGCCGTAGCCGACGCAGGCGGGATTGGTGTGGACGGCCCACCGCGTGCTCCCGTCCGGGGCCACGCCGGTGATGGACAGGTCGGCCCGATCGTCGTCCGGGAACACCAGGCCGACGAACATCTCGCCGCCCGTGCGCGGGATGTCGTCGAACGGTGCCTTCCAGTGCGGCGGCGCGGCGTCCGGCCCGAGGCCTCGCACGCCGTCCGGCGCCGGAGTGGCCGAGGCGGAGTGCGTGGTCAGGGCCGGTGTCGGCAGGTCGTCCTCACCGTCTGGAGCTGGGTCGGTGCCGCATGCCACCAGAGCGGCCGATGCCGCCACCATCGCAGCGGCATAGTGGGTTCTGCGCTGTCGCATTGTCGCCTCCCGGACTCTCTACTATGCGACATAGTAGAGAGTCCGGGTCGGGTGCTGCTGAGTGCTCGGGCGCTAGCGGTTCGAGCTGTCGACGACGAACCGCGCCAGGTCGCGCGACTGCTGGACCCGCGACGGCTCGTGCACGTACATCATGTGGCCCGCCGGGTAGTACGCCGTGTCGATGTTGTCCCGCAGCTCGTCCGGGATGCGGAGCTGGGCGAGGACGTGTTCGGCGGCGTAGTGCGGCGTGGCGCCGTCGTAGTAGCCGAACGCGACGTGCACCTTCAGGTGCGGGTTGGCGCGCATGGCGGCCGACAGGTCGTCCACCACGGAGATCGGCCTGCCCTCGAAGTCCGAATAGGACCATTCGCGGTTGACGTCGAGCGACAGGATCTCGTAGGGCAGGTCGTTGGCGTAGCCGAGTTCGGTGCGCACGTAGTGGTTGAACGCCGCCGAGTACGCACCGATGATGCGGGAGATCGACGCGTCGTCGCTCATGTGCTCGCGCCCGCCGTCGGGCTCCCACGTCGTGAACCGGCCGTCCATGCGGCCCGTGGTGAGGCCCTTGTCTCGCAACAGTTCGGTGAAGAACCGCACGTGCTCGATGCGGAGGTTCACGCGATCCACATAGGACTCCGAGAGTCCGGTGAGTCGCGCGAGGCGGGCCACGAGGTCGGCACGCTCGTCGGCCGACAGCCGCGAGCCGCGCGCCAACGCCCACGGCAGGTCGCGCGAGGCGAACTCCTCCGCCTCGGCCAGCACCTCGTCCAGCGGCCGGTCGCCGTGCTTGCCGTGGTAGTGCGCGATCGCCGCGTACGTCGGCACGTACGTCGAGTACGGCAGGTCGTTGCCCTCGTGGAACATCACCGTGCTCATGTCGAGCACCGAGGAGATCAGCAGCAACCCGTTGAGATACAGCCCGTGGCGCTGCTGGAGGTGAGCGGCGAGCGCGGCGGCGCGCACGGTGCCGTACGACTCACCGGCCACGAACTTCGGCGAGAGCCACCGTCCGTTGCGGGACGTCCACAGCCGGATCACCTCGCCGACGGCCTCGACGTCGGGCGTGAAGCCGTGGAACTCCTTCGGCTTCTCGCCCTCGACCGTTCGCGAGTACCCCGTGGACACCGGGTCGATGAACACGAGGTCGCTGTGGGCGAGCAGCGTCTCGGGGTTGTCCGCCAGCCGATACGGCGGCGGCTCGGGGGCGTCGACGTCGCCCGACACCACGCGGCGAGGTCCGAACAGTCCGAGATGCAACCAGATGCTGGACGATCCGGGCCCGCCGTTGAACGCGAACGTCACCGGCCGAGACCCGGGCTCGGCCCCGTCGAGCGTGTACGAGGTGAGGAACACCTCGGCCTTCGGCTTGTGCCCGTCGAAGGCGCCGTCCTTCAGTACTTCCTTGCGCAGGACGATGCGACCGGTGCTCGCGGTGTAGGCGAGCTCCCGGTCGCCGACCGACAGGGTGTGGTGGGTGGTGACCACGTCGTCGCGCGGTTCGGCGGGCTTGCCGTCCGTCTCCTGCGTGTCCTCGCTGATCTTGTCTGACATGCGACCAACGTAGGCCACGGGACAATGGTGCGGTGAGTTCGTCGTGGAAGTCTCTGGACCAGCTCGACGCGGCCGTCAGCGAGTGCCGTGCGTGCCCCCGGCTCGTCGAGTGGCGGGAACACGTGGCGAGGACGAAGCGCGCGGCGTTCGCCGACCAGACCTACTGGGGCCGTCCCGTGCCCGGCTTCGGGGCCGACGACGCGGCGCTCGTCATCGTGGGTCTCGCCCCCGCCGCCCACGGCGGCAACCGCACGGGCCGCATGTTCACCGGCGACCGCTCCGGAGACGTCCTCTACCAGGCGCTGTACGACGTGGGGCTCGCCTCGCAACCCACGGCCACGCACCGCGACGACGGCCTCACCCTGCGCGGCACGCGCATCACCGCGCCCGTGCACTGCGCGCCGCCCGCGAACAAACCCACCCCCGCCGAGCGCGACACGTGCCGCCACTGGCTCGCCGACGAACTCGCCCTGCTGCGCCCGACGCTGAAGGCGGTGGTCGTCCTCGGCGCGTTCGGCTGGCAGGCGCTCCTGCCCGTGCTCGCCGAGGCCGGCTGGGTGATCCCGCGCCCCCGGCCGAAGTTCGGCCACGACGTGCAGGTGGCCCTCGACGGGCCCACGCCGCTGCACCTGCTCGGCTGCTACCACGTGTCGCAGCAGAACACGTTCACCGGCAAGCTCACTCCGGCCATGCTGCGCGCCGTGCTGGAGCGGGCGAAGGACCTGGCGGGGTTGGTCTGAGCTGCACGGTGGCGCTGTCGGCTTAACGTTTGCCGAGTGGACGCCGACCGGTCGGGAGAACGTCGACATCACGGACTATCGGTGAAGGGAGTGCCTCCGATGCATCCAGGCGAGGTCCTGGCCGAGGAGTACCTGGAACCGCTGGGTGTCACCCAGCATCGATTGGCCGTCGCCATCGGGGTTCCGCCGCGTCGCATCAACGAGATCGTGCAGGGCAAGCGGGGCATTTCGGCTGACACGGCGTTGCGGCTCGCGCGCTACTTCGGGACCTCGGAGCGGTTCTGGCTCAACCTCCAGTCGCGTTACGACCTGGAGCGCGAGAAGGACGCGCTCGCCGACACGCTGGATCGAATCCGGCCGCTGTCGGTGTGATCAGCTGCGCACCTCGTCGTCGGACTCGCCCGAGTCTGTGGAGGTGCGGCAAAGCCGTAGGTGTAGCGGGCGGGTCCGACAGTCCCGCATGCTCACAGCAGGCGTCCGGTCGATGACCCGTCGTGGACCCCAACTGAATCGTTTGGGTGACGTGGCGACGCTGGTCACACGCGAGGAGGGGTAGCTAACACCTTCCACACAGCGGTGCAACCATGGAGTCATGGCAGTCAAGTCGGAACCGACGCGGATCCTGGTCCTCGGTGGCGGATACGTCGGCTTGTACACGGCCCTCGGGCTGCAGAAGAAGCTGCGGGCCAACGAGGCTTCCGTGACCGTCGTCGACCCGCAGCCACACATGACCTACCAGCCCTTCCTGCCGGAGGCGGCTGCGGGGTCCATCGAGCCACGTCACGTGGTCGTGCCGCTGCGCAGGGTGCTTCGACGCTGCCACGTTCTGACCGCCCGCGTGAACTCCATCGAGCACGCGAACAAGACCGTCACGGTGGAGGCACCCGACGGGCACATCGAGCAGCTCAACTACGACGTGCTCGTGGTGGCGCTCGGCTCCGTCGCGCGACTGCTGCCGATCCCCGGACTGGCCGAGCAGGGCATCGCCCTCAAGACCATCGGCGAGGCCATCTACCTGCGCAACCACGTCCTCACGAAGCTGGACGAGGCCGCGAGCACCCTCGACCCCGAGCTGCGCAAGCGGCTGCTCACGTTCACCGTCGTCGGTGGCGGCTTCGCGGGCATCGAGGCGTTGGCCGAGCTGGAGGACATGACCCGCGACGCCTGCCGCTACTACGAGAACATCAAGCCGGAGGACATCCGGTGGGTTCTCGTGGAGGCGTCCGGCCGCATCCTTCCCGAGGTGCGCGAGACGCTCGGCGTGTGGACCGCCGAACAGCTGGAGAAGCGCGGCATCGAGGTCTACCTGTCGACGGCGGCGAAGTCGTTCGAGGACGGGCACGTCGTGCTCTCCGACGGCACCGAGTTCGACAGCGACACGATCATCTGGACCGCCGGCGTGAAGGCCAACCCGGTGCTCGCCAACTCCGACCTGCCCACCGACAAGCGCGGCAGGCTGCAGGCCACGGCGGCGCTGCAGGTGGTGGGCCACCCGGACGTCTGGACAGCCGGTGACGTCGCCGCGGTGCCCGACCTGTCGCGCACCGAGAGCGACCCGACGGCGACCTGCCCGCCCAACGCCCAGCACGCGGTGCGTCAGGCGCGGCACCTGTCCAAGAACATCATCCGGTCGCTGCGCGGTGGCACGCCGACGGACTACTACCACAAGAACCTCGGCGCGGTCGCTGGCCTCGGTCTCCACAAGGGTGTCGCCGACGCGATGAACCTGAAGATCAAGGGCTTCCCGGCCTGGCTGTTCCACCGCACCTACCACGTCAAGGCTATGCCGACCTTCAACCGCAAGGTGCGCATCCTGCTCGACTGGGCACTCAGCGGCCTGTTCAAGCGTGAGACCGTCGCGCTCGGGCAGATCAACAACCCGAAGGAAGAGTTCGCCAGGGCATCCCGCTCGTAGGTTGCTGCGGGGGCATAAGGTAAGCCCTGCCCCCGTAGCCCAACCGGCAGAGGCAGTCGACTTAAAATCGACTCAGTGCGGGTTCGAGTCCCGTCGGGGGCACCAAAGGCGCAGGTCAGGGCTGCCCTGGCCAGCAGCGCGAGCTCGCGTGGCACGGGGATGTCGGTGCCTCCAGGTAGCTTGTGCGAGGTCACTCGCGAGTGCACGTCGAAGGACGGCATCCCGATGGTCTGGTCTTTCGTTGCCCTGGAGGCAGCGCTACGCGATTGCTGGGACGACGAGACCTGCGACCCTACCGACCCCTGGGATCCGGACAACCCCGCGCGCGGCCACTGTGGAGTCACGTCCATTGCGTTGTCGGAGCTGCTGGGCGGCGTTCTCCTGCGGGCGGATGTCACCTTGCGGGACGGGACGTCCAACGGGATCCACTACTGGAATCGCCTCGACAACGGCCTGGAGATCGACCTCACCCGCGACCAGTTCCGCAACGGCGAACATCTCGGTCGACCGTCGGTGGCGAAGCCGGTTCGCCTCCCCACGGCGCGCATGGCCACGCGTTACGACCTCTACGCCGCGCGCGTCCGACACCGCCTTGGGTCCGACGTTCCTCGTGGGATCCCCACGTGAGCACGCAGGCGGACGAGCCGGGGGAAGCGCGAAAACCGTTCGCGCAGGCTCGCCTCGGCTTGTACGGTCGCGAGTCCTGACCGTTCAACGCCGAAGGTAGGTCTCGTTCATGGCATGTCGCATCGGTGAGCTCGTGCTCGACTGCCGCGATCCCGACAAGCTCGCGCGGTTCTGGTGCGAAGTGCTGGACTTCGTGGAGCTCGGCCGCGAGGAGGGCGACGGCGGTTACGCCGTCGAGATCGGACCGCGCGAAGGGTTCGGCGGGCCGCAGCCGACGATCATCCTCAGGACCGCGGACGTGCCGGAGCAGCGGACGTCGTTGCTGCACATCGACCTCAACCCCACCGACCGCGATCAGGACGCCGAACTCGAACGCCTCCTCAAGATCGGCGCACGCCCGGCCGACATCGGCCAGACCGGTGACGAGCAATGGCGTGTTCTCGCCGACCCCGAGGGCAACGCCTTCTGCCTGCTCAAAGCGCGCATCGACCCGCTCTGACGGCTCTGTTTCAAAGAATTCAGTGGTCCACTGTGGATGTTGAGGCCGTAGACTTCGCGCGTGAAGATCGAGCCACTGCCTCCCCGTCTGTACCGCGACGCGATCACGCTCTGGCGCGTCACCGGCCTCACCCGGCCCTGGAACGACCCGGAGACCGACCTGCGCACCGCCATGGCCGGGCCCGCGTCGACGGTGCTCGCAGGCATCGACGACCGGACTCTGGTGGCGACCGCGATGGTCGGCCACGACGGACACCGCGGGTGGGTCTACTACCTCGCGGTCGAGCCGTCGAGGCAGGCCGGGGGACTGGGTCGGCAGATGATGCGGGCCTGCGAGCAGTGGGTACGGGCCCGTGGGATATCCAAGCTGCAGCTCATGGTCCGTACCGAGAACCAGGCCGTCATCGACTTCTACGCCACGCTCGGATACACCGACGCGAAGGTCGTGGTCCTCGGCCGTCGCCTCGACGAACGGACCACGTAACCGGATACGGCTCGCGGTCAGCGCCGTGCCACGCGATAGCGGAGATACACGACGTTCGAGGTGAACGTGCGGGTTTCGACGAGGTCGAGGTCCACGCGGCGTTTGCTGCGGGGAAAGCACGGAACGCCTCCGCCGACCAGCACCGGGTGGACCGTGACCCGGTACTCGTCGATCAGATCCAGCGCCGCCGCTTCGGCCGCGACAGTGGCGCCGCCGATCGCGATGTGGCCTTCCGCCGGCTCGGCACGCAACCGGGTGATCTCCTCCCGCAGGCTCCTGGAGGCCAGGCGGGCGTTGCCCCGCACCGACGCCAGCGTCGTGGAGAACACGACCTTGGGCAGCGGATTCCACAGCGCGGCCCACTCGCGCTGTGTGTCGTCGAGCGTGGTCTGGTCGACGGTCTCCCAGTAGAGCATCGTCTTGTACAGGCGGCGACCCATCAGGTGGACGCCGACTTCTCTGATCTGGTCGATGTGAAACCGGAACAGCTCGTCGTCGGGCTCGGTCCAGTCGAAGCGGCCGTCCGGCCCGACGATGTAGCCGTCCAGCGAGACGCCCATCGAGTAGGTGACGCTACGCATCATGATTCCTCCACGGGTCGAACACGAGGTATTCCCGTTGAGCGCCACAGGATTCATCGCGCTGTACCGGCGAAGCGAGCGGGGCTAGCGTGGGTGGCGTGACCGACGGGAGCTCTGTGTGTGCGGACTGTGGCGCGAGCGGGCGTTTCGGCTCGTGTGACGAGCTGTTCGGGGTGCTGCTCGCCCTCGACCACGAGCGTCGACAGCCGTGGGCGGCGTTCCACAGCGTCAACGTGGCCTGTTACCTCCTGCAACACCGCTCGCGAACACCCGAGGCCGCTCTCTCTGGGCAGTGGGAGATCGTCACCACGTTCGTCGCCGACGGACTGGACGCCGTTCATCGACTCACGGCCGAGCGGGTGCGCGACAACCGGCGCGGCGTGCGCTCGTGGCTCACCGCCGATCGGCAGCCGCCACCGCCCACGACGACGGTGACGACGCCGTCGCTGGTGACGATCGAGGACGTCTCCGTCGACGGCACGTTCCCCGCCGACGGCTACCACGACCGCATGCGTCGCTGGGCCGAGTCGATGACGCGCGGTCAGGCGTCGTGACGCTGGGGCTCGTTGTCGGGATCGCGGACCGCGGCGGTGAGCGCCGTGGCGTACAGGCTCCACGCCAGATACGGCGCGAGCAGCCCGGCGGCGACCGGATCGCGGCGGGCGGCGGTGGCGATCTCCGCGGCGATCGCGCCGTCCAGTGCCACCACGACGGCGAGTGAGAGCGTGCGGCGGCGTGCGACGAGTGTGTTCTGCGATGCAGCTGCCGATGTTCGGCCCGAACGGGGCCGGGCACCGGCACAATGACTCCACGTGACTCCACGTGACCGGCTGGTTCGGATGCGTGTCGGTCACCGTCCAGATCGCGTGCGCACACAAAGGATGCCGATGAGTTATCCGTCCCACCCCGGGCCGTACGGGCAGTATCCCGGCGGACCGAACCCGCAGTACGGCGGCCAGCAGCCGATGCCGTCAGGTCCGTACGGGCAGCCTGGAGGCTTCGGTCCTCCACCGCCGTCAGGCGGCAACAAGGCCGGCGTGTGGGTCGGCGTGAGCATCGTCGTGGTGGCGCTGGTGGCCTTCGCCATCACGGCGTTCGTCGCGCCGGGCTTTCTCGTCGGCGGCTCCGAGTCCCAGCGCGCCGCGAACCACGGCACCGCCGAGGATTTCACTGTTCGGGGAGTGGCGGCGCAGGATCTGGGCGACAAGGTCGCGGAAGCCCTGAAAACGGGCAAGTCGGCTGCCGTGACGCCGTTGCTGTGCCCGGACGCCACGGAGGAGCTCAAGACGTTCGCCGACGAGTTCCGGGAGCCGCAGGACGTCGGCTACATCCATGTGAACGTGGGATTCGACGGTGAGGATGAGAAGAAGGGTCTCACGAGAGCGGTGGTGTCCCTGTCCGGCAGCGCGATGGGTCGGCCCGACATCGACGGTGAGATACCCACGAGCTTCACTTTCGTGAGGCAGGCCGACGGATGGTGCTGGCAGGACCTGCGCGACATCGTGGGCTACCTGGAGGACTTCCATGACGCTCTGAACGCGGGTGACCTCGACACCTTGCACTCCATGCAGTGCTTGGACAGGTCGCTGGGTTTCTTGTCGGACCCATTCGCAGACGCCATCGCTTCCGGTGAGAAGTGGACGATGGAAAACTACAGTCACCGCATGGCTGGGGCGAACGCCGACTTCGTCGGTGGTGACGCCACGTTAACCATCGGCGTCAACTCCTCCGACGGAGGGTTCTGCGTCATGACCGGCAGCCTGGAGAAGTGACCGGCCGACGAATCCGGCCCTCACTCCGTCGTCCTCGGGAGTGAGGGCCGGGCTCGTCTCACACGTGCTCGACCGACCTCAGCCCGCGACGGCGGCGGGTGGCGGAGTGGCTGGCTTGGTGGTGGGCTGGCGCGAGCTGATGACGCCGCGCAACGAGACGCCGTTCGTCTCCGGCAGGAGCAGCACCGGGACGGTCGCGATGGCGGCCGCGCCCATCAGGTAGAACGCGGGCCACATCGTGTTGCCCGTGGCGTCGACCAGCGAACCCACGACGTAGGGCGCGGTGCCCGCGAAGGCCGCCGTCGACACGTTGTAGCCGATCGAGAAGGCGCCGTAACGCACCCGCGTGGGGAACATCGCGGGCAGTGTGGACGCCACCACGGCCAGGAACAGCACCAGGCAGCCACCGATCATCGCCAGGCCGCCCGCCAGCATCAGGCCGTTGACGCCGTCCTCGGTCTTGCTGCTCTCCATCAGCGAGAACGCCGGGATCGGCAGGGTGAGGAAGCCCGCGCAGCAGGCGACGAGCAGGGGTTTGCGCCCGATCCGGTCGGACAGCGCACCGATCGGCACGATCACGATCAGCATGGCCAGGATGACTCCCATGATGATCAGCAGCGGGACGTTGCCTTCGAGTCCGAGCTGGTCCTTCAGGTACGTCTCGATGTAGCCGAGCAGGATCCAGTCGCCGACGTTCAGCAGGATCACCAGGCCGATGAGGTGCAGGATCGACTTCCAGTTGGTGGTGAGCAGCTCCTTGAGCGGCGACTTCGCCACCTTGTGCTCGACGGCGAGGTCCTTGAACAGGGGAGTGTCCTCGACCTTCGTCCGCAGCCAGAGACCCACCAGGCCGAGCGGTCCCGCGATCAGGAACGGGATACGCCAACCCCACGCCTGCATGGCCTCGTCGCCGAGGATGATCGTGCACAGCGTCACCGTGCTCGCCCCGAGGAAGAAGCCCACCAGGGTGCCGAACTCCAGCCAGCTGCCGAAGAAGCCCCGTTTCTTGGCCGGCGCGTACTCGGCGATGAACGTGGCCGCGCCGCCGTACTCACCACCGGCGGAGAAGCCCTGCAGGCCCCGCAGGAGGATGACGAAGATCGCCGCCCACATGCCGATCTGGTCCCAGGTCGGCAGGAGCCCGATGACGAACGTCGAACCCGACATGAGCAGCACGGTCAGGGCGAGAATCTTCTGCCTGCCGAGCTTGTCGCCGAGCGGACCGAGCACGAAGCTGCCGAACGGCCGGATGACGAACGTGACCGCCAGGAGCGCGAAGGTCGCCAGCGCGCCCTCCGACGTGCTCCCGGCGTTGAAGAACGTCTGACCGAGGATCGCCGGCATGAATCCGAAGACGCCGAAGTCGTACCACTCGATGCAGTTCCCCATCGCCGAGCCGGCGACGGCCTTGCGAACGGCCTTCGGCTCGGGCGTGCTTTCAGTATGCGGCTCTTGTGTTTCAGGTGCCGCCATGAATCCTCCCCGACCAGACGGTTGTGTCCGGACAGTCTCCGCAAAGGATCAGTCCTTCGCCACCGTTCGCCGCAAATTGTCCGGAATCGATGGCGTAATACGGCACTGAGATCGCCTCGCTGCCTCGAACGGAGCAATGGAAGTGACATCGATCTCACTACCCGGAAATCGCGTGCTCTGACCGCCGAGTGGTCCAGTCGGGTGGTGGTGGTTCTCACCGAAGGGAACTCGATGACACGTCACTCGTCCTGGCCAGCAGTGACAGCCTGCTCGCGGTGCGTTCGGTCCCGGTAGGACTGTCGCGGAGCAGCTCCGGTAGCGGACGGTCGGCGACCAGGTACAGGGCGAGGTCGCGGTCGTACAGGATGTCGATCAGGTGGGCGAAGCGCTGCCACCCGTCCGCGGACCGAGCCGGTCGAACGCCCGAGATGACCCACGTGTCAAAGCGTTCTGCCAGGTCGAGATAGTCCCTTGCGGACAACGGGCGTTCGCAAAGCTCGGCGAAGTCGAACCACGCCTCGCGTCCGCGCACGGCCAGCGCGTCGAGTGTCCGGCCACCGCCACACGGTAGTCGGGTGCGTTCGTGTTCCTCGGGTTGCGGTGTCCACAGTGGCTTGTCGTCGTACGTGTAACCGCCCGCGAACCGGCCCAGCGGGGCGTCCTTCGCCCGGTAGTCGTGCGGGCCGTGCACTTCGACGACGGTGGTGCACTCCTTGATCAGTGCGATGCCCGGCAGGAACAGGTGGTGGTACAGCGGATTTGGGAGCAGGTCGCGAGGGTGGTGATTCGACGTGGCCACCAGGCTGATTCGGCGTTCACGCAACACCCTGAGCAGTCGGGTCAGCAACGCCGCGTCACCGGGATCGTCCACCTGGAACTCGTCGAACACGAGCAGTCGAAGGCCCTTTACGTGGTGTTCGATGGCGGCGTCGGCCGAACCGAGCCGGAACGTCGTGTCGTGCAGGGTGTCGAAGAACTCGTGGAACGACATCCGCAGGCGGGCGACGTCCATTGCGGCGTGGAAGGCGTCGGCGAGGAATGTCTTGCCGCGTCCGACGGGGCCGTGCAGGTAGACCCCGGGCGACCAGCGCCGGGGGCGGCGTCGCAACCGCCGTTCCAGTTCCGCGAGTGCCGTCGCCGCGGCGCGCTGTGCCGGATCGGGTGTGAAGCCGCGAGCGGCGGCGATCACGGTGAGGCGTGCGTCGAAGTCCATCATCCCCCCTGGATGGCGAAACTCTACGGATGTAGAGTACGGACAGTCGACCGGAGGTGAGCGATGAGTGACCGAGATCGCCGCACCGTGATCGCGGAGGCCGCGCTCGACGTCGTGGCCGAGCGGGGGACACGGGGGCTGACCCACCGCGCCGTCGATCTGCGGGCGGGGCTCTCCGTCGGATCGACGTCGTTCTACTTCCGCACGCGCAAGGACCTGCTGCGTGCGGCGGTGAGCCGGTTGGCCGTCCGGGCGCGGGAGGACTTCGACGAGCAGACCGCGACGACGCAGCCGCTCGACGCCGGCGAGGCCGCGCGGGGAATGGCCGTGCTGCTGGATCGGATGCTCGGGACGCGTCGACGCGACACGCTCGCGCGATACGCCCTGGTCGTCGAGGTCTCGGACGACGACGAGTTGCGGGGGGCGTTGGCTCGTTGCGCCTTCTCGGTGCCGCTGGCGGTGGAGTTGCTCACGACACTGGGGGTGAGCAACTCGCCGGCAGTGGGCGCCGACCTCGTGGCGTTCGCCGAAGGGCTCGTGTTCGACCGCATCGCGGGCAACGGGACGCTGGTCGCACCACCGCCCGGCAGCGCGGCCAGCGTCGACCGGCTGGCCAGGGCGGTGGAGACCTTTCTCCGGGGCGTGATGGCGACAGCGGCGTAGCGGTCCAGGCCGCCGTGGGCTCGGGAACGCTCACGTGTGGAGTACCGGATCACCGGGTAGGGACTAGGCACACGATCGCAGGCCCCAGACGTCTCGGAGGTCCGTCCCATGACGAGCACAGACCAGCGCATCGCCATCGTGACCGGCGCGGCTCGCGGGATCGGGAAGGGGATCGCCGAGCGGTTGGCGCGGGACGGGCTCGCGGTGGCCGTGGCCGACCTCGACGCGATGCGCGAGGAGCTCTCCGCCGTCGCGAGGGGGATCGAGCAGTCCGGGGGCCGGTCGGTGGCCCTCACCGCGGACGTCAGTGATCCCGAGCAGGTCAACGCCCTGGTGCGCGACACCGTGCGGGAGTTCGGCAAGCTCGACGTCTTCGTCGCCAACGCGGGCATCGCGGCGGTCGATCCGTTGCTCGACATGACGCTCGACGAGCTGGACCGGCTGGTGCGGGTGAACCTGTACGGGGTCTTCAACTCCTACCAGGCCGCGGCGCGGCAGATGATCGAGCAGGGCCACGGAGGCAAGATCATCGGCGCGGCGTCCATCGCCGCGCACAAGGGTTTCGAGATGCTCGGCGGCTACTCCGTCACCAAGTGGGGAGTGCGGGGACTGACGCAGGTCGCCGCACAGGAGTGGGCCAGGCACGGCATCACGGTCAACGCCTACTGCCCCGGCATCGTCGGCACCGCGATGTGGGACCTCATCGACGAGAAGATGACCGCGCAGACCGGGGAGGAACGAGGCGCGGCGTTGAAGCGGTTCTCGGAGTCGATCGCGCTCGGTCGCGTGGAGGAGCCGAAGGACGTGGCCTCGTTCGTGTCCTATTTGGCCTCTCCGGACGCCGACTACATGACCGGCCAGTCCGTGCTGATCGACGGAGGAATCCTCTACAGCTAGAGCACGGCACGGCCGGCGCATGGACGAGACAGGTGGTGTCGACCGCGTCGTCGCACTCTCCGACGGCGTGTTCGCCATCGCGCTCACGTTGCTCGCGCTGCCACTCGTGGACGCCGACATCCGTGAGGACTTCGTCGGGGGCGACGTGCTCGGCCTCGGCCCGAAGCTTCTGGTGTTCGCGTTGAGCTTCGCCGTCATCGGTCGCTATTGGAGGGTGCACCACCAGGCGTTCATCCACATCGTCCGTGCCGACGGCACGCTGGTGGGGCTGAACCTGCTGTTCCTCTTCTGGATCGCGCTCCTGCCGTTCCCCACCGCGGTGCTGGGTGAACACGGCGACACCACGGCCGGGGTGGTGCTGTATGCGAGCACGATCATCCTGACCGGGCTGAGCTCCACCGGACTGTGGTGGTACGCGGCCGTCGGGCGGGCACGGCTTCGCGCCGACACCCGCCCGTTGACCCACGAGGACACGGATCCGGAGTGGGTCCGACGCGGCCTCGCGGGCGGGATCGCCGTCGTCGTCGGATTCGTGCCGTCGCTGCCGTTGGCGTTCGTCGATCCGCTGCTGGCGGAACTGTCGTGGCTGCTCGTACCCCCGGTCGGTCACCTCCTCGACCGGCTCTCACGGCGACAGCGCTACTTCTGGCCGTAACCGCGCAGCCGGTCGACGACGTGCTCGATCTCGGCGCCCGGAAGCAGCCGGGGCGAGCCCACGGAACGCGCGGCCAGCCATACCTGGCACACCCACTCCAGCTGTTGCGCGCGGGAGTACGCCGCCGCGAGGTCGGCGCCGTAGGTGACCGTGCCGTGATTGCCGAGGACGCAGCCTCGCCGCCCGTCGAGCGCGGTCAGCATGTGGTCCGCGAGCTCCTGGGTGCCGTAGGTCGCGTACGGGGCGACACGGACGCTGGAACCGATCGCGGCGACCATGTAGTGCACGGCCGGTACCTCGTCGACGAGCGTCGACACGGCGACGGCATGGGTGGAGTGGGTGTGCACCACGGCGGCGACGTCCGCGCCGTCGGGGTCCTTCGCCTCCCGGTAGACGGCGAGGTGCATGGGCATCTCGCTCGTCGGCCGCAGCGCTCCCTCGACCGGGGAGCCGTCGAGCCGCAGCACCGGCACGTCCTCGGGTCGCAGGCTCGCGTAGTCGACGCCCGTCGGGGTCACCGCGACGAGGTCGCCCTCGCGCACGGAGATGTTGCCCGACGTCCCGACCACCAGTCCGTCGGTGACCATCCTGCGGGCGTAGTCGCACACCGCCTCACGGTGTTCGGCGAGTAGCATTCATCGGCTCCATCGTTGACGAGCCGCGTCCAGCGAGTCGAGGTAGTGGGCGTAACCCCGCTCGTAGACGTCGGCGATGTGTGGTTGCACCGTGACCGTGCGCGCGTTGGCGGCCCACGCGTCCTCGTCGAACGGGTCGGACAGGGCCCTGGCGGCCACGAGGACCGCGCCCCGCGCGCCGACCCCCGGGTCGGCCGGAATCACGACGTCCCGGCCGAGCACGTCGGCGAAGATCTGCGTCCACTCGGCCGACCGCACGCCGCCGCCGTTGGCGTACAGGGTGCCGGTGAGCCCGGCCGACTCGAAGCAGTGGCGGGCGGCATAGGCGACGGACTCGCACAGCGCCCGCACCAGGTCGGCGCGGGTGGTGTTCAGCGACAGGCCCGTGAACTGGGCCCGAGCGGCGGCGTCGACGAACGGCGCCCGCTCACCCGAACCCGACAGGAAGGGCAGCGCCTGCACACCGTTCGCGCCCGGAGCACTCGCGGACAGCAGCTCACCGATCGTCGCGACCTCGATGCCGAGCATCCGGCACGCCCAGTCCAGTCCCGCGGTGCCGACCATCGCGGGCATGCCGCGCAGGTACAGCCCCTCGTCGGGAGTGCACAGCAGCATCCCGGCGGGTTCGCCCTCGGGGTCGAACTCCGCACTCGTGCTCAGCACCTGGCAGGCGAGCGTGGTCCCCGCAGTCAGGATGCCGTCGCCCGGCCTGCGCACACCCGCGCCGATGGCGCAGGCGGGCAGGTCGAACGGGCCACCGGTCACCGGGAGTCCCTCGGGCAGTCCCAGCAGCTCCGCGCCCTCGCGGTCGAGGTGGAACACCGAGTAGGGCTTGGCGGGCTCGGCCAGCAACGACGTCCGGTGGCTCAACCCGCAGGCCGCGATCGCGTCGGCGTCGTACTGCCGGGTGCGCGGGTCGAGGAACGGCAGCGAGGCGTCGGAGACGTCCACCGTGATCGCGCCGGTCAGCCGCTGGAGCACCGCGTCGACGCAGTAGCCCGCCACGACCGCCCGGTCGAGCGACGACGGCTCGTGTTCGTCGAGGTAGGCGAGGATCGGGCCCGCGCACCCCGGGAACATGCCGGAGCCCGTGCGGCGGAACACCTCCCGCGTCACCCCGCTGCGTTGCCACTCCGTCAGCAGCGCACTCGCCCTGCCGTCGAGCCAGGAGATCGCGGGCCGGACGCTGAATCCGTCGGCGTCGCGCAACCACACGCCGTCGCCCTGGCCGGTGAGGGCCAGCGCGTCCACAGGTCCGTCGAGCTGCGCGGTCACATCCCGCACCACGGACGCCACTGTCCCCAGCACCTGCTCGAAGTCCTGCTCGACGGCCCCGCCGGGCAGGTGCCGCACCTGGGACGGTGCGGACGCCTGCGCGACCGAGACGCCGGTGTGGTCGAAGACCACGGCCTTCGTCAGTGAAGTACCGATGTCGACGCCGATGATCCGTTGCATGGCTACCTCGTCAGAACGTCCGGGTTGGCGACGTTGGCGAGCGCCTCGCCGCGGACGTACCGGCCGACCTCCGCCGCCACGATCGACGCGGCGCGGTCGGCGGTCTGCTTGCTCGCCCCGGCGAGGTGCGGTGTCGCGATGACGTTGGGCGCGTCACGCAACGCCCAGTCCGCGGGAGGCGGTTCGACGTCGTACACGTCGAGCGCCACGGCCCCGAGCCGTCCCGAACGCAGCGCGTCGGGAAGCGGCGCGTAGTCGAGCAGACCGCCGCGGGCGGAGTTCACGAGCACCGCGCCGTGGGGCAGCAGAGCGAGCTTCTCGGCGCTGATGAGGTTGCGCGTCTCCTCGGTGAGCCGGGCGTGCAGGCTGACGGCCATGCTGCGCCGCAGCAGGTCGTCCAGCTCCGCGAGCTCGGCCCCGACGGCCTCGACCGCGGCGCGGTCGGCGTACGGGTCGGAGACCAGGACCTTCGCGCCGAAGGCCACCAGCACCTTCGCCACCCGGGCACCGATGGCTCCGAAGCCGACGAGCCCCACCGTGGTGCCCTCCAGCTCCACGCCCGCGTTGGCGTAGGTGTAGTAGTCGCCGCGCCACGTGCCCGACAGCAGTTCCGCCGACGAGGTGGAGATGCGGCGCATCGCCGCCAGCAGCAGACCCACCGCGAACTCGGCCGCGGCCGCCGCGTTGCGTCCCGGGGCGAACGTGACCGCCACGCCCGCCTCCGTGGCCGCGGCGAGGTCGATGTTCACGGGGCCGCCCCGGCACACCGACACGAGCTTCAACTGCGGCGCGGCCTCGAACACCCTCCGCGTGAACGGCGCCATCTGGGTCACGGCGACCTCCGCGCCGTCCAGCGCCCCGATCACCTGCTCCTCGGTGCCGCTCGCCTCGTTCACCTCGGCCACCGGACCGAAGGGCTCGATCGGCCAGGGCAGCGACAGCTCCCGGAACTCGACGTCGGTGTTCGTGCCGGACAACTCGGCCCGCACGGCGGCCTTCAGCAGGTCGTTGCCGACGAACTCGTCGCCTGCACTGAGAATCCGCATTCTCGTTCCTCCTCGAACTCGCCCGTCAGCAGGCAGCCTGGGTTTCGTAGTCGGTGATGCAAGCGACCTTGGCCGCGCTGGCCGACTCGGGGTCGAAGGTGTGGCCGACCCATTCCGCCGTGATCTTCTTGGCGAGTTCGGGACCGATGACCCGCTCGCCGAAGGTGATGATCTGGCAGTTGTTGGACTTGATCGACCGTTCGGCCGAGTAGGAGTCGTGTGCGACTGTAGCCCGGATTCCGGGCACCTTGTTGGCCGAGATGGCCATGCCGATGCCGGTCCCGCACACGAGGATCGCCCTGTCGGCCTCGCCCTTGGCGATCTTCTCGGCCGCGGCGATGCCGAAGTGCGGATAGGCCGTGTCGTCCGTCGCGCTCTCCGCACCGAGATCGATGACCTCGGTGACGCGCTCGTCCGAGTTCAACTGGTCGCGCACCGCGTTCTTCAGTGCGACCCCGGCGTTGTCCGCCGCCACCACGACACGCATCACTGCTCCTTCGCCAACTCGTCGCCGATGGCCGACACCAGGAGCGCGAACGACGTCGCTCCCGGGTCGGCGTAACCCTTGCTGCGCTGCGCCAACCGGGCCGCCCGGCCCTTGGTGGGCAGGAGGTCCGCGGTGTCGGCGGCGGCTTGCGTCGCCCGCTTCGCCGCCGCGTTCCACGCCTCCGTCACGTCCGTGCCCGTCGCCGCCTGCTCCCGCAGCACGGTGCGGAACGGTTCGATCGCGTCGAGCATCGTCTTGTCACCGAGCTCGGCCTTGCCCAGCTCGACGAACGCCCGCACCGCCCGGTCGACCGCGTCGGCCACCGTGGTGGGCGTGACCCCGTCCGCCAGTCCGGCGCCGGTCTCGGCCAGCAACACGCCGTACAACGCTCCGGACGCGCCGCCCGCGGCGTCGGCGAACGCCGTTCCCGCCGCCAGCAGTGCGGCGGAGAGGTCGGCACCGCTCGACTCGGCCCGTCGGGCCGCCGCCACCGCGGCCCGCATGCCCCGGGTCATCCCGAGTCCGTGGTCGCCGTCGGCCGCCACGGCGTCGAGCCTGCCCAGCTCGGCTTCGTTGTCCTCGATGCGCACCATCGCGGCCGTGAGCAGGCGGTCGACCACGCCCGCGGTCTGCGTGGGCTCGGGTCGCGCCAGGGATTCGTCGACCGTCGCCACGGGAGCGACCGGCTCCAGCCGAGCCCCGGTGCTGCGGTAGGCGGGGGTGTCGCACGGCGCGGCGTAGAGTGGCGCGAGGTCGTCGTCCAACGCGAGCACGGTGAGCGACACGCCGGCCATGTCGAGCGAGGTGACGAACTCGCCGACCTCGGTGTGCAGGGGGTTCAGTCCCTCCGCGGCGAGCCGCTCGTGCACGCGCTTGTAGAGGACGAACATGTCCTCGTACTTGGTGGTGCCGAGTCCGTTGAGCAGCACCGCGACGCGGCCGTCACCGCCCTTCGGCAGTTCGGGCAGCAGGCCGTTCACCAGTTCGTCGGCCACGCCCACGGCGTCGAGGCGCGGCACGGTGCGCACACCGGGTTCGCCGTGGATGCCGAGCCCGAGCTCCATCTCACCCGGGTTGACGGTGAACAGCGGTTCCGTGGCACCGGGCAGGGTGCAGCCGTCGAACGCCACGCCGAACGTGCGGGTGCGGTCGTTGGCCCGCGTCGCGAGCGCGTGCACCGTGTCGAGGTCGTCGCCGCGCTCGGCGGCCGCACCGGCCACCTTGAACACCATGAAGTCACCGGCCACACCCCGGCGCCGTTCCGGTTCGTCGGCGGGGCCGCTCGCCACGTCGTCGGTCACCAGCACCGTGCGCGAGTCGATCCCCTCGGCGGCCAGCCTCCGCGCCGCGAGTCCGAAGTGGAGCACGTCGCCCTGGTAGTTGCCGTAGGAGAACAGCACACCGGCGCCACCCTCGGCGGCGCGGGCGGTGCGGTAGACCTGTTCGGCGCTGGGGCTCGTGAACACGTCGCCCACGACAGCGCCCGTGGCCAGTCCACGTCCCACGAGGCCCGCGAACGCCGGGTAGTGTCCGCAACCTCCGCCGATGACGACCGCGACCTTGCCCCGCTCCGGTGCGTGGGCCGCGACCACGCCGTAGGCGTCCGGCACCTTGCGCACCGTCCGCCCGTAGGCGCCGGCGAAGCCGTCGAGCCAGTCCCGTTTGAACACCTCGGCGCGGCCGAGCGTGCGTGCCTTCCCGTGCGTCACACCGTCCTCCCCACAGGCTCGTTCCGTGCGCCGTCCGCGAGCCGGTCGAGCAGGATGCGGCGCACAGCGTCGTTGCTGTCGGCCACCGCGCCGGCGAGTTCCAGCGCGTCGGGCTTCGGCGGATAGGTCTTGTTGGGCAGCGCGACGACGGTGAGGCCCGCCGCCGCGGCCGCGCGGATGCCGTTGCTGGAGTCCTCGACCCCCAGGCATTCCTCGCCCTTGCGACCCAGTCGCGAGGCGGCTTCGAGGTAGACGTCGGGGCTCGGCTTGCCCCGGGGCACCTCCGCGCTGGACACCGTGGCGGTGAACTCCTCGGTCAGCCCGTAGGTCGCGAGCACGGCGTCGATGACGGTGCGCGGCGCGGACGACGCCAGTGCGATCGGCACCCTCGCGCTGACGTCGGTGACCATCGCGTCGGCACCCGGCAGAAGCGGGGCGCGGCCGTCGGCGATCGCCCCGATCATGCCGTCGACGACGGCGCGTTCGACCTGCTCGGGGCTCTCGGGGGAGCCGCTGCGCTCGGCGAGGTAGGCCGCCCACTCGGGGGCGCTCATGCCCTGCACCGTGGAGGTGTCCTCCGCCGTCCACTCGACGCCGTACCTCGCCGCGTAGGCGACCCAGTTCTCTTCCCACAGGTGTTCGCTGTCGACCAGGACACCGTCCATGTCGAACACCACCGCGGCGAGCACCATCGATCACAGCCCCTTTCACACGATTGGTGTTAAGTTAACACCGCTCAGCGGGAAATGTAACCACCCCCGCTCGGGTGATCATCCGGTTCTCGGAGGTCCCAGACGTGTGACCAGCGGTGCTGTCCTGGGCGAGAGCATGCGGGCGGGACGGGAGAAAGCTTGCGCGGGGTGACACACTTTCACCATGAGCAGTGAGACGTCCGGGACCACGCGCAGTCGGCAGGCTCGACAGCAACGCATCGCCGACTTCGTCATCGACCACGGAACAGCGGCGCTCTCCGAGCTCGCCGAGCTGACCGGTGTCAGTCACATGACCGTCCACCGGGACATCGACGACCTGGTCCGGCGCGGCGTGCTCCGGAAGTTCCGCGGTGGAGTGTCGGCCCTGCCGTCCACTGTGTTCGAGAGCAACGCGGAATACCGGCTGGGAGCGCACGTCGAGGCCAAGGCGGCCATCGCGCGCCGGGCGGCGACGCTCGTGGAGCCCGGCATGTCGATCATGCTCGACGACTCCACGACCGCGTTGGCGCTGGCCAAACTCCTGCCCGAGCACGCGCCGTTGACGGTGGCCACCAACTACCTCCGCACCGTCGACGTGCTGAAGGACGTCGACGACATCAGGCTCATCTGCATCGGCGGCGACTACTCGCGCACGCACGACTCGTTCCTCGGCATGCCCTGCCTGGAGATGGTCGAGCGCATCACCGTCGACGCCGCTTTCGTGTCGACGTCGGCGATGAACGCGTCCATGACGTTCCACCAGGAGCCCGAGGTGGTGCTGGTCAAGCGCGCGATGCTCGCGTCGGCCGAGACCAAGCTGTTGCTCATGGATTCGAGCAAGATGCCGCGCCCCGCGCTGCACCGGTTGGCACCCGTGGCGGACTACGACCGGTTGATCGTGGATTCCGGTGTCGAGCAGTCGCTGGTCAAGGAGCTGCAGGAGCGGATCATGGTCGACGTGGCGCCACTGTGACGTCCACGGTGCGTGACGGGTGACCGGACGCCGGGACTGCTGTAACGGTCAAGTGGTCAAGAAAGCCGTTGTAACATCTTGCGCGTTAACTTAACGCGGTTCATGATGCTTTCCGTCTGAGTACGGAGGCGTTCATGGTTTCAACGACGACACCACGGTCGGAGGGTCAGGGCGGCCTGGCCCGGTTACTGAACCGGTGGGGGCTTCCCGCGCCCCTCTTCCTCGGTTACGTCGGTCTGCTGATCTTCATGATCGGCGACGGCGTCGAGTCGGGCTTCATCGCGCCGTACATGGCCGAGAACGGCGCCGGCACCGACGTTCGCGCGTCCTACGTCATCACGGTGTACGGCGTCGCCGTCATGCTCGCGTCGTGGCTCTCCGGTGCGCTTTCCGAACTGTGGGGACCGCGCCGCGTCATGTTCGTCGGCCTCGCGGTGTGGCTCGTCTTCGACGTGCTCTTCCTCGCGGTGGCCGTCGCCGGGGAGAACTACGCGTTGATGCTGGTCTTCTACGGGCTGCGCGGTTTCGGGTACCCGATGTTCGCCTTCGGTTTCCTGGTGTGGATCACCGCCGTGGCTCCGGTGGCCCGGCTCGGTGCGGCCGTGGGCTGGTTCTACTTCGCCTTCACCGGCGGACTCCCCACGCTCGGGGCGTTGGTCGCGAGCTTCACCAACCCGCTGCTCGGCGAGTACGGCACGCTCTGGCTGTCCGTCGGCATCCTCGGTCTCGGTGGTCTGATCTGCCTGCTGGGAGTCCGGGAGCGCACCGGCTACCAGCGGTTGGCGCCGCCCGAGGTCAAGCCCGTGCAGAGTCTGATGTCGAGCATGTCGATCGCGTGGAAGGAACCGCGGGTCGGGATCGGCATGCTCGTGCGGGTCATCAACACCGCGCCGCAGTTCGGCATGCTGGTCTTCTTCCCCACGATCTTCGCGTACGAGATCGGGTTCGGGATGAGTCAGTGGCTGCTGCTGGTCTCGGTGATCTACGGGACCAACATCTTCTTCAACCTGATCTTCGGGGTGGCGAGCGACAAGATCGGTTGGCAGAGGACCATCTTCTGGTTCGGTGCCATCGGCTGCGCGGTGTCGATCCTGCTGCTGTACTTCGTGCCGCTGCAGCTCGGCAAGGACTACTACTGGGTCGCGTTGCTCGTGGGCGCCCTCTACGGGGCGACGCTGGCGGGCTTCGTTCCGATCTCGGCGCTGCTGCCCTCGTTGGCCCCGGAGAACAAGGGCGGTGCGATGGCCCTGCTGAACTTCGGTGCCGGCGCGGCGACCTTCGTCGGGCCCGCGATCGTCAGCCTGTTCCTCGTCCCGCTCGGCGCGGGCGGAGTGGTGATCATCTTCGCGGCCCTCTACGTGGTGGCGGCGGTGCTCACCCGCTTCCTGACGCTGCCTCCCGAAACGCAGAAGGCAGCCGAGCAGAACGTGAGCCTGGCCGAGGTCGCCGAGAAGAAGGCGGCGACCACCTGAGGTTCGTGCCGGTGGGAAAGCCGTGGCGATCGACGTCGCCACGGCTTTTCCCGTCACGGGCAGTCCACTGTGTCGTCGCCGCCACGCCGTTACGGTGAGGTGATGAGCACAGACGCCGTCGAGCTCGACGTGGGCCAACGCACGGTGCGGTTGACGCATCCCGACCGCGTGTATTTCGCGGCGCGGGGCGAGACGAAGCTCGATCTCGCGCGGTACTACCTGGCCGTGGGCGAGGGCATCGTGCGCGCACTGTACGAGCGGCCGTGCATGATGCACCGCTTCCCGTCCGGAGTGAACGGCGAGAAGGTGCACCAGAAGCGCGTGCCGCGCGGTGCGCCTCCGTGGCTGGAGACCGTGCGGGTGCATTTCCCGCGCTACGACCGCACGGCCGACGAGCTGTGCGTCACCGAGCTCGCGCACGTCGTGTGGGCGGTGCAGATGTCGACGGTCGAGTTCCATCCGTGGAACTCGCGCCGGGCGGACACCGAGCGGCCCGACGAGTGGCGCATCGACCTCGATCCCATGCCGGAGTGCGGGCTGGACACGGTGAAGCGGGTCGCCCACGTCGCCGAGGAGGTGCTGGCGGAGCTCGGCATCCGAGGGTTTCCGAAGACGTCCGGCGGGAAGGGGCTGCACGTGCTCGTGCGCATCGAGCCCCGGTGGGGGTTCGCCGACGTCCGGCGGGCCGCACACGCGTTCGCGCTCGAAGTCGAGAGGCGCGCACCTCGGGACGTCACGACGGAGTGGTGGCGCAAGGACCGCGACCCGACCGCCGTCTTCGTGGACTTCAACCAGAACACGCGCGACCACACGGTCGCGGCGGCGTACTCGGTGCGCGGCGTGCCCGAGGCCACGGTGTCCACGCCCGTGCGGTGGGACGAGATCGACGACGTCGAACCGGGCGACTTCACGATCGCCACGGTCCCGGCGAGGTTCGCCGAACTCGGTGACCTGCACGCGGGGATCGACGAGGTCGCCCACTCGTTGCAACCGCTTCTCGACTGGGCCGACCGGGACGGGCTGGAGGCCTGAACCGCCGGCGTGTCACCGAGTGGGTCAGCCCTCCCCGTCGCCGCGCACCGGAGCGTCCACCTCGGCCCAGACCATCTTCCCGGTCGGGGTCGCCTCCACGCCCCAGGCGTCGGCGAACGAGTCGACGAGGAACATCCCGCGCCCGTGCTCCCGGTACGGCGAGGGCGTGAGCACGAGCGGCATCTCGACGCTGCCGTCGTGTACCTCGGTGCGCAGGACCGAGCCGTCCCGCAGCACCCGCAACCGCTGGGGGCTGTGGGAGTGCAGCACGGCGTTGGCGACGAGCTCCGAGACGATGAGAAGGAAGTTGTACCGGGTGTTCGCCTCGATGTCGCCGAGAACGGCGTCCGCGGCTCGTCTGGCCTGCGCCGGGAAGTTCTTGTCCACGCTCAGCCGCACGTCGACCAGGGGGAGTGCGTGCGGGACACCAGCCGGCCGCGCCATTCAGGTGTCCGGTTCGAGGTCGAAGAGCGGCAGCAGGCCCGCGATCTGCAACACCCGGTACGCGTACTGGTCGACGTTGACCAGCTTCACCGTTCCCCCGTTCTCGGTCACGCGCGCGTGGGCGCGGACGAGCGCACTGATGCACGCGGAGTCGAAGAAGGACAATCGAGCGAAGTCGACGACGAACCGATCGGCGCCCTCGGCGAGAAGCCGGTCCAACGCGTCGTCGAGTTGGGGCGCCACACCGTGGTCGATCTCACCGACGAGGGTGATGCGTCCTTCCTCGTTGCTCACCAGCTCGACATGTACCGTCGATCGTTCCGGCCGGTGCGGGGTTCGTGTTGTGGGCGGTTTGTCGCCGTCCGTCATTCTCAACCGCTCCTGGAAGTCGCTTCTACCCCCTACCGGAAAGTACCCGACCTGGAGGTTAGCTCTGTCGTGTCTTAAGTTTGCCAGGGAGAGCCACATCTATCAGCGTGAAACCACGTCACCCCGGCTGGGAGCCCACCATGACTGACGAGACCCCGCACCCGGTACGGAATCGCGTGCTTCGGTTCCTCGAGGACCACAAGGACGACATCTTGCGGGAGTGGGTCGCGACGCCCCTCTTCAGCACGCGGAACCGGGCGGACTCGGACGAGGAGGCCGCCGCGCTGCTCCGCAGTGTCGAGAAGGTCATCGAGGCGGGTGAGGAGGAGGACCCCTCCGCCGAGGGCTTCGCCTCCGTCCGGCCGGTGCTCAGCTCGTTGGCCTCCCGTTCCGCCGGGGGACCGTCGGGAAGCAAGCGCCCCGACGTGACCTCGCTCAAGGCCCCGCTCCTGCGGTTGTGGGAGCAGCAGGACCTGACCCAGGACGAGGAGTACTACGGCGCGGGCACGTTGTCGACCGCTCTCAACACCCTGCGCATCACGCTGCTGGAGATCGAGTTGTCCGCGGGGGCCGACACGATCCTCGCGCAGCAGGAGCAGCTCGCCGAGCTGTCCACGCCGGTGGTCAAGCTGTGGGAGGGCATTCTCGCCATCCCGCTGATCGGCACCCTCGACAGCATGCGGAGCCAGGCCGCCACCGAGAGCCTGCTCAACGAGATCGTGAAGCAGCAGGCCAAGGTCGCGATCCTCGACATCACCGGGGTCACCGCGGTCGACACTCTCGTGGCGCAGCACCTGCTCAAGACGGCGATGGCGGCGAGGCTGATGGGCGCGGAGTGCATCATCAGCGGCATCCGCCCGCAGATCGCGCAGACGATGGTGCAGTTGGGCATCGACCTCGGGGAGGTCGCGACCCGAGCCTCGCTGTCGGACGCGTTCGCCTACGCGCTGGGTACCGCCGGATACCGGGTCGAGCGCCACTCCGAGGTGAAGTGACCCGGCATGCCCACCACGACTTCGATCGTCGGACTCGGCGACGTTCTCCTCGTCACGATGCAGGGCGAGCTGCGCGACGACGACGCCCTCACACTGCAGGAGAAGCTCACCACCCGAGTCGCGGAGACGAGCGCACCCGGCGTACTGATCGACATCTCCGGCCTGGAGGTCGTCGACTCCTTCCTCGCGCGGACACTGCACGACATCGCCGGCGCGTGTGCGCTCCTGGCGGCCAGAACCGTCGTGGTGGGCATGCGTCCGGAGGTGGCCATCACGCTCGTCGAGCTCGGGCTGACGCTGCCGGGTCTCGAAACCGCGTTGACGGTGGCAGGGGGCCTCTCCCTGCTGGGCAGCTCGGGGCCACGATGACCAGCGTTTCCACCGTGCACGAAGTGCCGATCCGCGAAGAGGTCGACATCGTGCACGTCCGGCAGGCCGCGCGCGACGTGGCGGTCTCGGTCGGGTTCTCCCTCGTGGAGCAGACCAAACTGGTGACGGCGGCGAGTGAGCTCGCTCGCAACACCCTCAAACACGGTGGCGGCGGGGTCGCCGAGGTCGAGCTGGAGCGCGGCAGCGGTCACACTGCGTTGCGTCTCGTCTTCCGGGACGAGGGGCCGGGCATCGACGACGTGGACCTGGCCCTGACGGACGGGTACAGCAGCGCGGGCGGACTCGGGTTGGGGCTGAGCGGTGCCCGTCGACTGGCCGACGAGTTCGAACTCTGGACCGAACCGGGGCAGGGCACGACCGTGACGGCCGTCTTCCGCACGAGGACGGCATCGGGATGACAGGCGCGGCGCTCGCGGTGACCTCGCCGGTCCACGTGACGCAGGCGCGCCAGCTTGCCGCACGTGCGGCTCGACAAGCAGAACTGCCGGACACCGTCGTGGAGCGAGTGGCACTCGCCACGGTCGAGTTGGCGACCAACCTCGTGAAATACGCCACCGACGGCATGATCGTCGTGATGCCGGGGCCGGAGCGCCTCGACGTCATCGCCACAGATCGCGGACCGGGCATCGAGCACGTGCCCGAGAGCATGCGGGACGGGTTCTCCACCACCGGGACGCTCGGAATCGGCCTCGGCGGCATCCGGCGGATGGCCGACGAGTTCGACATCTACTCGTCCTACGGCGAGGGCACGACGGTGCTGGCGCGGTGGCGAAGCGCGGCCCGGGAGGAGGCGCCCGACGCGGAGTTCGGTGTGGCGGTCGGTGCCGCGTTGTCCCCGGCACCCGGGGAAACGAGCTGCGGGGACAGCTGGACGTCGGCCCGGTGCGACGAGGTGTTGACCGTGGCGTTGAGCGACGGACTGGGGCACGGTCCC
This sequence comes from Saccharomonospora azurea NA-128, assembly GCF_000231055.2. Classification (GTDB taxonomy): domain Bacteria; phylum Actinomycetota; class Actinomycetes; order Mycobacteriales; family Pseudonocardiaceae; genus Saccharomonospora; species Saccharomonospora azurea. The sequence goes on along the minus strand of NZ_CM001466.1, from coordinate 2,072,402 downwards.
GAAGCGGCGGCGGCGAGCCTGGCGGCGATGGAGCAGATCGCGGCGGCACCCGCCGCGTCGCCGGTCGAGCTGATCTCCGCGATGGACGCGGACATGCGGCCGCGGCGCGGCGCCACGGTGGCGGTCGTGCAGTTCCACGTCGCGAAAGCCACGGTGACGTTCTGCGGGGTGGGCAACACCACCGTGCGGCTCGTCAGAGGTGACGGGTCTCATGAAGCATTGGTGTCGACTCCTGGCATCGTAGGAAGAAGGCAGCGAAGCGGCCGGCGGGCGATGCCGGTGACGCGCCCGTGGGAGGCGCAGAGCCTGCTCGTGATGCACACGGACGGTGTGTCGGAGCGGTGGACACCGGCGGATCGACGCGACGCGCTCGACCATGATCCCGCCACCGTGGCAGGCTGGCTGCTGGGCACCTATGGCAGGAACCGGGACGACGCATGCGTCGTCGTGGTGGCCGGAAGAGGAACCAGATGACCGACGACCTCCGAGCACGGGCACGGGAGGACGTCGCGCGCGCCCTGCGGGAGGCGCTGCGCGATCGCGACCTCCCGCCCGACGTGTGGCGTCGGCTGGACTCGGAGTGGGCCGAAGGACCGCCCGACGACGTTCTCGCCGCCGGGCTGCGGGCGTTGGCCGACCTCGTGGGCGAGCGGGATCGCGACCTGAGTTGGCACCAGTCCGAGCTCGAACAGACCAACGCCGGGTTGCTGGCACTGCACGCGGAGATCGACCGGCAGCGGCGCCGCACCTCGTTCCTCGACGAGGTGTCCAGGGCGTCGGCCAGGTCGCTGGATTCGAGCCACCTTTTGGACGCGGTCGCCGAGTTGGTGCGCTCCCACGGGTTCGCCGACACGCTGGACGTCTGGACACTCACCGAGTTCGGGCTCTCCTGCCCCGACGATCCCGATCGGCAACCCGACAAGACCACGCGCAGCGCGGCCCGGACCCGGGAGGCGGTCCGCGACGGCGGGAGCCGGGTGAGCGTGCCGCTCACCGCCGGACCGCACGTGCTCGGCGTGTTCGACCTGCATCGCAGTGTGGGCGAGTTCACCGACGACGATCTGTCCCTGGCGATGGGCATCGCCAACCGCGCCGCGGTGGGCCTGCGCAACGCCAACGAGTACGAGCGCGAACACGAGCTCGCGCAGCGGCTCCAGCGCGCGATGTTGCCGACGCTCGCGCCCCTGCGTGATCTCGGCCTCGTCGCGCGGTACCGGTCCGCGACGAGCGGTGTGCACGTCGGGGGCGACTGGTACGACGCGGTGACGCGCCGGGACGGCACGGTGGTCCTGACCGTCGGGGACGTCACCGGCCACGGCGTGGACGCCGCGGTCGTGATGGGAAAGCTGCAGAACGCCCTGCGCGCGTATGCCCTGGAAGGTCACGGCCCGGCCGCGTCGCTGCGACTGGTGCACGACCTGCTGCGGGGGCTCGACACACCGCTCTACGCCACCGCCGTGGTCGCGGAGGTGGAGCCGGAGAGCGGCCTGCTGCGATGGGCGAGCGCGGGGCATCCGCCACCGCTGCTCCACGAACACGGCGGCGAGGTGCGATACCTGGAAGCCGTCCACGCCCCGATGCTGGGCATCCACCTGCCGGCGGGGCTCCAGTTCCCGCAGCACGAGCGCAAGCTGCGGCCCGGATCGTCGGTCGCGTTGTTCACCGACGGCCTGATCGAGCGCCGGACCAGCGACCTCGACGCGGGCATGGCGCGGCTGCTCGACGCTTTCCGCACCTGTGAGGCCGACGCGCTCGACGCGCGGGCCGAGCACGTTCTGACGACCATGCTGGGCGCCTCCGATCACGACGACGACGTCTGCCTGCTCCTGTGTCACTGGGAGGGTTGACCGCCGCGCTCAGTGGTCGCCGACGGTGAGTTCGATGACGGTGAGCGGCTCCCCCTCCGGCCCGCGGGTGTGGAAGCAGTGCACCGACCGCACCAGCGCCGTCAGCACGTGCCAGTGGAACCCGTTGTCGGGCAGAGCGGTTCCCGCGCGGCAGACGACTTCGGTGCGTGCCGTGATCGTGTTCTCGGCGACGCTGAACCGCGTGCGCAGCGTGGTGGGCGTCGCGGCGCGGGTGAGCAGCAGGCCGCAGGCCTCGTCCACGGCGAGGCGCAGGTCGGCGATCGTGTCGAGCTGTAGGTCGAGCCGGATGGCCAGATCCGCCGCGACGTTGCGCATCACGGGCACCAGGGCCGGTTCCGCGTCGACCGCCATCTCCACAGTCCGGTTCGTCACGGTGCGACTCCCTTCCTGCCCTCTGCACCGTAGGCCGTCGTGGCACACCGGCGAACCGACAGTCCGAGTGCGTCGCCATCGATCCGAAGACATCACACTTCCGGGGGAAGTTAGGCTCGTCTAACCTAACCCGCATGGGTAGCTCACTGTCTCGTCGCGCGTTCCTCGGTGGCAGCCTCGCTCTCGGAGCGACCGGCCTGCTCGCCGCCTGTGGCGGCGGAACGTCGAACGGCTCGGGCGGAGGCTCGGGCGCGTGGTCGTTCACCGACGACATGGGTGAGACCGTCACCCTCGACCGGCGCCCCACGCGCGTCGCGGGCCTCAACGACGCCATCGCTTCACTGTGGAACTACGGCATCGTGCCGGTGGCGTCCTTCGGGGCCACCGCGCTCGCCGACGACGTGAACTTCCAGGACAAGGACACGTCCGCGGTGACCGAGGTGGGCACCACCTACGGGCAGATCGACGTCGAGGCGCTCGCGGCACAACGACCGGACGTGATCATCGCCCACGCCTACCCGGTGGACTCCGAGGGCACGTTGGACCCGGAGAAGCCGCTCTTCGGCTTCAACGATCTGGAGCAGCAGAAGCTCGTCGGCGAGATCGCGCCCGTCGTGGCCATCGCGATGGCCGGGTCGGCGACCGGCGTCGTCGACCGCACCGTCGAGTTCGCCAAGTCCCTCGGGGTGACCGACGAGACCCTCGCCGAACCGAAGCGGAAGTACGAGGCCGCGCGGGAACGCCTGCGCAGTGCCGCGGAGAGCGGTCTCACCGTGATGGCCGTGGCGGCCTACCCCAACGACGGCGTGCACATCGCGAAGGCGAAGGACGACCCGGCGCTGCGCAGCTACACCGAACTCGGTCTGTCCTACCCGGACCCCGGTGGCTCGGAGTACTTCTGGGAGTCGGTGAGCTGGGAGAACATCACCGACTACCGCACCGACGTGGTGCTCTACTCGCTGCGCGCCATGGACGGCGACGCGATGCTGGACCAGCCCACCTTCGCGCAGATGCCGGCGGCGAAGGCGGGGCAGGTGTATCCGTGGGAGTTCAGCTCGATGGACTACGTCGCGCAGGCCCGCACGATCGACAACCTCGCGGCCAACCTGGAGAAGTCCCGCAAGGTCACGTGAGCACGGGGCGGGACGAGCGCCCGACCTCGCGCGTCCCGCCCCCTCTCGCGTTCCCGGGTGTTCCCTACGCGGTCGAACCGTTGGGGGACTTCGCCAGCGTGGCTTCCTCCTCCGGCGTGGCGACCAGCGCCGACTCGCCCTGGCGCAGCACCTGGTCGGCCTCGGCGAGCCGGGCGCGGGCCTCCTCACGGATGCGCGTCAGGCGCGTGACGATGTCGTTGGCCTCGGTCGTGCGGCGCTCGGCGTCGGCGGTGGCCTCGTCGACGAGCGTGCGGGCCTTGGCCGTGGCTTCCTCCACCAGCCGCTTCGCCTCCGCGGTCGCCTCGGCGATCCGCCGCTCCGCCGCGTTCTTGCTCGCCTTCGTCTGATCGGCGACGTGCTTCTGCAGCGCGCTCTTCTCCGCGGCCATCCGCGCCTGGAAGTCGCTCTCGATCCGGCGGCGCTTCCTCTCGGCCTCGGCGTCGAGCTGCTCGCGCCGGGCGGCCGCCTCGGCGGTCATCCGCTGCACCTCGGCCTTCGTGGCCGCCAGCGCCTCCTCGTGCTCGCGCTTCAGGTCCTCGGCATGGCTGTCGAGGGTCTCCAGCAACTTCTGGTAGCGCTCGTGGAGCCGCTTCGACACGGCACTGCTCTCGGCCCACGTCTTCTCCGCCGCCGACTCGGCACGAGAGACGATCTCCGCGGCCTGCGTCTCGGCGAGCTGCACGGTGCGCTGCATGCGCTCGTCGAGATCCTCGATCCGCTCCGGAGGCTTCTTCAGCTCCTCGACGCGATCCCGGAGCTTGGCGATCTCGCGGCGTGCGCCGTCGAGCTCGCGGGCTGCGTCGGATGCCCTCGACGCCGCGGCATCCCGCTCGGTGATGAGCCGATGGACCTGCGCCTCGAGATGGTCGAGGTACTGCACCACCTGGTTGCGGTCGAAACCATGCCATGCTTGGCCGAACTCCCGCCTCAGCGGAAGCAGACGGTGATCGTGGTCGGAAGCCATGTATCGACCGTACCCGCGCGCGCCCGCGCGTCGGCGTCAGGCAGGCCGAGTGGGTGAGAGGTGTGTACCTCGGCGAGCCGCACGCCGCCGTCAGGCCGGCTCCGCCACGACCACGCGGTTCTCCGCGTAGCCCGTCGTGCCGCCGAGCCATCGTCCGCCGCAGGTGACCAGCACGAGGCGGTGCGGTCCGCTTTGTCCGAACAGCTCGGTGGCCCGCGCGGGAAGCTCGTCCTTGCCGAGGGTGAGGATCTGCGAGACCACGTAGGTGAACGTGGTGCCCTCGGCGTCGGTGACGGTGACGTCCTCGCCGATGCGGACGTCCCACAGTTCGGCGAACGGTCCCGTGCGGCCCTGCCAGTTGACGTGCCCGGCGAAGACGCTCGCCCCGCTGGGGGCGTCGAGTCCCGCGCCCCACCAGGTGGCCTCGTCCAGGTCGTCCGGCACGGGCAGGACCGCGTCGGGGCTCAGTTCCTTGCGCACCAGCTCCGCCGTCCCGCCGTCGGGCAGGACGACCGTGCCCGGACGTTGACCGCTGGGCGCGGTGGCGGGTCGATCGGTCGCGGGCTCGGCCGCGTCGGTGTCCTTCTCGTCATTCTCGGGTTTCTCGTTCTTCTCGCTCTTCTCACCGTCCTCGGCCGGCTCCGAGCTCGGTGCGGGTGTGGACTGGACCGGCGCGGTGACGGGCCGGGCGGGCACCGCGGTACCCGCCACGACCGTCGGTGAACGCAGCGCCAGCACACCCGCGACCACGACCTCCACCGCGAGGACGCTGGCCACCCCGAGCAGGTAGGCCCGGCGCCATCGGCGACGGTCGTGGTCCCGGTCGTCCTCGTTCCATGCCGTCATCGCTGCCGCAGAACCCGTTTCCGTGCGATCCATCCGACGAGGGCCGCCACGGCCAGCGCGAGGGCTCCGAAGCCCACCAGCGCGCCCACCGGCGCGCCCGAGGTGGTCGCCGCCTGCGCCACCGTCCGCTGCTCACCCGCGGGGATGGTGCGAGGCACCTCGTCGGCCACGTTCGCGATGCGGAGTTCGAGTGTCTCGCCCGGCCCGAGTTCACCGCACGCCGTCGGTGGGTTCTCCGGATCGAACGCGTCGGCGTAGCCGTTCGGGGGTGACACCTCGACCAGGCACACGGTCTGCGGTGTGCGCAGGTTCTCGATGGTGACGGCTCCGTCGTCGCCTTCGGTGGTCACGACCAGCGGCTTTCCGTCCGGTCCCACGAGTTCCGTGCCGTCCGTGGCCACGGCGGGCGAGGTCCGGTCCTCGGCGGTGACACGCAACGGCACCCCGGCGATGCCCTCGCCGGTCTCGTCGTCCACCTTGGTCACCTTCACGATCCCGGGCGCGGGGACGGCGCTGGTGGTCGCCTCGGCGGTCAGGGTCTGCTCGCCTCCGGTGGAGACCACGCGCTGGGTGTCGGTCGTGACCGGGTCGCGGACGTACGGCCGCTCGGCGGGCGCCTCCAGCGTGGCCACGATGCCCGGCTGCTCGCCCGTGGGGCTGGCGCTGATGCTCGCGGTGCCGTCGTCGCCCGTGACGACCGTCAGCTGCTGCGCCTGGGAGCTGTCGCCGTCGTCGGTGCCGTTCTCGGCGTTCTCGGCGTCCGTGTCCTCGGTCGTCGCGGTCTCGCCCGGTTCGTCGGTGGCGGCGGCGCCCGCCGCGGCTCCGTCGGTGACCTTGCTGTCCTCGGCGCCGTCCGCCCGCTGGTCGACGCCACCGTCGCCCGCGGGGGCCAGGTCGGTCAGCGTCAACTGCACCTCGACGCCCGGGATGCCCTCGCCGTCGGCGCCCGTGACCGTCACCGACCACTCGGACGGCGTGTCGAGGTACAGCTCGCCCTCGGGCGCGGCGGCCGTCGCCGTCCACGGCCCGCGGTTGGCCTCGGCGTCGGCCCGCAGGCGTTCCACGGCGTCCTGCGCGGAGGTCGGGAGCCTCTCGAAGTGGGCGTCGACGTCGTAGCCGATCTCCGTGAACGGCTTGGCCGGGTCGAGGTCGGCCTTGCTCCGCGGCGCGGCGGTCCAGGAGTGCAGGAGGTGGGCGAGCGCGGCGGCCTCGTCGGCGTCCTGCGTGTCGCCGTACCGCAGCAGCAGGTACGAGATGTTGGCGGCGACGTCGTCCGGCAGCGGGTCACCCCACTTCGTCAGCAGCGCGTCGCCTGGTTCGTACCGCTCGTTGCTGTCGGGTGCCTTGAGCGCGAACGACACGCAGAACACGTGCTCGCCGTTCACGACGTAGGAGCCGAGCCAGTCGTAGGCGCGGTCCCGGCCGCCCCACGACTGTCCCGGAGTCGTCCGGTGCCCGATGCCCTCGTCGACCGCCGCGGACGCCGCGGGGGCGACCACGACCAGGGACAGGGCACTGAGCAGGACGACGAGAACGAGGCGGATCGCCTGCGCCGGACGTCTTCGAGTCACGGGTCGAAACCCCCAAGGTTCGGTGAGATTCCCATCACGCCGGCGCGAAAGGACGGCAGCCGCGTCGGCCGTTGCTGCACTCGTGTCGTGAGAATGGCGTGTCGCCTGTCACCAGGGCAATCGGCCAGCCGGTGGACGTGTGGGGGCCGTTTCGGGAAGGATGCGGGCGACATGCGCAGTGCCGGAGGCGTCGTCGGCCGGTTCGCCTACCGTTCGGGTTCAGGCGGGTAAAGTTAGTTTTACTCAAAGTGCAGGGAACCAATCGGCGCACGCGGTCGTTGACATCCGTGCAGGTGCCGAAAGATCCAGGAGGATCAGGTGCGAACTTCCAGCAACCCCGCCTTCCGCAACCTGCCTAGGGGTGCGGCGGGCGCTCCGTACGCGGGCTTCCAGCAGCCTTACGGCGCGCAGGCCGGCTACGGGACCCCGGCCGGTTACGGTGCCCCGCAGGCGCCTTCCGGCGAGGCCAGCCGCCCCATGACGGTCGACGACGTGGTCATGAAGACCGGCATCTCGCTGGGCGTGACACTGGTCGTCGGTGTCCTCACGGCGATCTGGGCCCAGTCGCAGGCCGCCGCGGGCTCGATGGGCGCCATCACCGGCGCCATGATCGGCGGGATGCTCGTCGGTCTGGTGCTGTCTCTGGTCATCATCTTCAAGCAGATGGCCAGCGCGCCGATGACGCTCGCCTACGCCGCTGCCGAAGGTGTCTTCCTGGGCGCCATCACCGGCGTCTTCGAGATGATCTACGAGGGCATCGCGCTGCAGGCGATCCTCGGCACCGCCGCGGTGTTCGTGGTGATGCTCGTGGTCTACAAGACCGGCGCCGTCAAGGTGACGCCCAAGTTCCGCAAGTGGATGATCGGCGCGCTCGGCGGCGTGGCGATCGTCATGCTGGTGAACCTCGTGCTCGCCCTGTTCGGCGTGAACACGGGGCTGCGTGACGGCAGCACGCTGGCCATCGTCTTCAGCCTCGTGGTGATCGGTATCGCCGCGTTCAGCTTCCTGCTCGACTTCGACATGGCCGACGAGGCGATCCGCCAGGGCGTTCCCGCCAAGTTCGCGTGGTTCGTGGCCTTCGGCCTGCTGGTCACCCTCGTGTGGCTGTACCTGGAGATCCTGCGTCTGCTGTCGTACTTGCAGCAGGACTGACGAACTCCGCGCCGCGAACGGCGCCGACGGGGCGTCCGACCGAGAGGTCGGGCGCCCTTTTCGTCGGTTCCGTGACCTTTGGGTCTCGGTTCGGTCCGCACGCGACCGGTCTCGGTCGCGCCGTCCTACGCTGACGCGACCCCACCGGCCTCGGCGATCGTCGTCGATCTCTCGTCGGTGCCTGTCGCAGTCCGTCGTCGCACACCTTGAGAGGTCCTGGTGAGTGTCCCTCCCGGTGCCGGGTCCGGCGATCCGTACTCCGGTTCACCACAGCATCAGCCCGGGCAGCCCTACTACGGTGTCCCGCCCTACGGTCAGTCCGGGCAGCCGTACCGGCAACCCGCCTACGGCGAGATTCCCACCTGGCCTCCGCCGCCTCCACTACCGCCGGTGCCGCCGAAGCAGTCGAAGACCGGTGTGCTCGTGGCCGTCGCCGTGGTGGTGCTCGCGGCGCTCGCGGGCGGGGTGTTCCTCGTCGTGACGAACCAGCAGGCCGACCTGGACTACCCCGACCCCGCCGACGTCGCGGTGGGCGACTGCCTCAGCGTGCACGGCGTGGGCGACGAGGACGCCGCGATCGCGAAGCCCGCCGACTGCTCCGTACCCGAGGCGCTGTGGCAGGTGGCCGCCAACCTCGACAGCACGTCGACCCCGTGCCCGGACGGCGACTACGACGAGTACCACTTCGCCGTCGGCACCAAGTTCTGCCTCACACTCAACGTGGCGACCGGGGACTGCCTCGCGCACCTCGGCACGGATCTGGCGGAGCTCGAGAGGGTGAACTGCACCGACCCGAGTGCCGAGGTCGTCGTGGTGGCCGTCCAGGACGGCGTCACGGACGCGTTGGGTGTGTGCGGCACGCTGCCGGACTCGTTCGGCGGCGTTTACTACTCCGACCCCGCCCGCGTGCTCTGCTTCGGGCACCCGCGGACGATCTGAGGCGAGGCGGTGTGTGCTGGCCCGGCGCCGCACACACCGCCACAGCGTCAGCTCAGCCTCTCGATCACCATGGCCATGCCCTGACCGCCGCCGACGCACATCGTCTCCAACCCGAACTGCTTGTCGTGGTGCTGCAGCGAGTTGAGCAGCGTCGTCGTGATCCGCGCGCCGGTCATGCCGAACGGGTGCCCGACGGCGATCGCGCCGCCGTTGACGTTGAGCTTGTCGAGATCGATGCCCAGGTCGCGGTACGACGGGATGACCTGCGCGGCGAACGCCTCGTTGATCTCGACGAGATCGATGTCGTCGATGGTCAGCCCGGCCCGGGCGAGCGCACGCCGCGACGCCTCCACGGGACCGAGTCCCATGATCTCTGGCGAGAGGCCGGACACGCCGGTCGAGACGATGCGGGCGAGCGGTGTGATGCCGAGCTCCCGCGCCTTGGTGTCGCTCATGATCACGAGGGCCGCCGCGCCGTCGTTCAACGGGCACGCGTTGCCCGCCGTGATCCGGCCGTCGGGGCGGAACACCGGCTTGAGGCCCTCGACGCCTTCCAGCGTGACGCCGGGGCGCGGGCTGTCGTCGGCCGACACGACGGTGCCGTCCGGCAGGGTCACCGGCGTGATCTCCTTGGCCCAGAAGCCGTCGGCGAGTGCCTTCTCCGCGAGGTTCTGGGACCGCACGGCGAACTCGTCCATCTCGCGCCGGGAGATTCCCTTGTGCAGGGCGAGGTTCTCGGCGGTCTGGCCCATGGGGACGTAGATGTCGGGCAACACGCCCTCGTCGCGCGGATCGGTCCAGTCGTCGGCTCCCGACTCGGCGACCTGCGCGGTGCGGGCCTCCGCGTCGGCGAACAGCGGGTTGTGCGTGTCGGGCCACGAGTCGGACGTGCCGTTGACCGCCCGCGACACGGTCTCGACGCCGGCCGAGAGGAAGACGTCGCCCTCACCGGCCTTGATGGCGTGCAGCGCCATGCGCGTGGTCTGCAGGCTCGACGAGCAGTACCGGGTGATCGTGCAGCCCGGCAGGTGGTCGTAACCGAGTTGGACCGCGACGACGCGGCCCATGTTGAAGCCCTGCTCACCACCGGGAAGACCGCAGCCGAGCATGAGGTCGTCGATGTCGCGGGGGTCGAGCTGGGGGACCTTGTCGAGGGCCGCTCGCACCATCTGCGCGGTGAGGTCGTCGGGACGCATGTCCACGAGCGAGCCCTTGCGGGCCCGGCCGATGGGGGAGCGGGCGGCGGACACGATGACGGCTTCGGGCATCGAACACTCCTTCGGGTCGACTAAGCGCGTGCTTAGTCCCCATCCTGCCCGCAGCGGACACGATTGCAAAGAGCGGCGCCGGACACCACACCGCATCGGCGGGGTGTCCGGCGCCCGGCCTCACAGCGAGGTGATCCGCCCCTCGCCGCCCTCCGGGTAGTCGGCCGCGGTCACCGTGCCGCCCAGGCCGTCGGCGAGGTAACCCTGCACCGCCAGCTGGTGGGTCAGGCCGACGCTCGTGAACGGGAGGTCGGCGAACGGGTAGCCGTCCCCGCCGCGGGCGGAGAAGTCGTTGGTCGCCACGGACACCGGCGGTCCGTCCACGACGACGCCGTCGGCCACCACGACCGTGCCGTCGGCCAACACCACGTCCCGCACCCGATCCCCGGGCGTCACGATCTCGTTGGTGCCCTCGCGCACCTCCTGGGCCTGCCGGGCCGGGTCGTACGTGAACGACAGGCCCGCCACCTGCATGAACGCGCCCGCGGCCTCGGGGGCGGCGGCGACTCCGCGCTCCAGCAGCTGCCGCAGCACGTCCCGCGGCACCTCCGGCACCACGGCCACGAAGTTCGCGAACGGGGCCACCTCGTAGGTGTCCAGCGTGGTCAGCTCGCCCGCGGGCAGGACCGAGTCGTTGCGGATGCCGCCGCCGTTCTGGATCGCCACCTGCGGCGCGGGTACGCCGTACTCGTCCGCGTTCTGCCGTCCCGCCCACAGCAGGCTGTCGGCGACCAGGTTCCCGAGGTTCGTCTCGCGGCTGCGGACGTCGCCGCGCACACCGTCGAGGGGCACCTCGCTGGTGGCCACGACCTCCTCGGCCAGCGAGGCCACGTGCTCCGCCACCGGCTTCTCCACCTCGGCGCGCACGAGCGGATCGCCGTGCACCGCGTCGGGTCCGACGCCGGACACCCGCACCGGCCCGGTCCGCTCGTCGTCGACGCTCACGACGGTGCCCCGCCGGTCGAAGTTCAGCACCAGCCTGCCGACGTACTTGTAGTCGCCCGTCACCGCGACCACGGGGACCGTTTGCCCGTCGGCGTCCTCGGCGTGGAGCGGGAAGCCGCGTTCGGGCACGTCGCCGGGGATCAGCCGGTCGTCCTCGTCGGCGAGGATCTCCCCGCCGCCCGCGCCGACCACCGCGTCCACGCCACGCAGCTGCGGCACGAGCGCGAGTTCGTTGTCGATGTCCTGGAGGTGGCTGACCAGCACCACCTTGTCGACCCCGCGGCGGGCGAAGTCGGCCGCGAGCGTGTTGGTGATCTCGGCCAGCTCCGGCTTCACCTCGACGTTGCGCGGGCTGGACAGCGCGGGCAGCTCCGGCGTCGTGAGGCCGATCACGCCGACACGCTCACCTGCGGTGCGGAGCACGCGGCTCGTGGCGAGCGTGCCGTCGGCGGCGTGGGCGGCCAGCTCCGGTTCGCCGGACACGTCGAGGTTGGCGCTGACGAACGGCACCTCGTCGCCCGCCGTGTCGAGGAACCGGTCGAGCTCGTCCGGCCCGAAGTCGAAGTCGTGGTTGCCGAGCGCGCTGACGTCGTAGCCGATGTGTTCGAGGGCGAGCGCGTCGTAGAACGGGGCTCCCTCGACGGCGCTCGCGGAGTACTCGGGCCCGGGCAGGAAGTTGTCGCCACCGGAGACCACGATCTCGCCGCGGTGCCCGGCCTGTCCGGGTGCGGGCCTGCCGCGCGTCGCCTCCGCCCGCAGCTCGTCCATCAGCGTGGCCACGCGGGACGGGCTGCCGTACGGGTGCTCGCCACCGTCGACGATCGGCCCCTCGCCGGTGCCGTCCTCGCCGCCCGGCACGCCGAGCAGTGCGGATTCCATGTCGCTGGTGAACAGCACGGTCAGGGTGAAGTCGACCCGGCCGGAGCCGGCGGCCGACGCGGGGAGTGCCGCCGTGCCCAGCAGCGTGGCCGCGGCCAGCGCGCACAACGCGGCCTTGCGGTGAGTTCTCACGTGGGCTCCTCGGATGCTCGCGAACGCGATGTCGCGCCAGAGCTAACCACACCAGTCCTAATCGGACAATGCTGTCGGCGGAGACCCCGCCGAAGGTCGGTGTGCCCTCCTGGTCACCGGGCCGCATACCCTGGTCGCATGGACTACGCCGAACACGTCACCGACCTCGTGGGCAACACACCGCTGGTCAAGTTGAACGCCCTCACGAAGGGCGTGAAGCCACTCGTGCTCGCCAAGGTCGAGTACCTCAACCCCGGCGGCAGCGTGAAGGACAGGATCGCCGAGCGGATGATCGAGGCCGCGGAGGCGTCGGGAGAGCTGCAGCCCGGCGGCACGATCGTGGAGCCCACGTCCGGCAACACCGGGGTCGGGCTGGCCATGGTCGCCCAGCGCAAGGGCTACCGGTGCGTGTTCGTGTGCCCGGACAAGGTCAGCGAGGACAAGCGCAACGTGCTCAAGGCCTACGGCGCCGAGGTCGTGGTGTGCCCCACCGCGGTGCCGCCCGAGCACCCCGAGTCGTACTACAACGTCTCCGACCGGCTCACCCGCGAGATCGAGGGCGCCTGGAAGCCGAACCAGTACGCCAACCCGCACAACCCGGAGAGCCACTACCTCTCCACCGGGCCGGAGATCTGGAAGCAGACCGACGGCAAGATCACGCACTTCGTGGCGGGCGTGGGCACCGGCGGCACGATCTCGGGCACCGGGCGTTACCTCAAGGAGGCCTCCGACGGCCGCGTGAAGGTCATCGGTGCGGACCCCGAGGGCTCGGTGTACTCGGGAGGCAGCGGCAGGCCGTACCTGGTCGAGGGCGTCGGTGAGGACTTCTGGCCGGACACCTACGACCGCGGTGTCGCCGACGAGATCATCGCGGTCTCCGACGCCGACTCGTTCACCATCACCCGCAGGCTCGCCCAGGAGGAAGGCCTGCTCGTCGGCGGTTCGTGCGGCATGGCGGTCGCGGCGGCTCTGCGCCTCGCGGAGCGCTGCGGGCCGGACGACGTCATCGTGGTGCTGCTGCCGGACAGCGGGCGCGGCTACCTCGGCAAGATCTTCAACGACGGTTGGATGTCGTCGTACGGGTTCCTCTCGCCCGAGTCCCAGGACGCCACGGTCGGTGACGTCCTGCGCCGCAAGAACGGCACGCTGCCCGACCTCGTGCACACCCACCCCAACGAGACGGTGGCGGAGGCGGTGGCCATCCTGCGGGAGTTCGGCGTCAGCCAGATGCCGGTCGTCAGCGCGGAACCCCCGGTCATGGCGGCCGAGGTCGTGGGTGCGGTGAACGAACGCGACCTGCTGGAGGCACTGTTCACGGGCAAGGCGGCTCTGGCCGACCGGCTCGAGGAGCACATGTCCGCTCCGCTGCCCACCATCGGCGCGGGCGAGCAGATCAGCGCCGCGATGAAGGCACTGGGAGCCGCCAGTGGCGCGCTCGTCCTCGAGGACGGCAAGCCCGCAGGGGTCGTGACCAGGCACGATCTGCTGGCGTTTCTCTCCGGCCACGCGTGATCCATTCGAGATCATCGGACGACCTGCCAGGGGCGTTACGCGCTTGGCGGGTCACGATCCGATAGCGTGTGCGCGAGCGAAATCACCAAGGTCCTCGTCAAGGGGGTTCACGACCCAATGAGTGCTCCGCAGCCACCGAACCAGCCGTGGGGTGGCGAGCAACAACCCCAGGGGCCGTCCAGCGGCTCCCAACCACAGCAAGAAAACCAGTTCGGCACGTCCGAACCGACCCAGGTGGTGCAGCCCCAGCAGCCCCAGCAGCCCCAGCAGCCGCAGGGTGAGCAGCAGCAGCCGTTCGGGGACAGCCCCGAGCCCACTCAGGTCGTTCAGCCCCCGAACCCGGCTGCGGGAGACCAGCAGGGTTCGAACGCCGAGTCGACGCAGTTGGTCCCCCCGGGCATGCAGCCGCAGGCCGGCATCCCGTACGCGCCGCCGCCCAGCGCCGCGGACAACCCTGCCGCGGTGAACCCACAGGGCGGCTTCGGGCAGCAGCCGCCGTCCGGTGGGTTCGGCGCGCCGGGACAGCCGGGCCAGGTCGGCCCGCCGTCCGGGCCGCAGCCCCAGCAGGGCTTCGGGGGCCAGCCGGGTCAGTTCGGCGCCCCGCCGCAGGGTGGCTTCGGAGCTCCTCCCGGGGGTGGGTTCGGTGCTCCGCCGCAGCCCGGCTTCGGCGGGGGAGCGCCCGCCGGCGGCGGCAACAAGATGATGGCGCTCATCGCGGGCGGCGTCGTGGCCGTGCTCGGCGTCGTCACGCTGATCCTGGCGATCACGCTGATGTCCGACCTGAGCGGCCCCGGCGGCAGTGACATCGACGAGGCCGTCGAGCAGTGCGTCTCGATGGGCGCGCCGGAGGACATGTGCCGCGAGCAGGTCGAGTCCTACGCGGACGCCGCGCCCGGAGTCCCGGGCTACATCTGGTTCTACGTCATCACGCTGTTGGTCGGTGGCCTGCTGGCCGCGGCCGGTGGTGCGTTGCACGCGCTCGTGGGTCTCGGCAAGCTGCAGGGCACCCTGCGCAAGCTGCTCCCGGTCTTCACCCTGGCCGGTGGCGTCCTCACCCTGATCTTCTCGGTGCTGCTCACGATCGAGACCGAGGGTGAGCTCACCCGCGTGATCTTCACGCTGATCTTCGGTGTGCTCCTCACCGCCGCCGGTGTGATGTCCCTGATCCCGGGCACCGCGTCCTTCCTCGGTCTCGGTGGTCCCGGTGGCGGCGGCAACTTCCCGCCCCCCGGCCAGCCTGGTGGCTTCGGTCAGCCCGGCGGGTTCGGCCAGCCGGGGCAGCCCGGTGGCTTCGGTCAGCCCGGCGGGCAGTTCCCGTCGAGCGGTGGCTTCGCCCAGCCCGGCGGGCAGTTCCCGTCGAGCGGGGGCTTCGAGCAGCCGGGGCAGCAGGGCGGCTTCGGCCAGCCCGGTCAGCCCGGTCAGCCTGGTGGCTTCGGCCAGCCCGGCGGGTTCGGTCAGCCCGGCCAGCCCGGCCAGCCGGGTCAGCCCGGTCAGCCCGGCGGCTTCGGTCAGCCGGGTCAGCCGCCGCAGCAGTGGTGATCCACTGATTCGCACGTCGAAAGGGCCGTGGGTGTGGCACCCGCGGCCCTTTCACTTTCTCGACGCGCGACGGCGTGCCAAGGGGGCCGCCCGTAGGCTGTGGGCATGGTTGCAGACCCGCGCTACGGATTCGAGACACGCGCCATCCACGTAGGGCAGGAACCCGACCCCCGCACGGGTTCGGTGATCATGCCCATCTATCAGACCTCCACCTACGCGCAGGACGGGGTGGGCGGTCTTCGCGAAGGCGACTACGAGTACTCGCGGACGGCGAACCCGACGCGTACCGCGCTCGAAGAGGCCTTGGCGGCGTTGGAAGGCGGTAGGCACGCCCTGGCGTTCGCGTCGGGCATGGCGGCCACCGACGCGGTGTTGCGCACCATGCTCCGCCCGGGCGATCACCTGGTGCTGGGCAACGACGTCTACGGCGGCACGTTCCGGCTCATCGACAAGGTCCTCACCGAGTGGGGCGTCACCTACAGCGTCGCGTCGCTGTCCGACCTGGACGAGGTCCGGTCGGCGCTGCGGCCGGAGACCAAGCTCGTCTGGTGCGAGTCGCCGACCAACCCGCTGCTGGGGATCGCCGACATCGCGGCGCTCGCGGAGCTGGCGCACGTGGGCGGCGCGAAGCTGGTCGTGGACAACACCTTCGCCACGCCCTACCTCCAGACGCCGCTGGAGCTCGGTGCCGACGTCGTCGTGCACTCCACGACGAAGTACCTCGGAGGGCACTCGGACGTCGTGGGCGGAGCGGTCATCACCGACTCCGACGACCTGCGGGAGCGGCTGTTCTTCCTGCGCAACTCGGCCGGCGCGGTGCCGGGCCCCTTCGACGCATGGCTGACGCTGCGGGGCCTGAAGACGCTGGCCGTGCGCATGGAGCGGCACTGCGGTAACGCCGAGCTCATCGCCGAGGCGTTGTCGGTGCACCCGAAGGTCGAGCGGGTCTACTACCCGGGCCTCGCGGAGCACCCGGGCCACTCGCTCGCCGCCAAGCAGATGCGGCGGTTCGGCGGGATGGTGTCGTTCACTCACGCGGACGGCGAGCAGGCCGCGCTCAACATGGTCGCGCGGACCAAGCTGTTCATCCTCGCGGAGTCGCTGGGTGGGGTGGAGTCGTTGATCGAGCACCCCGGCCGGATGACACACGCGAGTGTCGCCGGGTCGTTGCTGGCGGTGCCCGCCGAGCTGGTGCGCTTGTCGGTCGGCATCGAGGACGCGCACGACCTGCTGGCCGACCTCCGGTACGCGCTCGACGCGTCGTAGCCGGTCAGCGGTTCAGATCGCCGGGGGAGGTGGAGTCGGCACCCGACCGCTCGTGGTCGTGGCCGATGCCCGCCTCCCTCAGGTCGGCGCCCGTGACGCAGCTGCCGACGAGGGTGACCTGCCTGCCGTCACGAACGTAGTGGCCGGGGTCGCACTGGGACTCCGCCACGGTGTAGACGGCGGCTCCGGTGAGGGCGAGGGCCGAGACCACGCCGACGATGAGCGGCACGACACCTGCGAAACGAGACCCGTTCGACGTGCGTGCCCTTCCCATGCGTTCGTCTCCCGCCGTGAGCTTCTCCGGTGACTTCCGGTGTATCACAAGCTTACCCAATCGTGATCTGGGCACGCACGTAACCTCGTCGTCACGCTACGTGCAGTGACATCATCCCGGTATGGGACTTGTCAGCGTGGACACAATCCGCGAGGCGAGGCGCCTACTCGAATCGGTCGTGCGGAAGACACCGATCGAGCGGGCGCGGGACCTCGAAGCGCCGCAGGGCGGGCCGGTGTATCTCAAGTGCGAGAACCTGCAACGCACCGGTTCGTTCAAGATCAGGGGTGCCTACACGCGCATCCACGGTCTCAGCGAGGCGGAGCGCGAGCGGGGCGTCGTGGCCGCCAGCGCCGGGAACCACGCCCAGGGTGTCGCGCTCGCCGCCGCGCTGCTGGGCACCAAGGCGACGGTCTTCATGCCGGAGCGGGCACCCCTGCCGAAGCTGGCCGCCACCCGCGGCTACGGCGCCGACGTCCACCTGCACGGCGAGTCCCTGGAGGAGGCGCTGGTCGAGGCGACGGCCTTCGCCGAACGCACGGGGGCGGTGTTCATCCACCCGTTCGACCACCCCGACATCATCGCCGGTCAGGGCACGGTCGGACTGGAGATCGTGGAACAGATCCCCGACGTGGCGACCGTCCTGGTCGCCGCCGGCGGCGGGGGACTGGTGGGCGGCGTGGCCAGCGCCGTGAAGGCGATGAAGCCCGACGTGCGCATCGTGGGTGTGCAGGCCGAGGGCGCGGCGGCGTTCCCGCTGTCGCTGTCCGCGGGCAACCCCGTGCGGTTGGAGCGGACGCAGACCATGGCCGACGGCATCGCGGTCGGCGCGCCCGGCCCCATCACGTTCGAACACGTCCGGTCACTGGTGGACGACGTCGTGACGGTGGGCGAGGAGTCGCTGTCGCGGGCCGTGCTGCTGTGCCTCGAACGCCGCAAGCTCGTGGTCGAGCCGGCGGGCGCGGCGACGGTGGCGGCGCTGCTGGAACATCCCGGGGTCTTCGAGTCGCCGGTGGTCGCGGTGCTGTCCGGTGGGAACGTCGACCCGCTGCTGTTGCTGCAGATCATCCAGCACGGCATGACCGCCGCGGGCCGGTACCTGAGCCTGCGTCTGCGGGTTCCCGACCGGCCGGGATCACTGGCGGGAGTGCTGACGCGCGTCGGAGAGCTGGGTGCGAATGTGCTCGACGTCGAGCACTCGCGGATCTCGGGCCGGCTCGCGATGGGTGAGGTGGAGATCGCCCTGAAGCTGGAGACGCGCGGCCCCGAGCACTGCGCCGACGTCGCCACCCAGCTACAGCGGGCGGGCTACCGCGTGGTGGTGTGAGCCCCGAGGGCCGTGGGGCCGCCCGAGACCGGGCGACCCCACGGACGGCTCACAGGTTGCCGCGACGGGCCTGCTCGCGCTCGATGGCCTCGAACAGGGCCTTGAAGTTGCCCTTGCCGAAGCCGAGCGAGCCGTGCCGCTCGATCAACTCGTAGAACACGGTGGGGCGGTCGCCGATCGGCTTGGTGAAGATCTGCAGGAGGTAGCCGTCCTCGTCGCGGTCGACGAGGATGCGGTGCTCCTTCAGGGTCTCGATCGGCACCCGGACCTCACCGATGCGAGCCCGCAGTTCCGGGTCGTCGTAGTAGGAGTCCGGGGTGTCGAGGAACTCGACGCCGGCGGCGCGCATCTCCGTCACCGTGCGGACGATGTCGTTGGTGGCCAGCGCGATGTGCTGACATCCGGCGCCGTCGTAGAACTCCAGGAACTCGTCGATCTGCGACTTCTTCTTGGCGATGGCCGGTTCGTTGAGCGGGAACTTGACCCGGTGGTTGCCGTTGGCCACCACCTTGCTCATCAGCGCCGAGTAGTCGGTGGCGATGTCGTCGCCGATGAACTCGGCCATGTTCACGAAGCCCATGACGCGGTGGTAGAAGGCCACCCATTCGTCCATCTTGCCGAGCTCAACGTTGCCGACGCAGTGGTCGACGGCCTGGAAGAGCCGCTTCGGCGCAGCCTCGGGCTTCGGCACGGATCGCTCGCGGGCCACGTATCCGGGCAGGTAGGGGCCGGAGTAGCGGGACCGGTCGATGAGGCTGTGGCGGGTGTCGCCGTAGGCGGCGATGGCGGCGACGCGCACGGTGCCGTGCTCGTCGGAGAGGTCGTGCGGTTCTTCCAGCACGGTCGCGCCGTTCGCGCGGGCGTGCTCGACGCACTTGTCCACGTCGGCGACTTCGAGGGCGAGATCGCTGACGCCGTCGCCGTGCTTGCGGTGGTGATCGAGCAGCGGTGAGGTGGGCTGCACACCGCCGTTGATCACGAATCGCGCCGAGCCGGACTTCAGAACGAACGACTTGTACTCGGCGTTGCCCGTCTCCGGGCCGGAGTAGGCGACGAGGTCCATTCCGAACGCGGACTGGTAGAAGTGCGCGGTCTGGGTGGCGTTGCCCACCACGAAGACCACGGCGTCCATCGCCTTGACGGGGAACGGGTCACTGGCCACGTCGTGGTCGACGAGGCCGACGAGCTGACGGAGCTGGTTGTAGTCGATGTCGTCGAGTGCTGGGTTCGCCATGTGACGAAGAATGCGCCCCGCCGGGCAGACTGGGCAACAGTCACGCGAAATACTGGTCAACCTGCTTGGTCGACATGGCATTCGAGTGAACAGATTGGCGCAGATTGCGCAGGAGGGCTCATGACGCTGGACGAACTCGACGCACGGTTGCTGCTGTTGCTCACCGACGCACCCAGACTCGGAGTGCTGGAGTGTGCGCGTCGGCTCGGGGTCGCGCGAGGCACCGTGCAGGCCCGCCTCGACCGCCTCACCGCGTCGGGAGTCCTCCGGGGCTTCCCTCCGGAACTCGACCTCGCGGGGATGGGCTACGGGCTGACCGCGTTCGCCGTGCTGGAGATCGCCCAGGGGCGACGTAGCGAGGTCGCCGCGGCGCTGGCCGCCATCGACGAGGTGTGCGAGGTGCACGCCACCACCGGGCAGGGCGACCTGTTCGTCCGGGTGGTGGCGAGGTCCAACGACGATCTGCAACGCGTCATCGACGAGGTCGTCGGCGTCCCCGGGGTCCGGCGGACGGCGACGTCCATCGCGCTGTCGACGCCGGTCCCGCCCCGGGTGCGACCCCTCCTCGAACGGGTCGCCGGAGAGCGCCGAGGGAGCCGAACCCGGCCTCGATGACCCCCGGACACACCAACGGCCGGTGCGTGCCATCACGATGGCTGCACCGGCCGCTCACCCGGGTACGGACTCGGGCCCCGCTCAGGAGCGGTAGGGAACCGCCTTCACGAGCGTGACCTTCTGGGTCTTGCCGTTGGGCAGGGGGTACTCCCGGGACTCGCCTTCGCGGGCACCGAGCAGCGCCCTGCCGAGCGGGGAATCCGGCGAGTACACCTCGACCGGCCCGTTGCCGCCCTCCTCGCGCGTGGCGAGAAGGAAGGTCTCCTCGTCGTCATCGCCGTCGTAGCGCACGGTCAACACCATGCCCGGCTCAGCGACGCCGTCGTCCTTCGGCGCTTCGCCGACCTTCGCGGCGCGCAGCAGCTCCTGCAGGTGCCGGATGCGGGCTTCCTGCTGGCCCTGCTCTTCGCGGGCGGCGTGGTAGCCGCCGTTCTCCTTGAGGTCGCCCTCTTCGCGGCTGGCGTTGATCTTCGCGGCGATGACCGGACGATTCTCGATCAGTTCGTCGAGCTCGCTCTTGAGCCTGTTGTAGGCATCCTGGGTCAACCAGGTCACCTTCGTGTCGCTCACGGTCACCATCTCCTCCTAGGGCCTGCCGAACCTGGGTATACAAGCCGGCCGCCACGCCATCGTGGCTGGTAGATAAAGGAAAGACACGGCCCGCGTGGGACCGTGCCGATAACTGAGGATAGCACGAAACCACCCCCGCAGGCCGCCACATTCATACAACGCCGGGTATCCGGCGCCTATTTCACTCCGTTGGCCGCTGGGGGGTTGACAAGTATTTCGGAACATCATAAGAGCAGCCGTACACATCTGCAGTGACAGGCCGACCGATGCTCCGTACGACGGTGTCCAGGCGCGACGCGCCCGGTGGAACGTAGAGCTCCTTCCTCCCGGTTTCGGCTCCCTCGATGTCGCGAACCCGGACGATGCAGACGGCCGGGCGCGACGGGTCGTCGCGGTTCACGTCCACCGTGATCTCCATGGCGTTGCCGGGCCGTTCGTCGAACGCGACGCGCTGGCCGTCGATGGGGGTGGCGAACCACTGCGTGTAGACGACATAGCTGGCGACACCGAGCACGACGAAGACGGTCACGCCGAACCACCAGGCTCGCTTGCCTTGCAGCGGGCGGCGGGGACGACGGATCCGGGCCGAGCCGTAGCGATCCTCCAGAGCGTCCACCGACTCGCGGTCGGATTCGGAGCTGCTCAAGGGGAGGGCCTCCAGGTCGTGTCGGTGCGGCGGGGAGAATGAAAACACCCACCTCGTGTGTTGAGTATCCGTGAGAGCGCTACGGACGTGGACCGGGGGGTCCGCACATGACGTGTGATGGGAAAGGAACCGAGCCGAACATGGCGCGAGCCGATGAAGAGAGGGCCGACAGGGTGGACACGGGCTTGCGGCTGATGGCGGTGCACGCGCACCCCGACGACGAGTCGAGCAAGGGCGCCGCCACGATGGCCCGCTACGTCGCCGAAGGCCACGACGTCATGGTCGTGACCTGCACCGGTGGGGAAGCGGGGAGCGTACTGAACCCGGCGATGGACCGGCCCGAGGTCCACGAGAACATGACGGAGCTGCGCAAGGAGGAGATGGCCAGGGCGGCCAAGATCCTCGGTGTGCAGCACCGCTGGCTGGGCTTCATCGACTCCGGGCTCCCGGAGGGCGACCCGCCGCCACCGCTTCCCGAGGACTGCTTCGCCAACGTGCCGCTGGAGGAGCCGGTCCGCGAGCTGGTGCGCGTCATGCGGGAGTTCCGTCCCCACGTCGTGATCACCTACGACGAGAACGGCGGTTACCCGCACCCCGACCACATCCGCTGCCACGAGGTGTCCATGGCGGCCTACGACGCCGTGGCCGACGCCGAGCAGTTCCCCGACGAGGGCGAACCCTGGCAGCCCTTGAAGCTGTACTACTGCCACGGTTTCTCCCGCGCGAAGTTCGAGGCGTTCCACGAGGCGCTGACGTCGCGCGGCCTCGACTCGCCCTACGAGGAGTGGTTGAAGAACTGGGATCCCGACCGGCCCGACGTCATGCAGCGGGTCACCACGCGCGTGCCGTGCGCCGACTACTTCGAGACGGCCGCCGACGCGTTGCGTGCGCACGCGACCCAGATCGACCCGAACAGCCGCTGGTTCGCGGTACCGCTCGACGTGCAGCGCGAGGTGTGGCCCACTGAGGAGTACGAGCTGGTGCGCTCGCTCGTCGACACGACGTTGCCCGAGGACGACCTGTTCGCGGGCGTTCGAGAGAGGGTGACGACATGACACTGCCGGCTTTCGCCGCCGTGCCCGCCATGAACGCCGGGGTCTGGCTCGCGCAGCAGCCGCCCCCCGGAGGCGACGGCGGCGACGGTGGCGGCCAGGGCGAGGACTTCGGCAAGTCCTCGCCGGTGGGCCTGCTGCTGTTGCTGGTGTTCTTCGTGGCGGTCGTGTTCCTGATCCGCTCGATGACCAAGCACCTGAAGCGGGTCCCGGCGAGCTTCGACCACCTCGACGACGCCGACGACGCCGCCGGCGCCGACACCACCGGTGACGGCGCCGACGGTCGTGACGAGGGCGGGCGCGAGAACACGACACCGGATTCGGCCGGCGTGGATGCCGCCTCCGGCGCCGATTCCGGCGGTGGCGGCAAACCCTGACGCCGCGACCGCGTCGAGGGGCGTGGTCGTGCTGCCCGAGGGCTCCTAGCGGCTCAACCGCCGATAGCGGCGAATGGACAGCGGGAAGAAGACGGCGATCAGCAGCACCGGCCACACCAGGGCGGGGAGCACGGGGTGGGTGGCGACCCACGAGTCGCTCGTCCAGCCCGGGTTTCCGAACAGGTCCCGGGTCGCGGCGACCGTGGCCGAGAGCGGGTTCCACTCGGCGAGCGCACCCAGCCAGCCCGGCATCGTGGCCGGCGAGACGAACGCGTTGGACAGGAAACCCACGGGCCACACCAGGATCTGCAGAGCCATCACCGACTCCGGGCCGCGGGCGACCAGACCGAGGTAGATGCCCACCCACAACATGGCCAGCCGCAACAGCAGCAGGAGTCCGAAGGCGGCCAGCGTCGGGGCGAGTCCCCCGTGGGGTTGCCAGCCGGCGGCCAGGCCCGTGGCTGTCAGCGCGGCCAGGGTGACGACGCTGCTCAGCAGGTCCGCGCTCGCGCGGCCGACGACCACCGCCGACCCCGCCATGGGGAGCGAGCGGAACCGGTCGGTGACACCGCGCGCGAGGTCGGTGTTCACCGCCGTGAACGTGGACTCGATGCCGAACACCATGGTCAGCGCGAGGACGCCGGGAACGAGGAACTCCCAGTAGTCGCCCGGGACCGCCATCGCGCCTCCGAACAGGAGGCCGAACATCAGCAGCACCATCACGGAGAACAGCAGATTGGCCACCAGCATCCCGGGCTGGTTGGTCCAGTGGGCGAGGTCGCGGCGCGTCATCGTCCACGCGTCCACGACGGCCCAGCGCAGCCGCGAGACCGTCGTGGCGGGCGGCTCGGCGGGGCGGGGCGCTGAGGACGGGGAGAGCGCCGAGGACGCCATGGGAACGGTCATGCCACTGCCTCCGTCGTGATCCGGTCGGGGTCGGTGAGTCGGAGGAAGACCTCGTCGAGCGTGGGGCGGCGGACGGTGACGTCCTCGATCGCGAGGCCGGTCTCCTCGACCTCGCGGAGGAACCGCCCGAGCGTGCCGACACGGTCCGCGACGGGCACGCTGAGGCGAGCCCGGTCGGCGTCGGTGTCGACGGCGGCGCCGCAGACCCTCCGCAGCAGCTCCGCCGCGGCGGCCAGGTCGGAGGTGTGTCGCAGCGTCACGTCGAGTCGGTCGCCGCCGAGTCGCCCCTTCAACTCGTCGGGCGTGCCCTGGGCGATGACCTTCCCGCCTGCCACCACCGAGACGGCGTCGGCGAGCTGATCGGCCTCCTCCAGGTACTGGGTCGTGAGGACGACCGTGGTCCCCGAGTCCGCGAGAGCGCGCACCGCGTCCCACATCTCGGCTCGGGCGCGGGGATCGAGGCCCGTGGTCGGCTCGTCGAGAAACAGCACGGACGGCGCGAGGAGCAGTCCGACGGCGAGATCGAGTCGGCGGCGCATCCCGCCGGAGTACTGCTTCACGGGTCTGCCGCCCGCCTCCGTGAGCCGGAAAGCGGCCAGCAGGTCGTCGGCCCTGCGCGCCGCCTGGGCGGAGCCGAGGTGGGAGAGCCTGCCGAACAGCAGCAGGTTCTGCCGTCCCGTGAGGATCTCGTCCACGGCGGCGTTCTGGCCGACCAGCGCGATCCTGCTGCGGACGTGTGCCGCCTGTGTGTTCACGTCGAAGCCCGCGACGCGTGCTGTGCCCGCGTCGGCGCGGACGAGTGTGCTGAGCACGCGCACGGTGGTGGTCTTGCCTGCGCCGTTGGGACCGAGCAGGCCGTGGACGGTGCCGCGTGGCACCACGAGATCCAGGCCGTCGAGCGCGTGGGTGGTGCCGTAACGCTTCCGTAGGCCGGTGGCCTCCACGGCGGGAGCGGTGTGGCTCACGACCCCTCCTTAACTCTCTACGTTGTACGGAGTCTACTTCACTCTACACCGTATGGAGATTCGGCGGCCGGGTAACGTGTGCGGAGTGAGCAGCGTGTACGTGGGCAGCGGCGACCCGAAGCGCAGCATGGAACTGCTGTGGGGAGCGGCGGACAAGCCCCGGCGAGGCCCGCGGCCCCGGTTCACCGTGGACGACATCGTGGCCACCGCCATCGAACTGGCCGACACCGAAGGCATCGACGCCCTGACCATGCGGGGCCTCGCCTCGGCGCTCGGCCTCACCGCCATGTCGCTCTACGGGTACGTGCCGGGCAAGGCCGAACTGGTCGACCTCATGGTCGACAGGGTCCACGCCGAGGTGAGCGCCCCCGAGCCGACCGACGACGGCTGGCGCGCCAAGCTGGAGGCCGTGGCCCGCCGCACGTGGGACCTGTACCTGCGCCACCCGTGGTTGCTCCAGGTCTCCACGGTGAGGCCCGTGCTCGGGCCGAACGTCATCGCCAAGTACGACGCCGACCTGGCCGCCGTCGCCGACCTCGGACTGACCGCGGTCGAGATGGACCTCGTGGTCACCCTCGTGGCGAACTACGTCCACGGCGCCGTGCGCGCCGCCGTCGAGCTGCGCCGCGTCGGACCGGACACCGGCAAACCGAATCCCGAGTGGTGGAGCGAGTACGAACCGCTGTTCACCAAGGTCTTCGACAGCGAACGCTACCCGGTGGCCGCCGAGGTGGGCGGCGCGATGGGTCCGGAACACTACGGGCCCGACGCCCCGGAAACGGCGTTCGAGTTCGGTCTCGAACGCCTCCTCGACGGCGTCGCGGTGTTGGTCGAGAACGCCTCCCGCCGGGGCGGACCGGACGCCACTTCACTGTGAGCCGCCCACGCGTGTGACACGCTGGAATCCATGAACCGCCTCGCCACCGCCACCTCGCCCTACCTCCTGCAGCACGCCGACAATCCCGTGGACTGGTGGCCGTGGGGACCCGAAGCGCTCGCCGAGGCGCAGCGACGCGACGTCCCGATCCTGCTGTCCATCGGATACGCCGCGTGCCACTGGTGTCACGTCATGGCGCACGAATCGTTCTCCGACGAGGACGTCGCGGCGCTCATGAACGAGCACTTCGTCAACATCAAGGTCGACCGCGAGGAACGCCCCGACATCGACGCCGTCTACATGACCGCCACCCAGGCCATGACCGGGCAGGGCGGCTGGCCCATGACCTGCTTTCTGACACCGGACGGCAAGCCGTTCCACTGCGGCACGTACTACCCGCCCGTCCCCGCGCACGGCATGCCGTCGTTCCGGCAGCTGCTCGACGCGGTCGCCCAGGCGTGGCGGGAACGTCGCGACGAGCTCGTCGAGGGGGCGGGCCGCATCGTCGACCACATCGTCGAGCAGACCAAGCCGCTCGGCCCGCACCCCGTCACCGCCGAGACCGTCGCGTCCGCGGTGTCGAAACTGCGGACGGAGACCGACCCCGGGCACGGCGGTTTCGGCGGTGCCCCCAAGTTCCCGCCGTCCATGGTGCTCGAGTTCCTGCTGCGCCACTACGAGCGCACGGGTTCGGTGGAAGCACTGTCTATTGTCGACATGACCGCCGAGGGCATGGCCCGGGGCGGGATCTACGACCAGCTCGCCGGCGGGTTCTCCCGGTACTCCGTCGACGCCGGCTGGGTGGTGCCGCACTTCGAGAAGATGTTGTACGACAACGCGTTGCTGCTGCGCTTCTACGCGCACCTCGCGCGGCGCACGGGGTCCGCGCTGGCCCACCGGGTCGCCGGGGAGACGGCGGAGTTCCTCCTGCGCGACCTGCGGACGCCGCAGGGTGCGTTCGCCTCCTCCCTCGACGCCGACACCGAGGGCGTGGAGGGCCTGACCTACGTGTGGACGCCGCAGCAGCTCGTGGACGTGCTCGGGCCCGACGACGGCGCCTGGGCGGCCGCGACGTTCGGCGTGACCGTCGAGGGCACCTTCGAACGAGGCGCGTCCACCCTGCGGCTGCCCCGCGACCCCGACGACCCGTCCCGCTGGATGCGCGTCACCGCGACCTTGCTGGAGGCCCGCAACGCCAGGCCTCAGCCCGCCCGCGACGACAAGGTGATCGCCGCGTGGAACGGACTCGCCATCACGGCGTTGGCGGAGGCGGGCGTCGCGTTGCAGCGTCCCGAGTGGGTCGAGGCCGCCGTCGCCGCGGGCGCCTTCGTGCTCGACGCGCACGTGTCCGACGGGACGGTGCTGCGCAGCTCGCGGGACGGCGTGGTCGGTGAGGCGGCGGGAGTGCTGGAGGACTACGCGTGCCTCGCCGACGGCCTGCTGTCACTGCACCAGGCCACCGGGGAACCCAGGTGGCTCGTCGAGGCGACGGCGCTGCTCGACACGGCGATGCGACGGTTCGGCGTCGAGGGCGCGCCAGGTGCCTTCCACGATACCGCGTCCGACGCGGAGGAGCTCGTGCATCGGCCGAGCGATCCCACCGACAACGCGAGCCCGTCCGGAGCGTCGGCACTGGCGGATGCGTTGCTCACCGCGTCGGCGTTGGCCGGGCCGGAGCATGCGGGCACGTACCGGGCGGCGTGCGAGGAAGCGGTGAGCCGGGCGGGGGCGCTCATCGCGCAGGTGCCGCGGTTCGCGGGGCACTGGCTGTCGGTGGCGGAGGCGATGCTGGCCGGTCCGGTGCAGGTCGCCGTCGTCGGTGAGGACGCGCAGGCGCGTCACGAGCTGGTGGTGGAGGCCGCCACACGCGTGCACGGCGGCGGCGTGGTGCTCGGCGGCGAGCCGGAGGCCGAGGGCGTGCCGCTGCTGGCCGACCGTCCGCTCGTGGACGGCTCCCCGGCGGCGTACGTGTGCCGGGGCTATGTCTGCGACCGCCCCGTGACGACCCCGGAGGATCTCGCCCACGCCCTCTGACATCGTGTCCGCGCTCCAGGGACGGGTGTTCGCACTTCGGGGACGGATGTTCGCACTTCAGGGACGGTGCCGTGTACGCGAAGTGCGGACACGCGTGCGCAACTCGCGGACACGATGTGGATGATCTTCAGGCCTGCGAGAAACGTCGGTTTCGGGCAGGCTAGGGCGCATGGAGCCGTTGACCGAAGAGTTGACTCGACTGCTGGACGGGCGGTGGGCCTCGGTGCGCCGCGACATCCGGGAACACCTCGCCGCCGAGGCGGAGAAGGGTGCGTTCGACACGGAGACGCTGGACGCCGCCGCCCATCGTGAGCGGATCGGTGAACAACTGCGGGCGCTGGCGAAGACCGGACGCCCGCGGCTGGGTTTTCCCACCGAGTACGGCGGGGACGGTGACATCGGCGCCGCCGTCGTGTCGTTCGAGATGCTCGGCTTCGGCGACCTCTCGCTCATGGTCAAGTCGGGTGTCCAGTGGGGATTGTTCGGTGGCGCGATCCACCTGCTGGGTACGCGACACCACCACGAGCGGTACCTCTCGGACATCATGTCGGGGGAGTTGCTCGGGTGCTTCGCGATGACGGAGATCGGGCACGGCTCGGACGTGCAGAACCTCCGTACGACGGCCACCTACGACCCCGACACCGCGGAGTTCGTGGTGCACACGCCCGATCGGTCGGCGACGAAGACCTACATCGGCAACGCGGCCCGCGACGGCCGTCTCGCCGTGGTGTTCGCGCAGCTCGTCACCGGCGGCGAGAGCCGGGGTGTGCACGCGGTGCTCGTGCCGATCCGGGACGAGCACGGCACGGTGCTCCCGGGGGTCACCATCGAGGACAACGGCGTCAAGGCCGGACTGAACGGCGTCGACAACGGACGCATCACGTTCGACCATGTGCGGGTCCCGCGCACGGCGCTGCTGAACCGCTACGGCGACGTCACCGAGGACGGCACCTACACCAGCCCGGTCGACAGCGACGGCAAGCGGTTCTTCACGATGCTCGGCACGCTGGTGCGCGGCCGCATCAGCGTCGCGGGCAGCGCGGGCAACGCCACGAAACGCGCGCTCGCCATCGCCGTGCACTACGCCGACCGCCGTCGGCAGTTCGCGGGGCGGGACGGCGCCGAGGTGACGCTCCTCGACTACCTCGCACACCAGCGTCGCCTGCTGCCCGCGCTCGCGACGACGTACGCGTTGCACTTCGCGCAGGAGGACCTCGTCGCCGAGCTGCACGACCTGCAGACCGGGACCCCGGAGGACGTCGCGGAGGCCGACGAGATCCGGCAGCGGGAGCTGGAGTCGAGCGCCGCCGGGCTCAAGGCCCTCGCCACCTGGCACGCGACCAGCACGATCCAGGCCGCGCGCGAGGCGTGCGGTGGAGCCGGGTACATGGCGGAGAACGTGTTGCCCTCGCTGAAGGCCGACACCGACGTCTTCACCACCTTCGAGGGCGACAACACGGTGCTGCTGCAGCTGGTCGCGAAGGGGCTGCTCACGCACTACCGCTCGCAGTTCCAGGATTTGAGTCCACTCGCGACGGCGCGGTTCGTGGCCGAGCAGTTCGTGGGCGCGGTGATCGAGCGCACGGCGGCGAGGCGGGTCGTGGAGCGGATCGTCGACGCCTCACCGGCGCGGGACGACGACGATGCGGTGTTCGACCGCGCGTGGCAGCTGAAGCTGTTCACCGATCGCGAGTCGCACGTGCTCGACGGGCTGGCCCGGCGCCTGCGCGCGGCCGGACGGGACAACGCCTTCGACGTCTTCAACGCCGCGCAGGACCACGTGTTGCGGGCGGCGCGGGTTCACGTCGAGCGGGTGGTGCTGGACTCGTTCGTCGCGGCCGTCGACCGCTGCGAGAACGCCGAGGTGAAGGCCCTGCTGGACAAGGTGTGCGATTTGCACGTGCTGGCCACCATCGAGGCCGACCGGGCGTGGTTCCTGGAGCACGGCAGGCTCACCAGCGGGCGGGCGAAGGCCGTGGTGGCCGGGGTGAACCGGTTGTGCGGAGAACTGCGGCCGCACGCGCGGACGTTGGTGGACGCCTTCGCCGTCCCGGAACGGCTGTGGCGGGTCCCGATGCTCGACTGGGTCTGACCGGACAGCTGGACACCTCGTCGCTCGGCTGCCTGACATCGGCGACCCGAGCGACGAGGCGAGTTCGTTCGACGCGGTCGTTCTGCCCGAACGTCTCCGGCCACCGGGGCCGGCGACGTGGTCAGCACCTCCGCACCGGGTCGAGTGGGGCGATCACTGCAGGTTCCACGTCTGACCCAGGTGCCAGGCCGCGCAGACGTCCACGTCCAGCAGGTACTGGGCCGCGCTTCCGCACTGTCCCTCACCGGTGCCCGGATCCACGGGCTGACCGTGGTTCATGCCCGGGATCGCCACGGTCTCGACCACGGCCCGGCCTTCGGCGTCCTCGTACACCGCCCGCGGGTAGCCGGCCACGGTGTCCTCGCGGTCGGGGGTGGCGTCGGTGCCGTGCACGTCGGTCCACTGCTCGACGAGTTCCCGCTGGTTCGCGATCTTCACCGTGCTGTCGGCGTCGCCGTGCCAGATGCTCATGGTCGGCCAGGGACCCTCGTGCGAGCCGGCGCCGCGCACCAGGTCGCCCCACGCCGACGGGCTCAGGTCCTTGCCCACGTACATGCAGGTGAAGGCCTCGTACATCGCCGACGCACAACGGTAGGGCAGGCCGGCGACCACACCGCCGCCCGCGAACCGGTCCGGATACGTGGCGAGCAGCGCCGACGTCATACCGCCGCCCGCGGACAGGCCCGTGGCGTACACGCGGGAGGCGTCGCCGCCGGTGGCGTCGAGTGCGTGGTCGACCATGCTGACCACCGAAGCCACTTCGCCCCGGTCGCGGGTCGTGTCGCCGGACTCGAACCAGTTGAAGCAGTTGTTCAGGTTGTTACCCGAGGTCTGCTCGGGGAGCACGACGCTGAACTGCCACTTGTCGGCGAGCTCCACCCAGCCGGACTGGTTTCCGTAGTCGGTGGCGTTCTGCGTGCACCCGTGCATCGCCACCACGACCGGCCGGTTCTCGGCGAGGCCGTCGGGGACGTACTGCAGCATGCGGAGACCGCCGGGGTTGTCGCCGAAGTCGGGGACTTCCGTGACGGCGGCGGCGCCAGGAGCGTCGGATGTCGTCGAGGTGGCGGGCGTCGCCTGTGCGGACATCGGCGCGGCCAGGAGTGCGGCCGTCACCATGGGAAGTAACAGTCGTCGCGTGCGAACCGATCTGGTCACAGGACTCTCCTCACGTCGTTGTGATCGACAACACGGTAGGGGTGCACAGTGGCCTCTTGCCATATCGGTGGCCGCCATATCCGGTTGTCCGACTGTGGTCCGTGCGCACATTCCGCGCGATGATCACTGCTCCTACGGTGGCCTGAAATCGGACAGCGGAACCGGAGGTCCCCGTGAAGCGCAGACACAAGGTCGCCACCGCGGTGCTGTCGACGTTGTTCGTCGCGGTACCAGGCGTCGCCGGTGCGGCGGCCGTCGCCGAACCCGCGTCGTCCCCCTCGGCGGGAGAGTGCGCCGACCGTCCCCCACGGGTGCCGGGAGCGCAGCACCAGCAGGTGGCGTGTCTGGACGACCTCACCACCACCGGCCTCGCTCGCACGGGACACACCGATCCGGCGGACTGGGCGGGCCTGACGCAGGAGGCGCTCCCCGTACCCGACGCCGTACCCGGGATGCAGATCGACGGGTACTTCCACGACACGTCGACGACGAACACGAACCACGGCTGGAACCACGACTCGCAGTTCGTCCTCCGCCTGCCGGAGAACTGGAACGGCGGTCTCGTGATCTCGGGGACTCCCGGGAACCGCGAGCAGTACGCCAACGACCGGGCGATCTCGGACTACGTCCTGGCGAAGGGATACGCCTTCGCCGCCACGGACAAGGGCAACACCGGGGCCGAGTTCTACACCGACGGCAGGCGGCCCGGCGACGCGATCGCCGAGTGGAACCACCGGGTCACGCAGCTGGCCCGCGCGGCGAAGGCCACCGTCACTCAGCACTACCGCCAGCGTCCCACCACGACCATCGCAACGGGACTGTCCAATGCGGGCTATCTGGTGCGCTGGCAGCTGGAGAACCACCCCGAGCTCTACGACGGCGGCGTGGACTGGGAGGGCACGCTGTGGTCGGAGGACGGCCCGAACCTGGTCGAGTACCTTCCCGAGGTGCTGACGGCCTATCCGCGTTACGCCGAAGGCGGCGAGGACGCCGAGGCAGCCCATGCCGCGATGGTGGAGGCCGGCTTCCCCGAGGGCTCGGAGTTCCTGTGGCAGTCCCACTACGAGATCTACTGGGACCTGACTCAGCGGATCTACCGCGAGGAGATCGATCCGGAGTTCGACGGTGACCTTCGGGCCGGCCACCCCTACTGCGCGCCGGGGGCGCCGCAGTGCGACGCCGACTACGACTACTCGGAGCGGCCGGAATCGGTGCACGAGGCCGTCGAGCGCATCGGGCTCACCGGGGAGATCGGCAAGCCGTTGCTGACGCTGCACGGCACGCTCGACGTGCTGCTGCCGATCAGCGAGGACTCCGACGTCTATGCCGAGATGGTGCGTGAGCAGGGGCGTGAGCACCTGCACCGCTACTACCGCATCGAGGACGGCACGCACACCGACTCGTTCGTCGACCTGCACCCCGACGAGCTGCGGGCGCTGACGCCCTGTCACCGCACGGCGTTCGAGGCGCTGGAGGCGTACCTGCACGACCGCACGCCGATGCCCGAGTCGGCCACGATTCCCCGCCCGGCCGACGCCACGCCGCAGGACCTGGTGACCACCTGCGACCTGCGCTGAGGTAACCCACCCCACCGTGTCCGCAGCCTGCGCACGCGTGTCCGCACTTCCGGGACGCGTGTCCGCAGGCTGCGGACGCGTGTGTGCCGTTCCGGTACACAAATCCCGTCCGCCACGGGTGAAACGACCGTGCGCGTCGGACGGGACCACTACTCTTCGCCTATGAGCTTGGGGAGTCACTTCCGGCGGTTCTGGACCGCGGCCGTGCTCGTCAACGTCGGCGACGGCATCCGGTTGGCTGCCTTCCCGTTGCTCGCGGCGAGTCTCACCGACAGTGCCGCGTGGGTGTCGGTGGTGACGGCCGCGAGCACGGTGCCGTGGTTGGTCGCCGGTCTCGCGGCGGGATCGCTGGCCGACCGCCGGGGTGCGCGGGGCCTGATGGTCACGGCCGACGCGGTGCGGCTCGCGGTGTTGGTCGGGCTCGCGGTGCTGGTCGCCGTCGGCGCGGCGGGTGTCGCCATCGTCGCGGTGGCCGCGCTGCTGCTGGGGGTGGCGGAGACACTGCGCGACACCGCCGCGCAGACGGCGATTCCCCGCCTGGTGCCCGCCGCGTTGCTCGAACGCGCGAACGGCCGGTTGGTGGCCGGTGAGGTCGCGGGCAACGAGTTCGTCGGCCCGCTGCTCGGGGGACTGCTGTTCGGGGTCGGTGCGGCCGTGCCGTTCGTGGCGAACAGCGCGGCGACGGTGCTGGCGGTCGCGGCGGTGCTGAGCATCCCGGCCACGGTGCTGAACCTCCGGGCGCCATCGTCACCGGAGGCGCGGCCGGAGGTCGGCGCCGGAGTCCGTGCGGCCCTGTCGTGGCTGGTCCGGCAACGCGCGCTGCGCATGCTGGTGGTCGCCGGACTCGGTGTCGCCGTGGCGGACAGCGCGTGGTTCGCGGTGTTCGTCCTCTACACCGAGCAGACCCTGGAGCTCGGACCCGTGGGGTTCGGTGCGTTGCTGGCCGTCGGCGCCGTGGGAGGACTCGCGGGAGCCGTCCTGGCCGACAAGGCGGTGGCCGGCCGTCGACATCGCCTGGTGCTGGCGGTGGCCATGCTGCTGGCGGCGGCGACGCCGGTGGTGCTGCTCGTGTTGCCGACGGTGCCGGGAGCGGTCGTGGTCGTGGTGACGACCAGCGCCGCGTTCGGGCTGTTCAACGTCGTGGCCGTGTCGCTGCGGCAGCGGCTCGTTCCCGGTGACCTGCTCGGGCGCGTCACGGCCACGTGGCGCACGGTCGTGTACGGCGGCGGCGCGCTCGGGGCGTTGGCGGGTGGTGCGCTCGCCACTCAGTGGGGTTTGGACGCTCCGTTCGTGCTCTGCGGTGTGGTGGGATTGGTCGCCGCCGCGGCTTGGTTGCTCGGGTCGCGGGGGCTACCGCAGGTGTCCGGGGGCGCGGCGTGACCGGAAAAGCAGTGGAGTCGCGCGGGCGGGTTCGCGGAGACTGTCGCCATGCTCCCGACCGGTGAACTCGTCCAGCTCCGACCCCTCGAACCCGACGACGCGGACCACTTCTGGCGCTGGCACAAGGATCCCGACGTGGTTCGGTGGATGACCGGCGACTATCACCTGTCGCTGGCGCAGACTCGCGCGCGGTTCGCCGAGCGGAAGCGGAACTCGTACTCGGAACTGTCGTTCGTGGTTGAGACGCTGGCCGACGGCACGCCCATCGGCGGTGTCCGCCTGGACGGTGCCACGCCGGAGACCGCGTGTGCGGAGGTGTCCCTCTACCTCGGGAGGAAGGACTACTGGGGTCGCGGCTACGGCACCGACGCCCTGCGGACGGTGTGCCGGTACGGCTTCGACGTCATGCGGCTGCACTCCATCGTGCTGTGGGTGGTGCCGGAGAACGACGCCGCGGTGCGCCTCTACAGGAAGGTCGGGTTCCGTGAGGACGGTCGCCAGCGGGACGCGTTCCGGGGCGCCGGGCGGTGGCACGACATGATCCTCATGACGCTGCTTGAGGGGGAGCTCACCTGAGCCCTGCCCTGGGCCGTGCCGGCCGGGCGGTGAGCTCCTAGCATCGCGGATGAGTGAGTCCCTCCGACGTCAGGAGCGTCATGATTTTCATTACCGCCAAGTTTCGGATCCTTCCCGAGCACGCCGACGCGTGGCCGGAGATTTCGCGCGAGTTCACCGAGGCGACCCGCGCCGAGCCGGGCTGCCTGTGGTTCGACTGGTCGCGCAGCCTGGACGACGAGAACGAGTACGTGCTGGTGGAGGCGTTCCGGGACGACGAGGCGGGCGCGGCCCACGTGCAGTCCGACCACTTCAAGGCCGCCCAGCAGAAGTTGCCGCAGTACCTCGCCGAGACCCCGCGCATCGTGAACACCACCGTCGACCAGGACGGGTGGTCCGAGCTCGGGGAGATGGCCGTCGACCGCTGACGGCTCGTCTCGTTGCGCACCCGGCCGACCACGCGCGGTCGGCCGGGTGCGATGTCAGCTCTCTGAGCCGGCCATGCTCAGTGCGCGCCGGTACAACGCCTCCACGTCGTCGAGCTGTGGGGGTGTGGCGCCGAGTACGGCCTGCATCATCAGTCCGCAGGTGAGCGTCGCCAGGAGCTTGCCGGTCAGCGGGTCGGTGCGGGCGATGAACAGCTCGGCGAGCGCGTCGTCCCACGCGACGGCGGCGCGTCGCAGGCTGGGGCGTTGGAGCGCGAGCGCGTAGAGGTTGTACTCCGCGATCGTGTTGGCGCGCTCCTCGGTCACGGAGTCCAGCACCATCTTCGCCAGTGCCGCCGCCAGGTCCACGTCGGCGGGCAGTGTCGCGTCCCATTCCCGGAGTGCGGAGACGTTGCGTCGCGCCGCTTCGTCGAGGGCGCTCGCGATGAGGTCGTCGAGCGTGGCGAAGTGGTACGTCGTGGAGCCGAGCGGCACGCCCGCCTCCGCCGCGACGGCACGGTGAGTGAGCGCGTTGATACCGCGTCGGGCGATGACGGCGATGGCCGCGCGCGCGATCCGGTTGCGACGGTCCGGGTCGTTCGGACCACGTGTGCGCTTGCGCGCCACAGGTTGTTGCGCGGTCATGCGCTGCCCCCTCCCACACAGGTCCCGGCTATGACAACACACCACGTCAGACGGTGTGTGACCGGCTCGACCTTCACTATGTACGCGAGTACATATAACATGTACCGCTGTACATAAATCCAAGTGGTCTGGACCACGTGCCTATGGAGAGTGGGAAACCCGCCTGATGAGAGACCTCTACATCGACGGCGCCTGGGTCGAGGCGACGACGTCGAGCGGCGGTCGCGCCGTGCTCAACCCCTACGACGGCAGCACCGTGACCACGGTGTCGGAGGCCGGCCCGGAGGACGTCGACGCCGCCGTCAACGCCGCACGACGGGCGTTCGACGAGGGCTCGTGGCCCGCCACTCCGGCCCGGGAGCGCGGCGACCTCCTGCGGCGGGTGGCGGAGCTCCTCCAGCGTGACCGCGAGCACATCGCCCGGCAGGAGAGCATCGACACCGGCAAGACGCTGGCCGAGGGCCGCATCGACGTGGACGACGTCACGAACGTCTTCCGCTACTACGCAGGCCTCGCCGACGCCGACGCGGGCCGGGTCGTCGACACCGGCGACCCCGGCGTGGTCAGCCGTATCGTCTACGAGCCCGTCGGCGTGTGCGCGCTCATCGCGCCCTGGAACTACCCGCTGCTGCAGATCTGCTGGAAGATCGCACCCGCGCTCGCGGCGGGCAACACGATGGTGATCAAGCCCAGCGAGGTGACACCCCTGACGACGATCACGCTCGTCGGGCTGCTGGAGGAAGCCGGCGTCCCGCGGGGCGTGGTGAACCTCGTACTCGGCGACGGTGCGACCGTGGGCGCCGCCATGGTGCGCCACGACGCCGTCGACCTCGTGTCGTTCACCGGCGGTCTGGCCACCGGGAAGAAGATCATGGCGATGGCCGCCGAGGGCGTGAAGCGGGTCGCCCTGGAGCTCGGCGGGAAGAACCCGAACGTCGTCTTCGCCGACGCGGACTTCGACACCGCGGTCGACTACGCGCTCGCCGCCGCGTTCGTCCACTCGGGACAGGTCTGCTCGGCGGGTGCGCGCCTCATCGTGCAGGACAGAATCTACGACGAGTTCGTCGCCGAACTCGGTCGTCGAGCCGACGCGATCAGGCTCGGCAACGGCCTCGACGACGCCACCGAGTGCGGACCGCTCGTCTCGGCCGAGCACCGGGCCAAGGTGGAACGCCACATCGAGCAGGCCATCGCCGAGGGCGCGCGGCTCGTCGCCGGCGGCGGACGTCCGTCCGAACCAGAACTCGCGAACGGCTTCTTCCTGCGCCCCACCGTGTTCGCCGACTGCACGCGTGACATGACCGCGGTGCGCGAAGAGGTGTTCGGTCCCGTCGTGACCGTCGAACGCTTCCACGACGAGGCCGAGGCGATCCGCCTCGCCAACGACACCGAGTACGGCCTCGCCGGTGCCGTGTGGACGAACGACGCCTCCGTCGCACAGCGGGTCGCGGGCGCACTGCGGCACGGCACCGTCTGGATCAACGACTACCACCCGTACCTGCCTCAGGCCGAATGGGGCGGGTTCGGCAAGTCCGGCGTCGGGCGAGAGCTCGGCCCGACCGGCCTCGACGAGTACCGCGAGGCCAAGCACATCTACCACAACATCGACCCGGCACCGATGCGCTGGTTCTCCGGCGCGCCCAAGGAGGGATGAAGCAGTGGCACGAAGGTACGACTACATCATCGTGGGTGGTGGGTCGGCCGGGTGCGTGCTGGCCAACCGGTTGAGCGCCGACCCGTCCACCAGCGTTCTCGTGCTGGAGGCGGGCCGCTCCGACTGGATCTGGGACATCCTGATCCACATGCCCGCGGCGCTCACCATGGTCATCGGCAACCCGCTGTACGACTGGCGGTACGAGTCCGAACCCGAGCCCTACATGAACGGTCGTCGCGTGTACCACGGCCGCGGCAAGCTGCTCGGCGGGTCGAGCTCGATCAACGGCATGATCTTCCAGCGCGGCAACCCGATGGACCTCGAACGGTGGGCGTCCGACCCGGGCATGGAGACCTGGGACTACGCCCACTGCCTGCCGTACTTCAAGCGCATGGAGAACACCCAGGCGGGCGGTGACGACTGGCGCGGCGACGACGGTCCGCTCTGGCTGGAGCGCGGCCCCATCAAGAACCCGCTGTTCGGCGCATTCCTGGAAGCGGCGCAGCAGGCCGGCTACCCGCTGACCGACGACGTCAACGGCTACCGCCAGGAGGGCTTCGCGGCGTTCGACCGCAACATCAAGAACGGCCGTCGCTGGTCGGCCTCGCGGGCGTACCTGCACCCGGTCAAGCACCGTCGCAACCTGACCGTACAGACGCTGACGCACGTCAACCAGGTGCTGTTCAACGGCAAGAAGGCGATCGGCGTGTCGGCGACCCGGCTCGGCCGCAAGCCGGAGAACATCTACGGCGGCGAGGTCATCCTCTGCGGTGGAGCGATCAACACGCCGCAGATCCTGCAGCTCTCGGGCGTGGGCGACCCGCGGCACCTCGACCCCCTGGGCATCCCGACCGTCCAGGAACTGCCCGGTGTCGGCGAGAACCTCCAGGACCACCTCGAGGTCTACGTGCAGCACGCCTCCAAGCAGCCGGTGACGTTCAACCCGGCGCTCAAGCTGCGCAACCGGCCCAAGATCGGTCTGCAGTGGCTGCTCGGACGGACCGGGCCCGCGGCGACCAACCACTTCGAGGCCGGTGGCTTCGTCCGGGGCAACGACGTCGTCGACTACCCCAACCTGATGTTCCACTTCCTGCCGATCGCCGTCCGCTACGACGGCACGCAGATCGACACGCCCCACGGCTACCAGGTCCACATCGGACCGATGTACTCGGACGTCCGCGGCAGCGTGAAGATCAAGTCGGTCGATCCCAAGGCGAAGCCCGCGCTGCGGTTCAACTACCTCTCCACCGAGAACGACCGCAGGGAATGGGTCGAGGCCATCCACGTCGCGCGCGAGATCCTGAAGCAGCCCGCGCTCGACGAGTTCAACGGCGGGGAGATCTCGCCCGGACCGACGGTGCAAACCGAGAAGGAGATCCTCGACTGGGTCGCCCGGGACGCCGAGACCGCCTACCACCCGTCGTGCTCGGCACGCATGGGCACCGACGAACGCTCCGTCGTCGACCCGACGAGCATGCGCGTGCACGGCACGGAGAACCTCCGCGTCGTCGATGCGTCCGCCATGCCCTACCTCACCAACGGCAACATCTACGCGCCCGTGATGATGCTCGCCGAGAAGGCCGCCGACCTGATCCGGGGCAACACCCCGCTGCCGCCGGCGGATGTGCCGTACTACCGGCACACCCGGGCCGGTGACGAGGGGTGACGGTCATGTCCGACAGCGGCGATCAACGCAACGATCTCCAGGCTGACCCCGAGAACGACAGCAGCTCGATCAACTACGTGGTGCTCGTCGGCTCCGCGGCGATCATCCTGGTGATCGCCATCTGGGGCATCATCGCCCCCTCGCACGCGGGCGACACCATCGGTGTGGTCGTCGGGTGGGTCTCCGAGGGGCTCGGCTGGTACTACATCCTCCTCGCCACGGCGTTCCTCGTGTTCGTGATCTTCGTGGCGGTGTCGAAGTACGGCCGCATCACGCTCGGCCCACCGGGGTCCACACCGGACTACAAGTTGTTCACGTGGGGCGCGATGCTGTTCGCCGCCGGTATCGGGATCGACCTGATGTTCTTCTCGGTCTCCGAACCGGTCACGCAGTACCTCGACCCGCCCGAGGGTGCCCCGGAGTCGTTGCAAGCCGCGAAGGACGCCGTGGTGTGGGCGCTGTTCCACTACGGCATCACCGGCTGGGCGATGTATGCGCTGATGGGCATGACCCTCGGCTACTTCGCCTACCGTCGCGGTCTGCCGCTGGCCATCCGCTCGGCCCTGTACCCGCTGATCGGCAAGCGGATCCACGGCCGGGCGGGCCACGCCGTCGACATCGCGGCCGCGTTGGGCACGGTGTTCGGCATCGCCACGTCGCTGGGCATTGGCGTCGTGCAGCTGAACTTCGGGCTGTACTTCCTGTTCGGCGTCCCGCAGGGCACGGCCGCCCAGATCGGGCTCATCGCGCTGGCCGTGCTGATGGCGACGGTGTCGGCGGTCTCGGGCGTCGACAAGGGCATCAAGCGGCTTTCGCAGATCAACGTCGTGCTCGCGCTGGTGCTGATGGTGTACATCCTGTTCGTGGGCGACCCGGTGTACCTGCTGAACGGGCTCGTCCTCAACATCGGCGACTACCTCAGCGGCTTCTCCGAGATGACGCTGAACACTTTCGCCTACGACCGGCCCACCGACTGGCTCAACGCGTGGACGCTGTTCTTCTGGGCGTGGTGGATCGCGTGGGCGCCGTTCGTGGGGTTGTTCCTGGCGAGGATCTCGCGCGGGCGCACCATCCGGCAGTTCGTGGCGGCCACGCTGATCATCCCGTTCCTGTTCACCGCCGCGTTCCTGTCGGTGTTCGGCAACAGCGCGTTGAAGCTGGTGCGGGACGGCAACGCCGAGTTCGGCCAGAACGCGGCGAACGCGCCCGAGCAGGGCTTCTACTCGCTGTTGGCGCAGTACCCGGGCATCACGTTCAGCGCGGGCCTCGCGACGGTGGTGGGGCTGCTGTTCTACGTGACCTCGGCGGACTCGGGGGCGCTCGTGCTGAGCAACCTCACGTCGAGGCTGCCGAAGCCCACCAGCGAGTCGGCGCCGTGGCTGCGCGTGTTCTGGTCGATCGTCATCGGCCTGCTGACGCTGGGAATGCTCATCGTTGGCGGGGTGACGACGTTGCAGAATGCGACGATCGTCATGGGACTGCCGTTCTCGGTGGTGATGGTGCTGATCATGTGGGGCCTGTACAAGGCGCTGCGCACCGAGAACCCGGACGACCCCCGGTTCCTGCCCGGCGATTCGAAGGACCGACAGGACGAAGCTCTGTCGACCCGCTGACCCAGAACATCGTGTCCGCGAGCTACGCACGCGTGTTCGCACTTCCCGTACGGCTGAAGTGCGAACACGCGTGCGCCGTTTGGGGGACTTGATCGTGGCGGAGTGTGACGATAGGTGAGTTTGTCCGTTCCCCGCCGGTAAGGGGGAGATGACGCTACGATGCTCGTCGGTTGTTGCAGAGTGCAAGGGGACGAGCAGTGGTGGAAGCCAGCAGGGGAACTGGCGACTTCGCTGTCGAGGCCGCCCAGGTGGGCCTGTCGATGGCGCCCGGCGGTGCCGCGGTCGGTGCGAGCATGGCGAGCCTGTGGCGGAACACGAACTTCATCGTGGACGGCAAAGCCTCCGCGCCCGGCGCGGGCGGAGGCGGTTTCGAACTCGACGCCGACACCGCCGAAGGCCTGTACAGGGAAGCGGCAGATCTGGCGTGGGAGCTGGATCGCCAGGTGTTCGAGGCGGATCGCCTCCGCGAAACTCGACCGCCCGCTGAAGACCCGGCGAGTATCGGCTTCAACAACGTCGGGAACCAAGCGTTCGATTCCGGAGCCCAGCATGTCAGGGCCGAAGC
This sequence comes from Saccharomonospora azurea NA-128, assembly GCF_000231055.2. GTDB lineage: Bacteria > Actinomycetota > Actinomycetes > Mycobacteriales > Pseudonocardiaceae > Saccharomonospora > Saccharomonospora azurea. Next base: position 2,031,788 of record NZ_CM001466.1, on the reverse strand, counting down.
AGATTTCTACCGAGGCCTTGCCTTTGCACTGGGCAAGGCACTTGGTATGTACCAAGACTCCGACGATGAAGCAGAACGGGATGTCAGTACCTCCGGTGGCGAGGCCGATTCTGGTGGGGGTTTCATTTGATGAAGCGCGTGGCTGCAGTGCTGAGCGTCGGTCTTCTCACACTTACGGTCGCCAGTTGTTCGGAAGAGTCGCCTGGTGAGGGGCCGGCGTCGAATTATTCGGTATCCGCGTCCGGTGGCCCGACCTCGCAGAGCGTCCCGAGTGATCCGGCGTTGCCGCACAGTGGTGCGCCAGCAGTCGTAGATCCGTTGCCGGAGTCGGCCTTGTCCGATCACCCATGTGACGTGCTTACGCCGGAGCAGGTGCAGCAAGCGCTGGGGTCAGGGGCTTCAACAGGTTCCCCGAGCGACCTGGAACAGGTGGGCCCAGGTTGCGATTGGGGGAACGTGGAAAGCCTCGGCGGAATGCAGATCGGGTTCAGCACGGTCTCACGGGCCGGGCTCAGTGCGCAGTATGCGAACACAAAACCGCAGGTGAAGGTCTTTCGTGAGCTGGCTTCCGTCGGTGGCTTCCCTGCGGTGGCCTTCAAAGCAAGTGAGAATGACCGCGTCTGCACTGTGGCTGTGGGATTGGCCGACGAGTACTCGATCACGTCGACCGTTGGCTTGAGCGCCGAGAAGGAAGCCGAGGGCGTCGACTCGTGCGTTCCGGCGGAGAAGGTCGCCGAGATGGTTGTGGGGAATCTGAAGGCCAAAGCGGGGGAGTAGACGGTGGGGTTGTTCGACGGGATCGGAAAGAACTTCGCGGACGCGGTCGTTCCGAAGATTCTGGCCGACATGGGGGTCCTTCCGGTTCACGAATTGGTGCGTCGCGTGCATGAGGGGGACGCGTCGAAATGGCATGAGGCGGCCAGCAAGGCCGAGGTGATCGTCAACGCTCACCACGAGGCGAGTGATCGCAGCAGGAGGATGCTGCAGGTTCTGGAGAGCTCTTGGGCGGGGGCGGGCGCCGACGCGGCCGCGAACAAGATCCGTATGGGTGCCCAGGCGACGCAGACGTCCGCGGAGGTGTACGCCTCCAACGCACGCGTGTACACCGACGGCGCTCACACGTTCGACACCATCAAGCGGGAACTGCCACCGGTCGCCGAGAAGCCACCGGAGCGTGACGTCATCGACGTCCTGACGCCGTGGGACACCGACACCGAGGACCAGATCAACCAGCACAAGGCCGACGTCGAGCGAGCCCGCCAGATCTACCAGAGCTACGAGCAGACCATGCAGTCGGCGCAACAGCACGTGGTGACGGACTTCGGTTCCCTGGACACGTTCGACGGCGAGCTCGGGAAGATCGAGCGGGACAAGTCCAGCGCTGCGAAGGACGCCGGCACCGGGATCCGGACCTTCGACGAACCCACGTCGTCGCGCTCGAGTTCCCCGTCGTCCAGCCAGCCGGTGACGACCGGCGGCCCGATGTCGACGTCGGGACCGACCGCGGGTCCGACGCCGGGTTACTCGACGCCGCACCTGACGGGCTCGCCGCAGCCCAGCTCCAGCACGTCGGCGTCCGGGTACGTGACACCTGACATCGGCCGTCCCGCGGCGGCCGCGCCGAACTACTCCACTCCTCCGAGCTTCGGCCCGGGCACCAACGTCGGGCCCGGCGGCAACAACCCGTACCACGCGCCGACCTTCGGCCCCGGCGGTACGCCGGTCCGATTCGGTCCCGGTGCGGGTGGCGGTCCCGGATCGGCTGGTCCGGCTGGGGGCGGCGGCCGTTTCTCCGCTCCCGGTATGGGCGGAATGGGCGGAGGCGCCAAGGGAATGCCCGGCGGAGGTCCGGCACCCGGTGGGCCGGGTGCGCCCGGCGTGGGTCGCACCGTGGGAGCAGCGCCGTTCGGCCCGGCCGGCGGCGGTCCCGTGGCGGGCGGTGTCGCCGGTGGTGCGGCGGGCGCGGCCGGTGCGCGCGGCGGGATGCCCATGGGTGCCATGGGCGGGGCCGGTCGTGGCGGCCAGGGCGGTGGCGACGAGGAACACCAGCGCCAGTACGTGCAGTCCACCGACGAGGCGTTCGCGCTCACCGAAGACGGCGAAGCGCTGCGCGACCCGGTCACGGGCAACATCGTCGCGCCCCCGACCATCGGCGGGTAGCCGTGACGACCGTGTTGTCCCGCCCGATCGCACTTCCGCGGGCGATGCTGCTGCACGTGTGGGAGCTGGAGGGGCTCGGCGACCCGCATCCGGTGTTGGGCGCCTCCGACCTGTACGTTCCGCAGGCCGAGCGCGGCGAGTTCACGTGTCGATGCTTCCGCGAGCTGGCCGGTCTCGGCCTGGCCCGCGAGGACCTGCTCACCCGCGACTTCCGCGTCGTGTTGCGGATCCTGGCCTCGCCGAGCCGCGAACTGTACTGCTGGAGCACCTACGTCGACGACCCCGGCCGTGACCGGAAGTTCCTCGTGGCCGCCGCCGGAGGTGACGCGGTGGCGATGCAGGTGCGGGGTGAGGCGGTCGCGATCGTGCCGATCGAGGAGCGACGCCTCGTCGAGGAGTTCGTGAGCGAGCTGCCCGACTTCCCGCCCGCGCCGGTGTCGGACCTGCGCACCACGCGGCAGGCGTTCGACGTGCGGGCCGAGAACCACGACATGTTCGCCGCGGACCTGAGTCCGGAGATGGAGCTCGAACGGCAGTTGAAGGCGCCCCGCGAAGCGGTGCACCAGGTCTACGCCGGCACGACGTCGGACGGTCGCCCGCTGCGGAGCCGACCGTTGTCCGTGATCGACATCCGTGACGAGGGCAGGATCTGCGTGTTCGCCGACGGGCAGCAGAACCTGTACCGCCTCTCGGGGACCCCGGCGAACCTGGCGAGGACCTTCGCGGCGACCTGGCACACCCTGTAGCCGAGTCGGGAGCCCTTGCCCGGCTCAGCCGTCGCCGTCGAACCGGGCGCGGGCTCGCCGAACCTCGGGAAGGCTCACGGACGTCCACCCCAGGAGCGCGTCGATGAGGTCCTGCAGCGTCGCGCCCAGGGGCGTGATGCGGTACTCGACGGCCACGGGGCGCGTGGCGACGACGACACGCGCGACCATCCCGTTGCGCTCCAGCCGCCGCAGGGTCGCCGTGAGCGACTTCTGCGTGATCACCGGGATGGCGCGACGGAGCTCGTTGAACCGTCGAGGCCTTTCGCACAGTTTGTCGAGCACCATCAGCGACCACTTGTCGAGCAGCTGGTCCAGCAGTTCGCGGTGCTCGGCGGTGATCTGCGGGTGTTCCGGGGCGGCCGGGGTGGTTTCCTGCACGAAACCTAGTCTCGTTGAAGTTCCCTTCGTGCACCAGGTATCCGTCGTATACCTAGAAGAAGGGAACTTCGATGACCGTGCAACTGACGACTCCCGACGGCATGTTCCAGCCCGTGCCGTATCACCACGTCTCGATCGCGACCGGTTCGAGACACGTCCACGTGGCTGGTCAGATCAACCGGGACGCCGACGCGCATCGTCTTGCGCCGGGCGACCTGACCGGGCAGCTCGCGCACGCGTTGCGGAACACGGCGCGTGGACTCGCCGGTGCCGGTGCGACGTTCTCCGACATCGTCAGGCTGCGCTTCTTCGTCGTCGGGTGGGAGCCCGAGCAGATGGACGCCTTCCTCGCGGGCATCGACGAGGTCGCGGACGAACTGGGGATTCCCCGCCCGCTGCCGCCGTTGTCGGTCATCGGTGTCAGCTACCTGTTCGAGCCCGACGTGCTCGTCGAGGTCGAGGCCTACGCGGTGGTGGACTGACGGACCCGGCGGCCGTGGCCCCGTCGCTCAGGCAGGAGTCACGGCCACCCGGCCGTCAGGAGTACATCGCCAGCCAGATCGCGATGTAGTGCGTGATCGCCGCGGCGACGGTGCAGGCGTGGAAGAACTCGTGGTAGCCGAAGGTCTGGGGCCAGTAGTTGGGCCAGCGGGTCGCGTAGAACACCGAGCCCAGCGTGTACAGCACGCCGCCGACCAGCAGCAGCACCAGCGCCGCCACTCCGGCGTTGGCGGCGAGCTCGGGCAGTACGAACACCGCCACCCAGCCGAGGGCGATGTAGATGGGCACGCCCAGCCAGCGGGGTGCGGTCGGCCAGAGCATCTTCAGTGCGACACCCGCGATCGCGCCGCCCCACACCACCGCGAGCACGATGTAGCCGGTCGGCTGCGACATCGCCAGCAGCGTGAACGGCGTGTACGTGCCCGCGATGAACAAAAAGATCATGGAGTGGTCGGCACGTTTCATCCACGCGTACGCGCGGGGGCTCCAGAGCCGCCGGTGGTACAGCGCGCTCACCCCGAACACGCCGAGCACGGTCACCCCGTAGACGGACGTGGCCAGGGCGGCCAGTCCGGACACGGTGGAGGCGGCGAGGGCGATGAGGGTCGCACCGGCGGCGACCGCTCCGAAGAAGCTCCAGAAGTGGATGTGCCCTCGCAGGCGGGGTCGGGTGTCCACGGTCGGAGTCGGGTCGGTCTGCTCGTCCATCACTACGCTCACGGAAGAAAGGCTACGAAACCGTAGGTTCGCCCGCACACCGCCGGGCGTGGGAGTACAGCGAAAGTCACTTCGCCGCCAGGCGTAGTCTCCCCTGCTGTGAGTCTTCGCTCGATCCTCTCCCGCGTTGTCTACACGGTGTACTCATGGCGGCTCAAGCAGCAGGCTGCCGGACGGCACCCGCGCCACATCGGCATCATCCTCGACGGCAACCGTCGCTGGGCTCGTGAGGCCGGGTTCACCGACGTCAACGGTGGCCACCGGGTCGGTGCGCGAAAGATCGCCGACTTCCTGACCTGGTGTCGCGAGGCGAACGTGCAGGTGGTCACGTTGTGGCTGCTGTCGACGGACAACGTGCGCAACCGCTCGAACGAAGAGGTCGCCGCGCTCCTGGAGATCATCCCGGACGTCGTCGACGAGCTCGCCAGGCCCGGCAACCCGTGGCGGTTGTCGATCGTGGGCGCCCTCGACATGCTGCCCACCGATGTCGCGGCCCGGCTCACCGCCGCCGCGCAGCGCACCGACGGGCGCAGCGGCGTGATCGTCAACGTCGCCGTCGGGTACGGCGGCCGGCAGGAGATCGCCTACGCCGTGCGCAAGTTGCTGCGGCAGCACGCCGACGAAGGCAAGACCCTCGACGAGGTCGCCGAGACGCTGGACGTCGACCACATCTCCGAACATCTGTACACGTCGGGTCAACCCGATCCCGACCTGATCATCCGGACCTCCGGCGAGCAGCGCCTGTCCGGGTTCCTGCTGTGGCAGTCGGCCCATTCCGAGTTCTGGTTCACCGAGGCCTACTGGCCCGCGTTCCGGCGCGTGGACTTCCTGCGCGCGCTGCGCGACTTCGCGGTACGCCACCGCCGCTACGGCGCCTGAAACGGTGTGTGAGAACCCGGTGAACTCGCTCTGACTTCACCCGGGCGTGGCCGAGGCTGCTCACGAAACGTGAGTCAGGACGCAACCGAATCACCTAGCTGGCTGCCTGCGTGAAACCGGTGTCGCAGGTAGCTTCCGAAGTGGCGGCCCACGAAGCCAGGTGAGTCGCCACGGGAGGCCCTGGTCGTGGCAGTGAAACGCAATGCGGCGACGCGAACCGCGCAGCCGCTTTCGACGCGCACGAGGGGGCCGGCACCGGGCCCTCGTGGCCGCACGCCCTGACACCGAGCGGTGTCGGAGCCGGCGACCAGCCAGGGCAGTGCCCGGCCCCAGCGAGTGTGGGGCGTGGTGCCGACGCCCCTGAGGGAGATGCCGTCGTGACTGCGCAGCGTGTGCCCCGAAACGACTCCGGCCGCTCGCCCGTCCGCGCTTCGAGCGCTGACGGAGGCTCCGAATCAGGCGACACAGGCGACCGAACGTCCCGCACCTTCGTGCTCGACACCTCGGTGCTGCTGTCGGACCCGTGGGCGCTCACCCGGTTCGCCGAGCACCACGTGGTGCTGCCGATCGTCGTGATCAACGAGTTGGAGGGGAAACGGCATCACCCGGAGCTCGGGTGGTTCGCCAGGGAAAGCCTGAGGTTGCTCGACGACCTGCGGCGCACGCACGGTCGGCTCGACGCGCCGGTGCCGATCGGGGACCACGGCGGATCGCTGCACGTCGAGCTGAACCACTCCGACCCGACGGTGCTCCCACCCGGATTCCGCACCGACTCGAACGACCACCGCATCCTCGCGTGCGCGCTGAACCTCGCCACCGAGCAGCCCTCGGTGACCTTGGTGACCAAGGACATCCCGCTGCGGGTCAAGGCCGGCGCGGTGGGCCTGCCCGCCGACGAGTACCGCGCGGAGGAGGTCGCACCGTCGGGCTGGAACGGGATGGCCGACCTCGACGTTCCGGCGGAAGCCATCGATTCCCTCTTCGCGTCGGGGGAGATCGACCTGGGCGACTTCGGCAGGCCCGAGGCGTCCGAGCTGCCGTGCAACACCGGGCTGCGGCTGCTGGCGGGAACCACGAGCGCGTTGGCGCGGATGACCCCGGAGAAGCGGGTGCGGCTGGTGCGGGGCGACCGCGAGGTGTTCGGCCTGCACGGGCGGTCGGCGGAACAGCGGGTCGCGCTCGACCTGCTGATGGACCCCGACGTCGGCATCGTGTCGCTCGGCGGCCGGGCGGGCACCGGGAAGTCGGCGCTCGCGCTCTGCGCGGGCCTGGAGGCCGTCCTCGAACGCGGCATGCATCGCAAGGTGGTGGTGTTCCGTCCGCTGTACGCGGTGGGTGGGCAGGACCTGGGTTACCTGCCGGGCACCGAGAGCGAGAAGATGCAGCCCTGGGCGCAGGCGGTGTTCGACACGCTGGGCGCGCTGGTCAGCCAGGAGGTCATCGACGAGGTCTTCGACCGGGGCATGCTCGAAGTGCTGCCTCTGACGCACATCCGGGGCCGGTCGTTGCACGACGCGTTCGTGATCGTGGACGAAGCGCAGTCGCTGGAGCGCAACGTGCTGCTCACCGTGTTGTCGCGGCTGGGCAGCGCGTCGCGGGTGGTGCTGACACACGACGTGGCGCAGCGCGACAACCTCCGCGTCGGCAGGCACGACGGCGTGTCGGCGGTGATCGAGAAGTTGAAGGGCCATCCGCTGTTCGCACACGTCACGCTGACCCGCTCCGAACGTTCGCCCATCGCCGCGCTCGTCACGGAGATGTTGGAGAACCACGCCTGACCTGATCCGACGCAGGCTGCGGACACAAGACGCACCGTCTCGTGTCCGCAGCCTGCACGCACGTGTCCGCGAGTTACGTCGCCGTGTCCGCGAGCTGTGAACGCGTGTTCGCACTTCCGGTACGGAGCCGGACCCACCCGGCGTACGGGAGGCGCGGACACGCGTACGTGGGGCGCGGACACGCGTGCGTAACTCGCGGACACGCTGGGTGGGTCACCAGCCTGCGGGGAGGGGGCGGCCTTCGGCGAAGCCGGCGGCCGACTGCACGCCGAGCACGGCGCGCTGGTGGAACTGCTCCAGGTTCTCGGCGCCCGCGTACGTGCACGCCGAGCGAACTCCCGCGGTGATGGAGTCGAGCAGGTCCTCCACGCTCGGCCGCTGCGGGTCGAGTGCCATCCGCGACGACGAGATGCCCTCCTCGAACAGCGACTTGCGGGCGCGCTCGTAGGCGTTGTCCGAACGGGTGCGCGCGGTCACCGCTCGCTTGGACGCCATGCCGAACGACTCCTTGTACGGCCTGCCGTGTTCGTCGTAGCGCAGGTCGCCGGGCGACTCGTAGGTGCCCGCGAACCACGAACCCACCATGGCCGCCGACGCTCCGGCGGCGAGGGCCAGGGCGACGTCCCGGGGGTGCCGGATTCCGCCGTCGGCCCAGACGTGCTTGCCCAGGTCGCGCGCGGCGGCGGCGCAGTCGAGGACGGCGGAGAACTGGGGCCTGCCGACGCCGGTCATCATGCGGGTGGTGCACATGGCGCCCGGTCCGACGCCCACCTTGACGACGTCGGCTCCGGCCTCGATCAGGTCGCGCGTGCCCTCCGCCGTGACGACGTTGCCCGCCACCACCGGCACCGCCGGCGACACCGAGCGCACGGCCTTGAGAGCGGCCAGCATCTTCTCCTGGTGGCCGTGGGCGGTGTCGACGACCAGCACGTCGACCCCGCCGCTCAGCAGGGCCTCGGCCTTGGCGGCGACGTCGCCGTTGACTCCGATGCCCGCGCCGACGCGCAGCCGTCCGTCGGCGTCGACCGCGGGGTCGTAGATTCCCGCCCGCAGCGCCCCCACCTGTGTGAGCACGCCCGCGAGCCGTCCCTCGGCGTCGATGCCGAGCGCGAGGTTCTCGCCCCGCTCGTGAAGGCGCTCGTAGACCTCGCGGGGCGGTGTGTCGAGCGGCACCGTCAGCACCGAGCGTTCGAGTACCTCGGTGAGGCGCGCGAAGCGGTCGACTCCCGCGCAGGCCGATTCGGTGACGATGCCGACGGGCTTGCCGTCGCCGTCGACGACGGCCACGGCGCCGTGGGCGCGCTTGCCCACCAGGTTCAGCGCGTCGGCCACCGCGTCCCCGGCGTGCAGGACCAGCGGGGTGTCCCACACGGTGTGCCGCTGCTTCACCCACTCGGTGATGTCCGCGACCGCCTCGGGGTCGACGTCCTGTGGCAGCACGACCAGCCCGCCCCGGCGGGCCACGGTCTCGGCCATGCGACGGCCTGCGACGGCCGTCATGTTGGAGACGACGACCGGGATGGTGGTGCCCGTGCCGTCGACGGTGGACAGATCGACGTCGAATCGCGACTCCACCGCCGAGCGGGTGGGAAGCAGGTAGACGTCGTCGTAGGTCAGGTCGTGAGCAGGCCGGTGGCCTTCGAGGAACCGCACGAGGCTCCAGCTTAGAGGCACCGGCCGGTTCGTGTCGGGATTCAGGCGGGCCGGTGACCGGGAAGCAGGGCGCGTACGGCGCCGATGTCGTCGGCTTCGGCGGCGTCCTTGTCCGGCCGGTACCGCAGCACTCGGGCGAAGCGCAGTGCGACGCCGCCGGGATAGCGGGTGCTGGTCTGCACGCCGTCGAGTTCGATCTCGACGACGAGCACCGGCCGCACGTACACGGTCAGCTCGTCGCGCCGGCTCTCGTGTCGCGGTAGTTCCTGGGTCTGCCAGGCCAGCAGCTCGTCGGTGAGGCCCTTGAACGTCTTGCCCACCATGATCGGTGGTCCGCCGTCGGGGTCGCGCGCCCCGAGGTGGAGGTTCGACAGGTAGCCCCGGCGTCGTCCGTGGCCCCATTCGGCGCCGAGGACGACGAGGTCCAGCGTGTGCACCGGTTTCACTTTCAGCCACGCTCGGCCGCGTCGGCCCGCGGCGTAGGGGGATTCGAGGTCCTTCACCACGACGCCTTCGTGACCGGCGTCCAGTGCCGCCGCGAGTACTGCGTCGGGGTCGTCGGGATCGTGCTCGCCGGGGACGAGGTGCTCGCCCGCGACGGTGCGCAACGCGGCCTGACGCTCGCGCAGAGGAGCGTCGAGCAGGTCGGCACCGTCGAGGTGGAGGCAGTCGAAGAAGTACGGGCGCAGCAGCAGGGCGTGCACCTGCTCGTCTCTCGTGGTGCCGAAGCGCGACATGGTCTCCTGGAACGGACGCGGTCTGCCGTCGTCGTTCAGCGCGAGCGTCTCGCCGTCCAGCACGACCGACGTGCAGGGCAGGCCGCGGACGAGGTCGGTGAGCTCGGTGACGTGGGCGGTGATGTCGCGCAGCGTGCGGGTGTAGACGGCGACGTCGTCCCCCCGGCGGTGCACCTGGATGCGCGCGCCGTCGAGCTTGTACTCGACGGACACGGCGGCCAGCGCGTTCAGGGCGTCGTCGAGTGACTCCGCGGGCGAGGCCAGCATGGGACGCAGTGGTCTGCCGACCTCCAGGCGGAACTCCCCCAACGCCGCCACGCCGCCGGACAGGGCGGCGCGGGCGGTGTGGGGCAGGCTGCCCGAGAGCATGAACGCGCGGCGCACCGCGGCGGCGGGGACGCCGGAGGCGGTGGCGATGGCCTCGACCATGACGCCCTCCAGCGCACCCTGCCGGAGCTCGCCCGTGAGCAGGCGGAAGAGGAAGTCCTGCTCCTCGGCGGTGGCGCGTGACAGCAACGACCGCAGGAGTGTCGCACGGCGCTGGGCCGACCCGCTGCCGCTCGTGGTCGCAAGCTCGGCGAGGGTCCGGTCCACCTCGCCGACGGTCAACTCCGGATTCTCGGCCGGGTCCGTGCGCAGCTCCACGAGGGTGCGCCAGCCGACGCCGATCCGGCCCTGCGTCGGCGCGCCCGTCAGGAAGGCGACGGCGGCGGCGAGTTCGTCGGCGGGCGCACCGCTCAGCAGCTCGGCGAGCAGGGTGGTCTTGGCCTTGCGCGACCGGGTCGCCGCGAGTTGGGCGGAGGCGGTGACGACGTCGTGGAGCCGCATGCCGCCATCATCACGCCGCAGTCCGACATCCGCGCGCGGTGACGCGCGTCGGGCACCCCCCCCCGCGCCTGGACGCTGGTAAACCGACCGGTATACCGTCGCGGTATGACCGAGGACCTCGCGCTGACCCCGGCTGCCGAGCGGGTGCTCGACGTCGCGAGCCGGCTCTTCTACGACAACGGCATCCACGTGGTCGGTGTCGAGTCGATCGCGAGCGAGGCCGGTGTCACGAAGAAGACGCTCTACGACCGGTTCGGGTCGAAGGACGCGCTCGTCGCGCACTACCTGAGGCGCAGCGACGAGCGTTACCGCGAGCACGTGCGGGCCGTGGTCGAGCGCCGGGGCAGGATCGCACCCGCGCGCAGGATCCTGTTGGTCTTCGACGCGCTGGAGGAGTGGATCGCGACGGAGAACCCGCGCGGGTGCCCGTTCGTCAACGCGCAGGCGGAGCTGCCCGACGCCGCCCATCCGGCGCGCGAGGTGATCCGCGAGCAGAAGCAGTGGCTGCTCGACTACCTGCGCGTCCTCGCGCGGGACACCGGTGTGCGCAATCCGCGCAAGCTCGCGACGTCCCTGCTCACGCTGCTGGAAGGCGCGGCGGTCACCGCCTCGTTCGGCATCGTGCCGGGTGCGGTCGGCACTGCCAAGGACGTCGCACGCCACCTCGTCGGTGTGAGTTGACCCGCCACCCGATTCGCACCCTTGACAAAGTGCTTTGCCGCTTCTGCAATGGATGAATGAAGGACGCCCTCACGGCGGTCGGGCCGCGGCTGCGTCGTCTGCGGAAGGAACGCAACTACACGCTCTCCGCACTCTCCGCGGACACCGGAATCTCGGTGAGCACGCTGTCGCGACTGGAGTCGGGACAACGCCGGCCGAGCCTCGAACTACTGCTGCCGATCGCGCGCGCACACCGCGTGTCGCTCGACGATCTCGTCGGCGCGCCACCGGTCGAGGACCCGCGCGTCCCGATGCGGGCGCTACGGCAGGACGGGCGCACGATCGTGCCGCTGACCCGCAACCCCGGAGGACTACAGGCCTACAAGATCGTCATCGACCCGTCCGAGACCGAACCCGACCCGAAGACCCACGAGGGCTACGAGTGGTTGTACGTCCTCAACGGGCGTCTGCGGTTCGTGCTCGCCGAGCACGACATCGTGTTGAAGACCGGTGAGGCGGCGGAGTTCGACACGCGCCTTCCGCACTGGTTCGGCTGCGCCGGGCCGTACCCCGTCGAGTTCCTCAGCCTCTTCGGCCCGCAGGGCGAGCGGATGCACGTGCGGGCGCGACCTCGACGGCCCTGACCGTCACCGTTCCTCGGGTTTCGGGTGCTCACTGTCGCGGCGCTGGGAGGCGAGGGACGCGGCCCCGAACAGAACCCGGGCGATGAGCCCCACGGCGATCAGTCCGAGCACCATCTGCAACGTCGTCACCACCCGCGCGGTGGTGCTGACGGGGGCGATGTCGCCGAGTCCCACGGTGGCGAAGACCGTCACCGTGAAGTACAGGGCGTCCATCCGGTCGAGCGGTTCGGTGAACGCGGCGGCGTCGACGCGGCCCAACGCCGCGTAGGTGAGCGCGAAGACGACGAGCAGCAGCGGCACCGTCAGACCCAACGCCTCGACGACCCGCAGCCGTGGCGTGGGCGAGGAGATCACCGCGAGGACCTGGCGCACGCAGACCACCGCCCACACCGTGAGCGCGATCGCGAGCCACGTCCACGTGGCGGGGTCGGCCCGCTCCAGCGGCACCAGGAAGTACCCGACCACGAGGAGCGTGGCCGCCAGCGCGGCCCGCGACAGCGAGGCGGCCGCCGCGCGGCGTCCCACCCCGAAGCCGTCCTCGTCGTGTCGCGAACCGGACATGCGTCGCCCGCGTCAGCGCTTGCCGCGGGCCATCCTCAGCACGTCGAGCGCCTCGTCGAGCTGCTGCTCGGTGAGCTTGCCGCTCGCCACGTGCCCGCGTTCGATCACGACGTCCCGGATCGGACGCAGCTCCGCCAGCGCCTGCTTGGCCACCGCCGCCGCTTCCTCGTACCCGAGGTAGGCGTTGAGCGGTGTGACGATCGAGGGGGAGCCCTCGGCGTACGCCCGTGCGGTCTCCACGTTGACGGTCAGCCCCGCGATCACCTTGTCCGCCAGCAGCCGCGACACCGCGGCGAGCAGCCGGGCCGATTCGAGCACGTTGCGCGCGATCACGGGCAGGTTGACGTTGAGCTGGAAGTTGCCCTGCGAGCCCGCGAACGCGACCGCCGCGTCGTTGCCGATGACCTGCGCCACCACCTGCAGCGTGGCCTCGCAGATCACGGGATTGACCTTCCCCGGCATGATCGACGAACCGGGCTGGAGGTCGGGCAGCGCGATCTCCGCGAGCCCGGTCCGCGGTCCCGAACCCAGCCAGCGCAGGTCGTTGGCGATCTTGTTGAGCGACACGGCCACCGTCCGGAGGTGTCCGGACGTCTCCACCACCCCGTCCTGCGTGGCCTGCGCCTCGAAGTGGTCCCGAGCCTCCGTGAGCGGGAGGCCCGTGACCTTCGCGAGCTCGTCGGCCACGGCCGAGCCGAAACCCGCGGGCGCGTTGAGGCCCGAACCGACCGCGGTGCCGCCGATGGGCAACTCCGCGAGTCGCGGCAGGCCACTGCGCAGCCGTTCGATGCCGAACCGCACCTGCGCGGCCCACGCGCCCGCCTCCTGGCCGAAGGTGATCGGCACGGCGTCCATCAAGTGCGTGCGACCGGACTTCACGACGCCGTGCCACTCGGCGGCGCGCTGCTCGATCGTGGTTGCCAGGTGGTCCAGCGCGGGCACCACCTCGGTGAGCACGGCCTCCGTGGTGGCGACGCGGAGGGTGGTGGGGAAGGTGTCGTTCGACGACTGCGACGCGTTGACGTGGTCGTTCGGGTGCACGTCACGGCCCAGTGAACGCGAGGCCAGCGTCGCGATCACCTCGTTGGCGTTCATGTTCGAGGAGGTACCGGACCCGGTCTGGAACACGTCGATGGGGAAGTGCTCGTCGTGCTTGCCCTCGGCGACCTCGTCGGCGGCCGCGGCGACGGCGGCGGCGATCTCGCCGTCCAGCACCCCCAGCCGGGCGTTGACACGTGCGGCGGCCGCCTTCACGAGCCCCAGCGCACGGATCTGCGAGCGGTCCAGACCACGCCCGGAGATCGGGAAGTTCTCGACGGCGCGTTGGGTCTGCGCGCGGTACAGCGCGTCGGCGGGAACGGCGACCTCGCCCATGGTGTCGTGCTCGATCCGGTACTCCTGTTCAGCCATAACGCCAGTCTGGCCCAGCTCGACGGTCGTCGCCGCATGGCGTGACGCACTAGGATCACCACTGCCCACTGCAGCCGCCGCAGCCGTCGGCGGCGGAAAGGCGGTGCGATGAGCACGCCCGAGGACATGTCGGCCGACCTGCTCGTGGTGGGGGCGGGCCCCACGGGCCTGTACGCCGCGTACTACGCGGGCTTCCGCGGCCTGAGCACGGTGGTCGTCGACTCGCTGCCCGAGGTCGGCGGCCAGGTGACGGCCATGTACCCGGAGAAGATGATCTACGACGTCGCGGGCTTTCCCGCCATCCGCGGCCGCGACCTCGTGAAGGGACTCCTCGAACAGGCGAGCCAGTGGAACCCGACCTACCTGCTCGGCAGGCGGGCCGAGGAACTCCACGACGAGGACGGCGGCCTGCGCATCGGGTTGGACGACGACACGTCGATCCGGGTCGGAGCGGTCCTCGTCACCGCGGGCATCGGCCAGTTCAGCCCGCGGCCGCTCCCCGCAGGAGAGGGCTGGCTCGGCCGGGGACTCGTGCACTTCGTGCCCGCGCTCGACGCGCACGCCGGTCAGGACGTCGTGGTGGTCGGCGGCGGCGACTCGGCGTTCGACTGGGTGCTCGCGCTGCGGCCCATCGCGGCCAGCGTGACCCTCGTGCACCGCAGGTCGCGATTCCGGGCCGCCGACTCCATCGTGCGCCAGGCGTACGCCGAGAACGTGCGGGTGATCACCGACGCGGAGGTCACCGCCTTGCGGGGCGACGCGGACGGCGCGTTGGCGGAGATCGACGTGGAGCTGCGGGACGGCACGCGGCTCGCGCTGCCCGCGCAGACGGTGGTGGCGGCGCTCGGCTTCACCGCCGACCTCGGGCCGCTGGAGAGCTGGGGCCTGTCGATCGAGCGCCGCGCGATCCGCGTCGACACCACCATGGAGACCACGCGCGAGCGGGTCTACGCGGCCGGGGACGTGGCGGCCTACCCGGGCAAGGTGAAGCTCATCGCCACCGGGTTCGGGGAGGCCGCCACCGCCGTCAACAACATCGCCGTGGCGCTGGACCCGAGCGCGAAACTCTTCCCGGGCCATTCCACCGACGTCTGAGGCGTACGCCCGAATGTCAGGGCAGCGGCGGGACCTCGTCCTCGCTGCTGCCGTCGAAGTCGATGGACGAGTAGTCACGCAGCTTGGTGAGCCGGTGGTACCCGTCGATCATCCGGACGGTGCCCGACTTCGACCGCATCACGATGGACTGCGTCGTCGCCCCACCGGACCGGTAGTGCACACCGCGCAGCAGGTCGCCGTCGGTCACGCCCGTCGCGCAGAAGAAGACGTTGTCACCGCGGACGAGGTCGTCCGTGCTGAGCACCCGGTCGAGGTCGTGCCCGGCATCGATCGCCTTCTGACGTTCCTCGTCGTCCTTGGGCCACAACCGACCCTGCAACTCACCGCCGAGGCACTTCATCGCGCACGCGGCGATGATGCCCTCCGGGGTACCGCCGATACCCAGCAGCAGGTCGACGCCCGTGGTGGGACGCGCCGCGGCGATGGCACCCGCCACGTCGCCGTCGCTGATGAACCGGATCCGCGCGCCCGCCTCGCGCACTTCCTTGACGATCTGGTCGTGCCGCGGCCGGTCGAGAATGCACACGGTCACGTCGGACACGCTGCTCTGCTTCGCCTTCGCCACCCGGCGGATGTTCTCCGCGATCGGTGCCGACAGATCGACGGTGCCCGCGGCCTCCGGGCCCACGGCGAGCTTCTCCATGTAGAACACGGCCGACGGGTCGAACATCGCACCCCGTTCGGCCACCGCCAGCACGGCGAGCGCGTTGGGCATGCCCTTCGACATGAGCGTCGTGCCGTCGATGGGGTCGACGGCCACGTCGCAGTCGGGGCCGTCGCCGTTGCCGACTTCCTCGCCGTTGAACAGCATGGGCGCTTCGTCCTTCTCGCCCTCGCCGATCACGACGACACCCCGCATCGACACTGTGCCGATGAGCTGGCGCATCGCGTCGACGGCCGCGCCGTCGCCCGCGTTCTTGTCGCCCTTGCCGACCCACCGGCCCGCGGCCATCGCCGCCGCCTCGGTGACCCGGACGAGCTCCATCGCGAGGTTGCGGTCCGGTGCCTCACCTCGACGCGGGTTGCGTGCTGGCTGGCTGGCGGCGGTCATGGTGCCTCCCGATGGTGTCGATCGACGCTTCCTGCCCTGAGTAAGGCATCAAACGGGTGCGACGCCCACGCCCAGCCCACGCTTCTGTCACCGAGATCACGCGACGTGACCAGTCGGCGCCATGGTGGGTGGCGGCTAGCCCGCGTCCGATCCGTTCTCCTGCGCGTCCTCGGCGTCTGCGTCTGTGTTCTCCACGGTAGCCAGGGCCGCTTCGATGCGCTCGCGAGCGCCGTCGAGGTGCCGCTCGCACAGCCGGGCGAGTCGCTCCCCGCGCTCCCACAGCGCGAGGGACTCCTCCAGGGAGAGCCCACCGGCTTCGAGGCCCTTCACGACCTCGATCAGCTGGTCTCGGGCTTCCTCGTAACCGAGGTCGGTCAGCTCGTCGTCGTTCGGTTCGTTCACTCTGCTCGTCTCGTCGCTCGTCGGTTCGTCTCGCTCGTCAGCCGGTCGCGGGGTCGAGCCGCACACTACCGCGCTGCCGGGCGGGTGGCCCGGACGTCGTTCACGGCTCGGGTTCGCGCACGACCGCGTGCACGGCGCCGTCGGCCAGCCGCACCCGCAGTGGCGCGCCGTCGCCCACCTCGGTGACCGACCGGAGCACCCGGAGCTCGCCCGCGTCGTCGGTGTACTGCACGACCGCGTAGCCCCGTTCGAGCGTGGCCGACGGCCCGAGCGCGGCCAGGCGCGCCCGCGCCGACGCCAGCGCCGACTGCTCGTGGGTGAGCGTCGTGAGAATCGCCCGCCGGCCACGCTCCACGTGCGTCTCGATCTCGGCCGCACGGCGTTCGATCGGTCCGAACGGATCCGCGAGCGACGGCCTGCTGCGAATCTGGTCCAGCAGCCGGCACTGCGTGTCCACCCAGCCGTGCAGGGCCCGCCGGGCCCTGTCGCGCAGCTGGTGGATGCGCGCCGTCTCCTCGACCACGTCCGGGACGACGGTCTTGCCCGCGTCCGTCGGCGTCGAACAACGTCGGTCGGCGACGAGGTCGAGCAGCGGGGAGTCCGGTTCGTGCCCGATCGCGCTCACCACGGGCGTGCCCGCCGAGGCCACCGCTCGGCACAGCGTCTCGTCGGAGAACGGCAACAGGTCCTCGACGCTGCCCCCGCCCCGGGCGATGACGATGACGTCGATGTCGGGATCGGCGTCCAGCGTCGACAGGGCGCGCACGATCTGCGGCACGGCCCGCGCGCCCTGCACCGCGGTGTTGAGGACCCTGATCTTCACGGCGGGCCACCGTGCCTGGGCGTTGACCAGCACGTCGTGTTCGGCCGCGGAGGCGCGTCCGGTGATCAGGCCGACACCCTTCGGCAGGAACGGCAACGGCCGCTTGCGCTCGGGCGCGAACAGCCCTTCCGCCGCCAAAAGCTTGCGGAGCCGCTCGATCCGCGCGAGCAACTCGCCGATACCCACGGGGCGGATCTCGTCGGCACGCAGACTCAGCGTCCCGCGGCCCAGGAAGAACGTCGGCCGAGCGTGCACGACCACGCTGGCCCCGTCCCGCAACGGCGGTTCGATGGAGCGGAGCAGCCTCGCCGGGCAGGTGACGGTCATCGAGACGTCGGCGGCGGGATCGCGCAGTGTCAGAAACGACGTCTGGGTGCCGGGACGGGCCGAGATCTGGGTGACCTGGCCCTCCACCCACACCGCGCCGAGGCGATGGATCCAGTCGGCGATCTTGCGGGCCACCGTGCGTACGGGCCACGGGTTCTCGGAGGTGGAGGCCGGTGTGCTCGCGCGGGAGCGTTCGGTGCTGCTACTCACCGTCCGCTGAGCCCCCGGCCTGGCGCACGTTGGCGATGCGCCGGGTCAGCATCCCGACGAACGACGGGCGGTTCTC
The DNA here is from genome assembly GCF_000231055.2 of Saccharomonospora azurea NA-128. Classification (GTDB taxonomy): domain Bacteria; phylum Actinomycetota; class Actinomycetes; order Mycobacteriales; family Pseudonocardiaceae; genus Saccharomonospora; species Saccharomonospora azurea. Next base: position 2,014,110 of record NZ_CM001466.1, on the reverse strand, counting down.
GTGCTCCCGCTCGTAGGTGAGGAGCTCCTCCAGCTGGGCCAGCGACAGCGAACGCAGCCGGGCCCGGACCCGAGGCAGGGTCAGCTCGTCGTAGTTCTCCAGGCCGCCCGGAGCTGCGGGCGTGGCGGGGCTGTCGAACTCGCCGTCGGTGTGCTCACCGGCGAGAGCGAGCTCCTCCTCCGCCCACGGGTCCTCCACGCCGAGGTCCTGTGCTGTGCCGGTCGCCGCCGCGGGGGAGCCGGGTGCGGCCCCGTTGCGGCCGTTGCGGTCGAGGTCGTCGGGGTTGTCGAGGTCGTCGAGGTCGTCGAGGTCACTGACGTCCTCGTCGAAGGTGGCCCACTCGGGCGTCTCCTCGGGGCGGCGCAGAGCCGACAGCGCGTCGTCGCCCTTGATCGCCAACTCGGTGATCTCCTGCTGCACGCGCATGGAGAGTTGCAGCGCCTGACTGGCCACGGTGACGGGCAGTTCGACGAGCGTCTTGGGCAACCCACGCACCCGCTCGGCCGTGGTCACGGCCAGGCCGGCGGCTACCCGGAGCGGGAACGGGACATGTCTCATACGTCTAGCCTGCCGCACCCGCGTCCTCCGGCCCAAACGGATGCTCGGCGCGTGTCGGTCGTCCCACAAGATCGTCGACAGCAAGCGCGGAGAGGTCTCCCGTACCCTGGGGCCCATGAGTGCATCGAGCCCCGCCCCCAACGGCAAGCGCGTCCTGCTGGCCAACCCTCGCGGCTACTGCGCCGGCGTGGACAGGGCGGTCGTCACGGTGGAAAAGGCCCTCGAGAAGTACGGCGCCCCCGTCTACGTCCGCAAGGAGATCGTGCACAACAAGCACGTGGTCGACACGCTGCGAGAACGCGGCGTCATCTTCGTCGACGAGACGTCCGAGGTGCCCGAGGGCGCACTCGTGGTCTTCTCCGCTCATGGTGTGTCACCGGCGGTGCACGAAGAGGCCGCCCAACGCAACCTTCAAACCATCGACGCCACGTGCCCGCTGGTGACGAAGGTGCACAAGGAGGTCAACCGGTTCGCCCGCGACGACTACGACATTCTGCTCATCGGCCACGAGGGCCACGAGGAGGTCGAGGGGACGGCCGGTGAGGCTCCCGACCGCGTGCAGCTCGTGGACACCCCCGACGACGTCGACAAGGTGACGGTTCGTGACCCGTCCAAGGTCGTGTGGCTGTCGCAGACCACCCTCAGCGTCGACGAGACCATGGAGCGCGTGGGCCAGCTCAAGGAGCGTTTCCCCGAGCTGGCCGATCCGCCGAGCGACGACATCTGCTACGCGACGTCCAACCGGCAGTTCGCCGTCAAGGCCATGGCCGCCGAGTGTGATCTCGTGCTCGTGGTCGGGTCGGAGAACTCGTCCAACTCGAAGCGTCTGGTCGAGGTGGCTCTCCAGGCCGGAGCCAAGGACGCCCACCTCATCGACTACGCCAGCGAGGTCGACGAGGAATGGCTGCGTGACGTCGAGACCGTCGGTGTGACCAGCGGTGCCTCCGTTCCCGACGTGCTCGTGTTCGAGCTGCTGGACTACCTCGCCGAGCGCGGGTGGGAGGACGTCCAGGAGGTCACCACGGCGAACGAGAAGATCACGTTCGCCCTGCCTCGCGAGCTGAGGGACGAGAAGATCCGCAGCGGCGTCCGGTGACCTCGGAGCCGTCGAACGACCGCTGAGGGGCGGTCAGGGACGCTCGTCGTCCCACGGCCGCCCCCGCCGCGGCGGATTGTCTCCACGCGGGTTGCCCCGACGAGGACCGCCTCCGCGAGGATCGGACCGAGGAACGTCGCGTCGCGGCCTGCCCGGCTGCCGTCCGCGTGGTGGTGGCTCGCCCCGTGAGGGCTCGTCACCACGCGGAGGTGGCGGGACTCGCCGACCGCGCCTGGCCGGTGGCTGGGGACGCCCTTCGCCGCGCTGCCGCTTGTCGGGCTGGTCCGGAGGC